>CAZJTG010000271.1:3884-5266 GCA_964548865.1 uncultured Solibacteraceae bacterium
ACGTTCGCCGACGCCGATTGGAACATCCAGTTCGTCATTCGCGGCAACAAGATCCAGGCGATCGGCGCAAACGTCTCGCCGACCGGATCGAAGATTGTCGATGTTCGCGGCGCGAGCGTCTATCCGGGCTTCATCGACGCCGCCACCGATCTCGGCATCAACGAGCCAGGTGTCCGCGGCTACGAGGACGTGAGCGAGATGCTCGAGTTCAATCAGATGCTGCGCACGCGTGTCGCCTATCAGTCGGACAGCGACGCCATTCCGGTCGCGCGCGTCGAGGGCATCACGAGCGCGGGCATCTTCATGGGCGGCGGCACGATCACTGGTGATGTGCCGCTCATGAACCTCGACGGCTGGACGTGGGAGGAGAACATCGTGCGGCCGGCCGCCGGCCTCGCGCTGAGCTTCCCCGGCGGTGGCGGCGGAGGCCGCGGGGGTGGTGGAGGACGTGGAGGAGGGGCCGGAGGAACGGGAGGCATGCCGGAACTCGAACGGCTGCTGACGGCCGCGCGCGCGTACGGCGCGAATCCCAACCGGCAGATGGACTGGACGCTCGAGCCGCTCGTGCCAATCGTTCAGAAGAAGCAGGCCTTCTTCATCAGCGCAGGCAGCGAAGACGCCATCCGGAGCGCGATCTCCTGGGCCGAGCGCCAGGGCCTGAACATCGTGATCCGGACGGGACCCATGGCAGCGGTCGCGACCGCGGACCTGCTGAAGGCGAAGAACGTGCCCGTGATCCTGAACAACGTGCTGTCGATGCCGCAGGGCGAGGACACGTTCCACGCGGCGAACTATCAGGCGGCCGGCCAGCTCTCGAACGCCGGCGTGACGTTCGCGTTCTCGAGCGGCGGTTTTCAAACGGTGCGGCTGGTGCCCTTCCAGGCCGCGATGTCGGTGGCGTGGGGGCTCGACCGGAACGAGGCGCTCAAAGCGCTCACGATCAACGCTGCGAGGATTTTCGGCGCCGACAAGGCGCTCGGCACGCTCGAGGCCGGCAAGATCGCGAACCTCGTGGTCGTCGCGGGCGACCCGCTCGAGATTCGCTCGCAGATCCGTCACGTCGTGATCGGCGGGCGTGAGATCGAACGGGACAGCAAACACACCGAGCTGTTCAAGCGCTACATGGGGCGTCAGTGAGGACGACAATGCGACACCTGAAACTCATCACCATTCAGCTCGCGGCCGCTGTCACGGCCGTCGTCACGTTCAGCCCGCTCAACGTGGAAACCGCGGGGCTTGCCGACCGAAGCGCCGGAGGCGCGAAGGCGGGTCCGCTCTACGCCATCAGGGGCGCCCGGATTCACACGGCCGCAGGCGCTCCGATCGCCGGCGGCACGATCGTCATGCGCAATGGCGTGATCGAGGACGTGGGCGCGGGCGTC
>CAZJTG010000272.1:0-4358 GCA_964548865.1 uncultured Solibacteraceae bacterium
TCGCGGATTTTCTCGCGCGCGAGGGTGTGAAGGCGGATCGCATCCACGGCAACCGGTCCCAGGCGCAGCGCACCGCGGCGCTGGCGGGATTCAAAGCCGGGCGCATTCCGGTGCTTGTCGCGACGGACATCGCCGCGCGCGGCATCGACGTCGAAGCGCTGGGCCACGTCATCAACTTCGACGTGCCGCTCGTGCCCGAGGACTACGTGCACCGCATCGGCAGGACGGGCCGCGCCGAGGCGAGCGGCGAGGCGTTCACGTTCGTGTCACCGCAGGAGCAGAGCGAGATCGCGGCGATCGAGCGCGCAGTCGGCCGTACGCTGCCGCGCGTGACCGTGCCCGATTTCGACTACAGCGCGAGGCCGCAAGCCAAGCTCGAGATTCCGCTCGCCGAGCGGATCGCCGCGATTCGCGCCCGCAAGGCCGAGGAACGCTCCCGGCGCGACGCCAGGGCAGGACGCGGCTCAGGGCACGGGCATGGCGGAGGGGGCCAGCGGCCCCAGGGTGGGCGGCCCCACGGTGGACGGCCGCAGGGTGGACGACCGCACGGTCAGGGCGGTCATGGGCAGCCGGGCGCGGGTTCACAGGGCCAGAGGCCCCACCCACAGCACTCTCAACACACGCAGCCGGGCGCGCAGGCACATCAGCCGCAACGGCCACAGCACCCGCAGCCGCCGCGTGGCGATCGCCCGTACCGAGGAATCCCAGAGGCCGGCCTGCCGCTCAGTGAAGCCGCGGGCACCGGAGGCACCGACGCGCCGCGGCGACCCGGGCGCCGCCGCTTTCGGCCCTAATCTCAGACGCGGCTGTCCTACTCGAGGTCTAGGTCGATCTCCCGCTCTTCCTCGACAGCGCTGACGCCGCGCAACTCGCGAATCGCGGGAACGCGCGACTCGTCGGCTCTGCCCACAATCACGCCGATCTCGGAGAGCGCGCGCTCGAGCACGAAGCCGTGGCGCCCGAGCGCCTCGACGAGCGTCTCCATCGGCACGCCAGCCCCATCGTCCACGAGCACGGTCCACGTACGGATGGCCATGTTCGCTAGCGCGGCGCCTGAACGAGGCCCGCGCCCATGTCCGAGACTTCCAGCTCGAGCTTCTTCGCGTCGCGGATCAGCATCTCCCAGATCTCGCGCGCGCTGGCGGTCGGGTTGGCCTCGCAGTACAGCGCAGCGATGCCGGCGACGTGCGGACACGCCATGCTCGTGCCGCTCTTGCGCTGATGGCCGCCCTGGGGCACCGACGAGTACACGTCCACGCCTGGGCCTACGATGTCGATCCTGCCCCCGGCGTCGTTCATGCCGCGGGTGGAAAACGGCGCGATCTTCATGTCCCAGTCCACGGCGCCCACGGCCATGATCGACGGGCAGTTCGCGGGATGCCCCACCGGGTTGATTCGACCCATGCCTCGGGCGCTTTCATTGCCCGCCGCGGCGATGATCAGGGAGTTGGCCTTCAACGCCTTCTGGGCTGCGGATTCGAAGACCTGCGAGTACCGGCTTTCCGGCGTGGTCCGGGAGCCCAGGGACATCGACAGCACCCGGCATCGCTGCTGGATGGCCCAATTCATCCCTGCAAGGATAGAGCCGTCCCGGCCTCTCCCGGAATTCGGCAGCACTTTGCCGACGTAGATCTCGGCCTCGGTCGCAACCCCGTACCGGGGCAGGGTGCGCGGCTGCGACGGTCCGGCCGCAGTGCCGATGCAATGCGTCCCGTGACTGTGTTCGTCCTGCGCGTCCTCGCCGTCGATAAACGACTTGCTGACGACCGTGCGGCCCGCGAAATCCGGATGCGAAAGGTCGAACCCCGTGTCGAGCACGGCGACCCGCACGCCGCGCCCGGTGCGAACGCTGTGGAGCACTCCCGTGGTGACGAGCCCCCAGGTGTTCGCACTCTCGTCGATGGCCGCGACGGCCACCATGCCCGTCGCCGTCAGCGAACACACCAGACGGTCGAGGTTCTGCAGGCCGACTCCGCCGTCGTCGAGGAGAGCCGCGGGTGCGTCCATCGGCGCGTTGTCGCGCGGAGGCATGTTGAACGGGTGGATCACGCGTTCACGCTCGACGATCAACCCGGACGAGCGCGTCAGCGCGTCCGCCTGATCGGGATTGGACGACGTGACGGCGATGCCCAGGTTCTCGAAGTAGACGCCGTCGGAACCCGCCAGTTCGGCCGCATCCACGGTGCCCCTGGGGAAGTCCGAGGCCGCGGCTACTCTGAGGCCCGCCTGATCCCGCAGCATGCGCGGAAGCGCGTTGTCAGTGCCGCGCGCGTCGAGTACGAGATACCTGCCGGTAAATTCCATCTGAAAAGTCCTGACTGACGTTACTGGCCGCCGGGCTTCTTCAACATGTCCCGGACGCGTTTCTGGGCTTCCTCGAGGTCTTTCTTGAGGTCGGCTCGGATGTCCGCCTTCAGACGCGCCGCGATGTCGGACATCTTCTCGGGCTCCGCGGCGGGCGCCGCGGCCTCGGCCGGCTCCACGCCTTTTGCCGACGCAGCAGGCATCGCGATGATCTTGTAGCGCATCGAACCAAGAGGGGAGATGGCCTGGAGGACGTCCACCGGAATCGTGCAGTGCCCGTTGTCACCCCAGGCCGTACCCCAGCAGTTGCGCGCGACAAACGTCCGGGCACGCTTGTCGAAAGCGACGAGCACCATGGCGTGATGAAAGAACTTGTCTTTCGCCTGCAGTTCCTCCGCGGTCAGCGGCGGCAGGAGGCCGGTCGTGCCGGCGACGTCTAGACAGCGGCGAGGTAACGACAGCGACGCGACCACGGGGTACTTCTTCGAGATCGCGTCATAGACGTCCGCCGGTGAGTAGAACTGCAGTTTCGCGAACCTCTTCGCGTCGTTGTAGGCCTCCTGCGGCGGTTTGGTATGTACTTTGTTGGCGTCGGACGGCCACAACTCGTCCCGGCAGGAGCCGTACGTCTCCACCGCCTTCAGGGCTTCATCGATGGACGTTCCGACGTTCTGGCCTTCCTTACCGGCGACGATCCGCGCGTTGTAGTGGATGAACATCGTGCTGAGGTTCAGCGCGGGCTGGTCCAGCCGATTCAGGTGGTACTCGAGCGCCGTCGCGGCGGCGCTCGCGGCAGCCGCAGGAACCTGGCCCGTGTGTTCCACTCCCCAGAGATACGGTCGGAGATCTGCGGTGTCCGGCGTGTCAGCCACTGGTCCTTGCCCTCGATTCAGCCGGGCAATTCTCCGCGACTGGCGGATCGAAAATCAATCCGGCCGACCCTACTGCACTTTGACTTCGATGTTCTGGGCCGGCTTCTTGCCGGCTTCCATCGCCATCAGCACCTCGAGGACGCCGTCCTTGAACACGGCCTCGACCCTGTCCAGCTTCACTGCCTCGGGCAGGGCCAGCGACCGGAAGAACGTGCCAAAGGTCCGCTCCGTCCGATGAAAGCCGTCCTTCCTGACGTCCTCCTCCACCTTGCGCTCACCCTCAATGATGAGGACGCCTTCCTGGACGCTGACTTTCACGTCTTCCCTATGAGTTCCTCCTTCACGCAACGCGGTTCGGAACGAGGGGGCTGGCGCCGGTCTCGCGCCGCGGCCCGGCGACGGCGGCGAACGTGTCGACGAACTCCCGATCGCGTTCGGCCCGACGCTCGTGCTGGGCCTCCCGCGCCAGGTCGTCCATCGACACGACGCCCACCGGGCGCCCGTCGCCATCGGTCACCGCCAACCGTCTCAGGCGATTGTCACGCATCACGCGTTCGGCCGACTGCCGGTCAGCCCCGGCCTGCACGGCGATCACCGGCGTGATCATGGCTGTGGCCAGCGGGATCAGGTGCAGGGGCGCGTGGTGTGCGTACGCGGCGAAACAGATGTCGCGATCGGTCACGACGCCGGCCAGCCGTCCATCGTCTCCGACGGCGAGCACGAGCCCGCAGTCGAACTCCGACATCAGCCGCGTGACGGCATCGAGGGCAAAATCGGCTGGACACGTCACTGGCGGGTGAGTCATGACATCGCGGACTTTCATGGCGCCGGTCCTCCCGTCCAGGAGGGATGAAGCATAGAGCTTGCCGATCGGGCGCGGCGATTCTGCGCGGACCGGCGCGATGATGGCTGCGCCCCGGGGAGATGGCGCGCGGAATCCCCCGCGGTCAGGGGAATACAGTGTGGCGGAATACCGCGCATCCGCGGCTGACGCTCGCGTGGCTGCTCGTGGCGTTCGGCCTCAGGCGTCCGCGGTAGGCGGCTACGGCCGGCTTGCCGCGCCTGCGACTTCTTCCCAGGGACCCTTGTGCACGCTGATCGAACCTGACTCGAACGACCAGACCTGGTTGCCGACTTCCTCCATCAGGTCCTGGTCGTGCGTGACCAGCAGCACGGTCCCCT
>CAZJTG010000272.1:4368-5244 GCA_964548865.1 uncultured Solibacteraceae bacterium
CGATGTTCAGGGCGTTGATCGATTCGAGGTCGAGATGGTTCGTGGGCTCGTCGAACACGAGCACGTTCGGCTTGCGCAGCATGATGCGGCAGAACAGCAGGCGCGCCGTTTCGCCGCCCGAGAGCGCCTCGGTCGGTTTGAGACCTTCCTCGCCGCTGAACAACATCTGGCCGAGCAGGCCGTGGATCTCCTGCCGGGACGCGGCCGGATCGAACTGGTGCAGCCATTCGACGGCCGTCATGCCCTTCTCGATCTCGCCAGTGTGGTCCTGCGAGAAGTAGCCGATCGACACTTCGTGGCCCCAGCGCATGGTGCCGGCATCGATATCGCCAGGCGACGCCTTCATGCCCGGCGCGTCCGACAGCAACGCCCGCAGAAGCGTCGTCTTGCCGACGCCGTTGCGGCCGACGAGCACTACCTTGTCGCCGCGATTGACGATGGCGCTGAAGTCGTCGATGACCTGGAGATCGCCGTGCGCCTTGGAGACGCCCGAGCACTCCAGCACCATCCGGCCCGAGGGCCGCGCCATCGCGAACTTGATGAACGGACGCTGGATGTTGGACCTGGCGAGCGCCGTCGTTTCCAGCCGCTCCACTTCCTTGCGGCGCGACTGGACCTGGCTCGATCGGGTGCCGGCCGAGAAGCGCGCGATGAAGTCGTTCAACTGCGCGATCTTTTTGTCGCGCTGGGCGTAGTCGGCCTCGATGCGCGACCGGATCTGCGTCTTGGCCAGCACCATGTCGTCGTAGCCGCCGGTGTACGTGATGATCGTCTGATAGTCGATGTCCGCGATGTGCGTGCAGACTTCGTTCAGGAAGTGGCGATCGTGCGAAATCACGATGAGCGTGCCGTCGTAGCGGATCAGGAACTCACGCA
>CAZJTG010000273.1:0-5240 GCA_964548865.1 uncultured Solibacteraceae bacterium
GCCGCGCGGCACAAAGCGGCGGCGCTCGTGTCGAGACTGCCTGAGTACCTCGCCGCCTCCGAGCGCCTGTGGGCCTACGCGGACAGCTGGCGCGCGCGATGACGCACCTGTGCGGCGGCGGCCGCGTGTGGCTCGCGGTGGCAATCGCGGCGGCGCTCGTGCTCACACCGTCCGCCCTGGCGGCACAGTCACTGCCCCGCCTCACCGCGCCCGTCAACGACTTCGCGAACCTGGTCGATCGGAGTTCGGCGGCTGAAATGGATCGACGTATCCGCGCGCTGCAGGCCGCCACGACCGACGCCGTCGTCGTCGTGACGGTGGACACCATCGCACCGTATTCCACCATCGAGGACTACGCGCTGAAGCTGTTCGAACAGGCCGGCGTCGGCACGAAGGCCCGAAGCAATGGGCTGTTGATCGTGGTGGCGAAGGCCGAACGCAAGGTCCGCATCGAGGTCGGCTACGACCTCGAGGAGTTCGTCACGGATGGATTCTCCGGCGACGTGATTCGGCAGCACTTCCTGCCCGCGTTCAAGCGCGGCGACTACGGTCAGGGCCTGCTCGCCGGCACGACCGCGATCATCAATCGCATCGCCGATCGTCGCGGCGTGGCCCTGGCCGACGTTCCGAAGCCCGCGTCTGGACGCGGCGGACGCGCCAGTTCCGTGGGCCTCCTCATCACCATCGTCATCCTGCTCGTCGTCGTCAATTGGTTGTCTCGACACGGCGGCGGCCCCGGAATCGGCCGGCGCAGCTCTCCCTGGGGACTGTACGGAGGCCTGGGAGGGTTTGGCGGCTTCGGAGGAGGACGACGCGGCGGCCTCGGCGGCTTCGGAGGCGGCGGCTTCGGCAGTGGCGGGTTCGGTGGGTTTGGCGGCGGACGGAGCGGCGGCGGCGGAGCGTCGGGTGGCTGGTGAGACAGAATTGGCTGGAGAACACGGAGACTTCACATGGGACGCATGATTGGACTGGTGCTGGTGGTGATCGTTGTCGGGCTTGCGGGCACGGCGGGCTGTTCGTATAACCGCTTTGCGACGCAGGAGGAGGCCATCAAGGGCCAGTGGGGGCAGGTCGAAGTGCTGCTCCAGCGGCGCAGCGACTTGATCCCCAATCTCGTCGAGACGACAAAGGGGCTGGCGCAGCAGGAGAAGGACGTCTTTCAGGCGGTGGCCGACGCCCGCGCGAAGATGGCCGGCGCCTCTACGCCCGAGCAGAAGATCGAAGCCGCGCAGGCTGAATCGAGCGCGCTCGCCCGGCTCCTCGTGGTCGTGGAGAACTACCCGAACATCAAGTCCGATCAGGCCTACATCCGGCTGATGGACCAGCTCGAGGGCTCCGAGAATCGGATCTCGGCCGAACGCGGCCGCTACAACGAGCGCATCACGGAGTACAACCAGAATCGCCGGCGCTTCCCCGCCAACATCACGGCGAACCTGTTCGGCTTCAAGGAGTATCCGTACTTCGCGGCACCTGCGGAAGCGAAGACCGTGCCGAAGGTCGACTTCAACAGGAAGTGATGTCTGAACGGGACTCGCTGCTGCCGGAATTCGATCAGGAGACGGCCGCGACGCGCCGTGTCCTCGAACGGGTGCCGGCTGCGGCGCTGGAATGGCGGCCGCACCCGAAGAGCTTCTGTATGGGCGAGCTTGCGACCCACCTCGCGCGTCTGCCTCACTGGGGCACGCTAATCCTGAAACAGGACGGCTACGACCTCGCGACGAGCGGCCGGCGCGGTCAGGCGCTGCCCGACGTCCAGACCGTGCTCGAGACGTTCGATGCGAACGTCCGCGAGGTCCGCGCCGCACTCGTCGAGATGACCGACGGGCAGCTCTTGCAGCCGTGGTCGCTGAGGCGCGGCGACAAGGTGCTGATGTCGGTGCCCAAAGTCTTCGCGGTGCGTGGATTCGTGGTGCGCCACCTCGTGCACCACCGGGGGCAGATGACCGTGTACCTGCGGATGAACGACGTGCCCCTGCCGCCGCTTTACGGGCCAACGGCCGACGAGCTGACGTGACGCGCCCGCTCGCGCTTGCCGCCGCTGCCGCGGTATTTCTGGTCGTGGCGACGGCCAATTCCGGCGGCTACCGGTACGGCGTCTCCGACCAGGCGTTCTACATTCCCGCGGTGGCTCACGCCGCGGATCCCGCCCTCTTTCCCCGCGACGCCGGCATGCTGTCGGCCCAGACGAGCAAGTGGCTCGGCGACGACGTCCTCGGAGCACTGGCCCGACTGGTCTCCGCTGATCTGCCGTGGCTGTTTGCCGTCCTGTACGTGATCGGCGCACTCCTGATGTTCGCCGGCGTCGTCTCGCTTGCCCGCGCCCTTGGTGCGTCGTGGTGGGCCGTCGCCGCCGCCGTGGCCTTCCTGACGCTGAGGCACCGCATCGCGAAGACGGGCGCCAACTCGCTCGAGGGTTACATGCACCCGCGCATGATCGCGTTCGCGGTCGGCCTCATCGCCCTCGGGTTCATGCTGAGGCGGCGTCACGGCGCGGCCGCGATCGCGGTGGCGCTCGCCGCGGTCATTCACACCACCACCGCCATCTGGTTTGGCGGAGTGCTGGCGATCTGCGTGCTGTCCGGGGCAGCGCGCCCGTTCCCGAGAGACGTGAAGGTGATCGGCCTCGTCGTGATGGTGGCGGGCCTCTCGCTCGTGTGGGCGTATGCGACCGCGCCGCGGATGGACGCCGCGTGGCTGGCCGTGCTGGGCGAGAAGGACTACGTGTTCTCGCATCAGTGGCCGGCCTACGCGTGGGCGTTGAACCTGCTGTATCCCTCGATCATCCTGAGCATCTACGCTCGACGCAAGGCCCGCGGCGCGCTCGCCGGCGGCGAGCGTCACGTCGTGGCCGGTCTCGTCGCGCTCGTCGCCGTGTTTCTGATCACGGTGCCGCTGGCCGCGGCGCACCTCGCTCCGGTCGTGCAGTTGCAGGCGAACCGTGTCTTCTGGGTGCTGGACGCCTTCGCGCTCGTCTATGTCGCATGGTGGCTGGTCGATGAGCTCGCGCGCCGGCCCGCCGTGCGGATCGCCACCGTCACGTTCGTGGTGCTCCTCGCGTGCGGCCGGGGCGTATTCATTCTGAACGACACCGGCCGCGCGCTGGCGACGCTCGACCTCCCGACGGACGACTGGACGGATGCCCTCCGCTGGCTGCGGACGCAGGCCGCCGACTGGCAGGTACTCGCCGATCCGGAACACGCCTGGAGATACGGCACGAGCGTGCGGGCGGGCGCGTTGCGTGACACCGTGCTCGAGCGGAGCAAGGATTCGGCGATGGCCATGTACGATTCGGCCATCGCGCTGCGGGTCGCGGAGCGATCGGCGGCCCTCGCGGATTTCGCCAGCCTGACCGAGCAGCGGTTCAAAGAACTCGGCAGGCGGTACGATGCCCGCGTGCTGGTGTTCGATCGCGCGCGTCCGTTGGCGCTGCCCGAGTTGTACGCGAACAACCGCTTTGCGATCTACGATCTCCGATGACTGATCCGGCGGCCGCCCTCACGCCCTTCACAACTCATCGCTGGCTCCGCAACGGCCACAGCATGACGATGTATGCGTGGGCGAGGCGACGGTCGTTTCCGGAACTCGGCGCGCCGGACCGCCGGCTCTTCCGCGTCAGCGCGGACACCCAGGTGGCCGCTGACTGCTTCTGGCAGTCGAACCGCGCCGCGCATCCGCTGCTGCTCGCCCTGCACGGACTCGAGAGCTCGAGCGAGGCGCACTACATGCGCGGGCTGGCGGCGCAGGCCGCGCACCGGGGTTGGAATGCGGTGCTGCTGAACCAGCGCAACTGTGGCGGCACCGAACATCTGACGCCGGGGCTCTATCACTCGGGCCTGACGGCCGATCCGCTCGCCGTGATGCGGGAGCTCGCCGACAAGGACGGCATCGCGGAGATCGGCGTCGTGGGCTACTCACTCGGCGGGAATCTCGCGATTCGACTGGCTGGCCAGCTTGGCGAAGAGGCAGACCTGCCCGTTCGCGCCGTCGTCGCCGTCAGTCCGGCGATCGATCTCGAGCGCTGCGTGCGCGCGATCGAGCGACCCGCCAACATCGCCTATCAATGGAACTTCATGCGTGGTCTTCGCGCGCGCATGCGACGCAAGGCCGCCTCGTGGCCCGGGGCGTTCGACCTGGCGCCCCTGTCCCGTATCCATACGATTCGAACGTTCGACGACACGTACACGGCGCCGTACCACGGTTTCGCGGGCGCGAGTGACTACTACTTCAAGGCCAGTGCCCTGCGGGTCGTCGATCGCATCCGCATCCCCACGCTGATCCTGACCGCCGCCGACGATCCGTTCGTGCCTGGCGACCAGTTCCGCGAGCCCGCGGTCACCGGCAACCCCCACGTGACCGCCCGGATTGAACAGCACGGCGGGCACTGCGGCTTCATCTCGAACGATCCGCTTCGCCGGTACTGGGCGGAGGCATCGGCCGCCACGTTCCTCGAGCGGGCGTTCGCGACCCGGCCGTCCCTCAGCGTCGCTTCGTCAGCGCGTCCATGAATGTCTTCGCGAACTCCGGCCCCTTCCCTTCGTCTTCGTGCTTGAAGTACACGAACACGTCGTCCCACCCGTCGCGCTGCTCGAGAATCCGATCCACCCAGCGCGCGATGTCGTCGGGCTGGTAACCCTCGTCACGCAACCGGAAGTAGCCGTGCCTCGCCGTCGCGACCAACGGCGTCGTCTTGTCGCCGAAGTCGGCGATGCAGAGCGCCGCGTTGCGCGCGCGCAACAGCGCGTAGACGTCGTCGGTCAGCCAGGAATCATGGCGAAACTCGAATGCGGGACGCATGTCGGCCGGTATGTGCGCGAGGAATGACTCAAGGCGGACCAGGTCGCAGCGGAATGTCGGCGGCAGCTGAAACAGCAACGGGCCAAGGTGCGCGCCGAGGACGCGCGCGGCGTCGGCGAAGACGCGCACGTTATCGCCGGCGTCCTTGAGCTTCTGCATGTGCGTGATGCGCTGAGGCGCTTTCAGCGCGTACCTGAACCCCTCCGGCGCCTGCGCGAGCCAACCGGCCGTCGTCTTCTGCGTTGGCATCCGGTAGAAGGTGTAGTTGATCTCGACGGTGCCGAACACGCCCGAGTAGAACGGAAACATGCCCTTCGTGGGCACATCCTCCGGGTAGAACGTGCCCTTCCATTCGGCGTAGTTGTAGCCGGAGGTGCCCACGTGGATCTTCATGGCGAGATTCTACGCGCGCTTGCGCGACCGGACGCCGGCGAGCGCGATCTCGC
>CAZJTG010000274.1:0-5226 GCA_964548865.1 uncultured Solibacteraceae bacterium
GGGCCGGACGTCAGTCGCGAGGGCGTGCAGCGGGACATTCTCCCGATCGTCGAGGGCACGACGGTCAACACGAAGTACGGGATGGTGAAGACGGACCACATCCTGTTCATCGCGGCCGGCGCGTTCCACGTGTCCAAGCCCTCCGACCTCATTCCGGAGCTGCAAGGGCGATTTCCCATCCGCGTGGAGCTCGAAGCGCTGGGCCGCGACGAGTTCATCCGCATCCTGACGGAGCCCAGAAACGCGCTGATCAAGCAGTACGTGGCGCTCATGGAGACCGAGGGCGTGCGGCTCGACTTCGCGCCCGCGGCGATCGAGCGCATCGCGGAACTGGCCACGCTCGTGAACGAACGTACCGAAAACATCGGCGCCCGCCGCCTCCACACCGTGCTCGAGCGGCTGCTCGACGAGGTGTCCTTTCACGCGCCCGATCTCGACGGCCAGACCATCGCAATCGACGCGCCGTACGTGGACCGCATGCTCGCGGACATTGCCAAGAGCGACGATCTGTCGCGCTACATCCTGTGAGGGGCATTGATTACCCGAGGGGCTTCGCCCCTGCGGGCGCCCCGACGGCGTCGCTTGCGGGGCCCCCGCACGCGCCGCGCCGCTCCGCCGACTCGCTCGCGTCGGCTCGCTCGTTGAGAGTTTTGGTGCTCGTGTCTACGTTCATGGTCGCCGCGTGCGGAAAGATCGGGCCTCCGCTTCCGCCGCTCCGGCCGGTCCCTGTCGCCGTGGCCGACCTCACGATTGAACGGACTCCCGCGGGCATCACGCTCTCGTTCACCGTTCCCGCGGCCGACACCGACGGACTGACCCCTCCCCGGATCGACGCGGTCGAGTTGTACGCGCTGACGCAGCCGGCGGCGGCACCGCCGCCATCGGTCGCGGAACTTGCGGTCCCGTCGTACCGGATCGCGCGCATCGACGTGCGGCGCGCCGAGGATCCTGTCAAGACCGCGAACGACACACGGCCGGTCCCGGGCGGCCGGGCCGCGCACATAGAGACTGCCGATGCGCCGTCAGGCGCGTCGGCGAGCGTGAGGTACTACGCCGCGGCAGGAATCACCGGCGGCCGGCGTGGCGCGGCGTCGCGCGTCCTGACGCTGCCGCTGACGCCGTTCCAGGCGCCCCCAGCCGATCTCGCGGCGAGCTACACCGAGCAGACGCTGACACTCGCGTGGACGGCCTCGTCGGGAAGCGATCGGTTCGTGGTCGAGGAAGTCGATCGGACCGGCGCCACGGCCCGGCGTCTGACGCCGGCGCCGCTCGCCGCTGCCGAGTTCACGGCGCCGGTCGAGATCGGGCGCGAGCGTTGTTTCGTCGTCCGCGTCGCCGAGTCCGGTGCCGGTGTCCTGTCGCTGGGTGAGGCGTCGGTCGTCCGCTGCGTCACGCCTGTGGATCGCTTCGCGCCCGCGCCGCCGACCGGTCCCAACGCGTTCCCCGGGGAGGGTGGCGTCGACCTGTTGTGGACGGCTTCCACCTCCTCGGACGTCGCCGGCTACGTCGTCTTGCGCGGCGACGGTCCGGATGGCACACTTCGGCCGCTCATGACCGAGCCCATCGCGGCCACGCAATACCGGGATCCGTCGGTGAAGGCGGGCGCCACGTACTCGTATCAGATCGTGGCGGTCGACAAGGCCGTGCCGCCGAACCGCAGCGAGCCCTCGGGCCGCGTCGTCGTCACCGCGCGGTAAACTTCGCGAAAGGCATCACACGGAATGTTGCGTCTATTTCGCATTGAACACGCCGGGGCCCCGAGGTACGTCGCGGAACGCGAGGGACGGTGGCGGCTCGTCGAAGGCGATCCGTTCGGCACGTTCAAGGAGACGGTCGAGGTCGACAAGGAGGGCGTCCGGCTCCTCGCGCCAGTGTCGCCGTCGAAGATTGTCTGCGTCGGGCTCAACTACCGGGACCACGCGCTCGAACAGAACAAGCCGTTGCCGGCCGAACCTCTCATCTTCATCAAGCCGAGCACCTGTGTCATCGGACCCGGCGAGGCGATTCAGGCGCCAGGCTGGGCCGGTCGCGTCGATCACGAGGCCGAACTGGGCGTGGTCATCGGCAGGACCGCCAAGGGCGTGAAAGCCGCCAAGGCCTACGAGCACATCGCGGGCCTGATCGCCGTGAACGACGTCACGGCCCGTGACCTCCAGAACAAGGACGGGCAGTACACCCGGTGCAAGGGCTTCGACACGTTCGCGCCGATTGGCCCGTGTATCGCGGTCGGCCTCGAGGGAAAGGACCTGCAGGTGCAGGCGTTCGTCAACGGACACGTGCGCCAGAACTCACGGACGCGCGAGCTGATCTTCACGGTACCCGAACTGGTTGAGTTCATCTCGAACGTCATGACGCTCCTGCCAGGCGATATCATTTCGACCGGCACGCCGTCGGGGATCGGACCGATTCGGCCCGGTGACAACGTGACGGTGCACGTCGAAGGTGTCGGGGCGCTGAGCAATCCTGTGGTGGGAACCTGACCAACGACGTCAACGACGCCAGCAAGGGGCAAGGACATGAAATTCTTCGTCGACACGGGCAATCTCGCGGAAATCAGGCGCCTCGTGCCGCTCGGCATCGTGGACGGGGTCACGACCAATCCGTCGCTTCTGGCCAAGGAGCCGCGCGATCCGCGCGAGATCATCAAGGAAATCTGTCAGGTCGTGCAGGGGCCGGTGAGCTACGAAGTGGTCGCCACCGATGCCGCCGGCATGATTGCGGAAGGACGGCAACTCGCGGCGGTCGACCCGCATGTCGTCGTCAAGGTGCCGTTTACGCGTGATGGCGTGGAGGCGACCCGCGCGCTGGCTTCCGAGGGGCACGCCGTCAACGTGACGCTGGTCTTTTCGCCCACGCAGGCGTTGATTGCCGCCAAGGTTGGTGCCGCCTACGTGAGCCCGTTCGTCGGCCGTCTCGACGACATCGCGACCGACGGGATGGAGCTGATCCGGCAGATCGTGGAAATCTACCGGAACTACAGGTTCCGCACGCAGGTGCTCGTCGCGAGCGTCCGGCACCCGATGCACATCGTCGAGGCCGCGCGCATGGGCGCGGATGTCTGCACCTGTCCGGCCTCGGTGATCGAAGCCTGCTTCAGGCACCCGCTCACGGACATCGGCCTCGAGCGATTTCTGAAGGACTGGCAGAAGGCGCAGGAAGCCAGGGAAGCCAAGGTTTGACGCCTGCCGAACGCCTCGCCGAACTCGAGCGCCTTGCCGAGCAGGGCGGCGGCCCGGAGCGCCTCGACCGCCAGCACCAGGCCGGCAAGCTCACCGCGCGCGAGCGCGTGGACCTTCTCTTCGATTCGGGCACGTTCGAGGAACTCGACAAGCTCGTCACGCATCGCTGCCGCGACTTCGGCATGCAAGACGAGGTCGTGCCTGGCGATGGCGTCGTCGCGGGCCACGGCCGAGTGGACGGCCGCCCGGTGTACGCGTTCGCGCAGGATTTCACCGTCTTCGGCGGGTCGCTCTCCGAGACGAATGCCGCGAAGATCGTGAAAGTGATGGACCTCGCGATGCGCATGGGCGCGCCCATCGTGGGGCTGAACGACTCGGGCGGCGCGCGGATTCGGGAAGGCGTGCTGTCGCTTGGCGGCTACGCGGACATCTTCCTCAGGAACACGCTCGCCTCGGGCGTGGTGCCGCAAATCTCCGCCATCATGGGACCGTGCGCCGGTGGGGCGGTGTACTCGCCCGCGATCACGGACTTCAACCTCATGGTCGAAGGCACGAGCTACATGTTCGTGACCGGGCCGGACGTCATCAAGACCGTCACGCACGAGGACGTCACCAAGGAAGATCTGGGCGGCGCCGTGACGCACAACGCGAAAAGCGGCGTGGCGCACTTCGCCGTGGCCGACGACCGCGAGTGCATCCAGCTCATTCGCGAGCTGCTCGGCTACCTGCCCTCGAACAACCTGGACGATCCCCCGCGCCGCGCGACAACGGACCCGGTCGATCGTGAGGACAGCGCGCTCGATACGCTCGTGCCGGAGCAGCCCAACCAGCCGTACGACATGCACAACCTGATTCAGGCAGTGGTCGACGACGGCGGCTTCCTCGAAGTGCACCGGTTGTACGCCCGGAACATCATCGTCGGCTTCGCGCGCCTGGGCGGCCGGCCGGTGGGCGTCGTCGCCAATCAGCCGGCCGTGCTCGCCGGATGCCTCGACATCGACGCGTCGGTGAAAGCCGCGAGGTTCGTGCGGTTCTGCGACGCGTTCAACATCCCGCTCATCACTTTCGAGGACGTGCCGGGGTTCCTGCCCGGCGTCGAGCAGGAGCACGGGGGCATCATCCGCGCCGGCGCCAAGCTGCTGTACGCCTTTGCCGAGGCGACCGTGCCGAAGATCACCGTCATCACGCGCAAGGCCTACGGCGGCGCCTACTGCGTGATGTCGAGCAAGCACATCCGGACCGACTTCAACTACGCGTATCCCACCGCCGAGATCGCGGTGATGGGGCCGGATGGCGCGGTCAACATCCTGTTCAAGCGGGAGCTGCAGTCGGCCGACGATCCAGCGGCCCTTCGGGCGAAGCTGGTCGGCGATTTCCGCGAGAAACTGGCGAACCCGTTCATCGCCGCGTCGCGGGGATTCGTGGACGACATCATCCAGCCGCGCATGACGCGCGCGAAGCTGATCGCCGCGCTTGCGAGCTGCGACAACAAGCGCGACAAGAACCCGCCGAAGAAGCACGGCAACATTCCGCTCTGATGAAGGTACTGATCGCCAACCGCGGCGAGATCGCCGTGCGGATCATGCGCGCGTGCCGCGAACTCGGGTTCAGGACGGTCGCCGTGTACTCGGAGTGCGATCGTCAGGCGCTCCACGTTCGCACGGCCGACGAGGCCTATTCCATCGGGCCGAGCCCCGCGAGCGAGAGCTATCTCCGCATCGACAAGATCATCGATATCGCCAGGCGGTCCGGCGCCGCCCTCGTGCATCCGGGTTACGGATTCCTCGCGGAGAACGAGGACTTCGCGCAGGCGTGTGTTGACGCGGGATTGACGTTCGTGGGCCCGACGCCGCTGGCGATCGAGCTCATGGGCAGCAAGACGGCGGCGCGGCAGGCGGCCATTGCCGCCGGCGTGCCCGTGGTGCCGGGCACGGAGCAGCCGCTGGCCGACGACACGCCGGATGCCGAGGTGCTGGCCGTGGCCGAGCGCATCGGCTATCCGTTGATGCTGAAGGCGGTGGCCGGCGGCGGCGGCAAGGGCATGCGC
>CAZJTG010000275.1:0-5163 GCA_964548865.1 uncultured Solibacteraceae bacterium
TCGACCGTGCCGGCCGGCAGCTTCGCGAACGCCTCGTCGGTCGGCGCGAACACGGTGAACGGACCCTTGCCCTTCAGCGTGTCGATCAGGCCAGCGGCCTTGAGCGCCGCCGCCAGCGTCTTGAACGACCCGGCCGCCACGGCCGTGTCAACGATGTCCTTCTCCTCCGCGCGCACGACCGGAGCGCTCGCCACGATCGCCAGCGTCGCCACGCCCGCCAGCACCATCCGCATTGCCTTGTTCCTCATTGCCTGTCTCCCTGGCACCATGTGCCGGTTGTCATTGTTCGAATCACGACTGCGGCGTCTTTCGTTACCGCCGACAGTGTGATACTGGATTAAATGACTTTGCGTTCCATGAAAATGAGTCAAAAGCAAACTAGTATTCACGTAGAGATAATTGGCTGCAATGATTTGACTGCTGGGAAATTGAGGTGAAAACGTGCTGACCAAGACGCTGACGGAGGGCCTGGAAAGCTATGCCATCGGACCCAAACTGCGGACCCTCCGTCTGAGGAAGAAACTGGGGCTGGTCCAGCTTGGCCAGCACACCGGGCTGTCTCCGGCGCTCCTGTCGAAGGTCGAGCGGGGCCGGCTCTTCCCGACACTGCCCACGCTCCTCCGCATCTCCCTGGTCTTCGGCGTCGGACTCGACCATTTCTTCACGACTCAGGAGAAACCCGCACCGACGGTGGTGCGGAAGGCCGACCGACTGAAGTTTCCGTCACACCCGAGCGCGAAGCAGCCGCCCTACCACTTCGAGTGCCTGGATTACCCCGCCACCGAGCGGCCGATGAGCAGCTTCTTCGTGGAGTTCAGCGCGGCGAGCTCGCCTGAGGGCCTGACACATGAGCATCCGGGCGTCGAGATGATCTACGTGATCGAGGGACAACTGGTCGTGACCACGGACGGGAAGGAGTACACGCTGAACGCCGGCGACTCACTCTACATGCGCGGAGACATTCCGCACTCGTATCGGCGCAAGGGCCCGAAGCGATGCACGGGCGTAGTCGTCACCGCGCCCTAGGACGATTCGCTGTACCCTCAACGCGTGCGGGCGATGAGTCCCGGGCGACAAACCGGGTCGGGCTTCACGTGCGGGGAGGTGCGCGGCGGCAACCAGACCGCCCACCACGTCGTTGAACTGCCGGGCCTGCGCGGCGTGGTCTATTCGCGCCCGTGCATGGCGGCCAGCGGCGGCGACATCCACTACTTGTCGGTCTGTGGCTCCGGGCTGATGGCCCGAGTCTGCCTGGCCGACGTGGCCGGCCATGGCGATACCGTGGCGGCCGTCGGCCGCGAACTCCACGCACACCTGCGGCAGAGCGTGGACGTCGTGGATGAACGCCGTGTATTTGCGCAGTTGAACAGCCGCCTCGAGCGCGGAGGCCACTGGTCCATGACCACGGCGGTCCTGGCGACGTACTACCCGCCGCGCCGCCGCCTGACCGTGGCGTATGCGGGCCACCCGGCCGGCTGGCTCTATCGGGCCGCTCTGCGCAGGTGGGACGTGCTGCGGATTCCAATACCGCCGCCGGTCCATCGGCCGGCCTACATCGATCTGCCGCTGGGCGTCAGGCTGCCCACCACCTACTCGCGGCACCGTTTCATCGTGTCCCCGGGCGACCGTGTGCTGCTCATCACCGATGGCGTGCTCGAAACGACGTCGCCAGACGATGCGCCGTTCGACCGGCACGGGGTGGAAGCCCTCCTTCATGCGGGGACCGACGAATCCTGCGCCCGCCTTGCCGATCGGCTCGTCGCGGCACTCCATGAACATGCCGAGGCCGTCGATCTCGTCCACGACGATGTGTCGTTCTTCCTCGGCGAGATCGCCGAGGGGCCGGCCGGGCCGGCGCTCTGGCACGTCCTGAAGAACCGGCTGCTCGCGCGCCGGCGTATCTTGGACGCATGACACCTGAGTGGAAAGCTGCCGTGAAAGCGGGGGACCTGGCGCGCCTCGACGCCCTGGTTCGTGGCGGCGCGGACGTCGATGCGCGCGACGAGCACGGGCAGACCGCGTTGATGCACGCGGCGCGCGATGGACAGGCGCCGGTCGTGCGCTGGCTCGTCGAACACCGGGCCGACCTCAATCACACGGCCAAGTTCAACCTGTCGGCTCTGATGCTCGCCGTGATCAACGGCCGGGACGCGATCGTCGGCATCCTCGCAGATGCCGGAGCGGACCGTACGATCCGGGGATCCGGCGCGCCGGGTTTCGCCGGCAAGACCGCGCTCGACATCGCGCGGGACGGCCACCGGGAAATCATGGTGGCGCTGCTCGGCGAGTAAGTAGATCGGCGCGCAGGTAGATCCCAGTTGCACCGCACGGCGTTCCTGGCTCACTATCTGGAACAGATCTTCGTTTCAGCCTCCAGGAGCCCTCCATGAAGCGTTCGCTCGTCGTGGTTCTCGGTCTCGTGCTCATCGGGACGTCTGCCGTTGAAGTCGAGCAGGCCAGGCGAGTCGTCACGACCGCCGATTACGACCGAGCGGTCAGATTGCTCGCGCCCGCGCTCGCCGGCATGGTCATCAATGACTCGGTGACGCCCAACTGGCTGCCCGATGGGCGCTTCTGGTACACCCGGACGGGTACAACCGGCGCGATCGAAAACGTCGTCATCGATCCCGTGAAGAGGACACGCGACGTGGTCGCCACGCCACCGTCGGCCGCGCCGGCCAGTGCCGGCGCCGGCGGCCGAGGCGGACGAGGTGGCGGCCGCGGCGGCCAGGGCGGCCTCACGATCGACAGGAAATGCGGCCCGAACGTGACGGGCGTGGCCGGCGGATCGCCGCCCGCGTCGATGTCGCCGGACGGCACGAAGGCCGTCTTCATCTGCGACTGGAATCTGTGGGTGCGCGACGTCGCCACGGGCCGTGACCGCCAGCTCACGACCGACGGTGCGAAAGACTTCGGCTACGGCACGACCAACGCGGGCTGGACGACGAGCGCCGCGCCCTCGCTCTCGTGGTCGCCCGACAGCAGGAAGATCGCGACGCAGCAGCAGGACGAGCGCAAGGTCGGCGAGATGTACCTCGTGCAGACGCCGGTCGAGGGCGGACATCCGGTGCTACGTGCGTGGAAATACCCTCTGGCCGGCGACGAGCACGTCGCGATGATCAGCCGCGTCGTCATCGACGTGGACACGGGCAAGACGACGCGCCTGCTGATGGCGCCGGACTTCCATCGGGCGATGTCCGAGGACACCCTCGACATGGGCGAGTACCTCTGGAGTCCGGACGGATCGCGACTCGGCTTCGTCTCGACCGACCGGTTTCACAAGAACTCCACCGCGAAGCTCGCCGACACGACGACCGGCGAGGTGCGGACGCTCTTCACCGAAACGGAGAAAACGCACGTGCAGACGCGCGTGCAGTGGCAGATTCTCTGGGACACGAACGAGATCCTCTGGTACTCGCAGCGCGACGGCACCGCGAACATGTTTCTCTACGATCTCCGCACCGGTCTGATGAAGAACCAGATCACCACCGGTGTCGGGCCCATCACGAGCATCGCGCGTCTCGATCGGCCGTCCCGCCAGATGTGGTTCAACGCGGTCGGGAAGGAGAAGGGACAGGATCCGTACTTCAGCCACCTGTACCGCGTCGGGCTCGACGGCAAGGGGTTCGTGTCGCTCACGCCGGACAACGGCACGCACACGGCGCAGATTTCGCCCGACGGCAAGTACATCGTGGACACGTTCTCGCAGCCCGATGTGCCGCAGGAGACGGTGCTCCGCGACGGGGCAACGGGTGCTGTGATGATGCCGCTCGAAAAGGCCGACATTTCGAGACTCCTGAAGCACGGCTGGACGCCGCCGATGCAGGTGAAGATGACGGCCGCCGACGGCAGGACGGACATCTACGGCGTGCTGCACCGGCCGACGAACTTCGACCCGTCGCGGAAGTACCCGATCATCAACCAGGCGTATCCCGGACCGCAGTCGGGCAGCGTCGGATCGCGCGCGTTCACGGCCGCGCGAGGCGATCGGCAGGCGCTCGCCGAACTCGGATTCGTCGTCGTCAGCATCGACGGCATGGGGACGCCGAACCGGTCGAAGGCGTTCACCGATGCGTACTACGGCGCCATGGGCCGCCACAACACGATTCCGGATCAGATCGCCGGGATGAAGGAACTCGCGAAACGCTTCCCGTGGATCGACATCGACAGGGCGGCGATGTGGGGGCACTCGGGCGGCGGCTTCATCACGGCCGACGCGCTGCTGCGGGCGCCGTTCAATGACTTCTTCAAGGTCGGCATCTCGGAGTCGGGCAACCACGACCAGCGTCAGTACGAGGACGACTGGGGCGAGCGCTATCAGGGGCCCCTCATCAGGAATCCCGACGGCACGGACAACTACGCCATCGAGGCGAACCAGACGCACGCGGCGGGCCTCAAGGGCCGGCTCTTTCTAATCCACGGCGGCATGGACAACAACGTGCCGCCGTACAACACGTATCTCGTGGCCGACGCGCTCATCAAGGCCAACAAGGAGTTCGACATGTTGATTATCCCGAACGCCGGCCACGGCTTCGGGGCGGCGGGGAACTACGTGATGGTGCAGCGCTGGAACTACTTCGTGCGCCATCTGCTCGATGCCGATCCACCGAGAAACTATGTCGTTCCGGCCACTCCCGCGGGCGGGGGAAGGCGGGGCGGTGGTCCCGGGATTCGCTAGTCGGGCTGCGCTCGTCGCGCTGGGGTGCGCGGCCACCGTCGCGCTGTCGGCCTTCCAGAAGCCGGCGGTCGCACCCGCCGATCTCAGCGTGTTCTTTGACGCGACTTCCACCGATCCGAAGGTGTCGTCGCCGGCCATGACCGCGCTCACGCGGACGTGGCGTCCCGCCTACGTCCCGATGCTGCTCGAGCTCGTCCGGTTCACGATTCCGCCGGCCGGCTCCAGGCCGGCAGGCATCGAGCCCGGCGTGGACCCGCGTCCGCCGGGTCCGTGGCAGCGGCTGATCGAACTGCTCGAGCGGCAGACGGGGCAGGAGTTCGGCACGGATCTCCGCCGCTGGCGCCAGTGGCTGTGGAAGCAGTCGTACGATCCGCATCCCGAGTACGCGGCCTTCAAGGCCGCCGTCTATCGCCGGATCGATCCGCGGATGGCCGAGTTCTTCACCGGGCGGCCGACGATCCGCCTCGACGAAGTGGAGTGGGGCG
>CAZJTG010000276.1:0-5076 GCA_964548865.1 uncultured Solibacteraceae bacterium
AGTATCGTCACCGCCGGGAGGAAACGAATGAACGTCGTGACTTCGCACGTGGGTAATGTCGCGGTCTTGCGCGTCCAGGAACAGCGCCTCACGTACCCCATCCTGGCTGACTTCGCGACGGCCGCCGCCGATCTCATCGCCGCCGGCGAGAAGCGCATCGTCGTGGATCTCAGCCCGGTGAGCTACGTGGACAGCGCAACGATCGGCTGCCTGATGGACCTGTTTCGCCAGGCGAACGGCGCCGGCGGGTCGCTCAAGCTGTCAGGCGTCCAGAAGCGGGTGGAGACCATGCTGGCGATGACGGGCGCGCACAATTTCCTCGAGGTCCACGCCGACGAGGCGTCGGCCCTCGCGAGTTTTGGAGGCTAGCATGCGCACCGTCACGACCACCGCTGGCACGCCCATCCAGCTCGACGGCGACGTGCTCGCCGTGTTGGAGGCGGTGTCCCGAGAACTCCGGCGCCGCAGCCAGCTCGAGTACGGATTCGAGGATGTGGACGGCGAAATCTCGCACATCGTCACGCAGCTGACTGAAGAGGAACTGCGCGCGTATCTCAAGGAAAGCCTGTTCATGAGCTTCAACCGATACGAGAACGACCAGCTGGCCTCGCTCATCCGGAAGGCCGCGCGCGAAGAAGACAAAGGGAACGGCTGATCGTTCGCACCCACCTCCGGCTGTTCCTGCTCGTCGCGGCCGTGCTCGTCGCGACGACCGACGACCGGCTTCCCGGATCGACCGCCGACGGCCGCCAGATGATCTGGACGGCCGTGGCGATGGCCGAAACCGGGGGGATTGGACAGGCCCGCGGCCGCGATCTCACGGTCCCTCGCCCGGATGGCGACAGCGTGTCCCGGTTCGGACTGGCGATGAGCGTCGCGCACGTGCCTGCCGCCATGCTCGCGCCGCTCGTCGAGTCCCGATTCGGATCCGCTACGTCCCAGCCGCTGTTTCTCCTCGCGCCGTTCGCCTTTGTGATGCTGGCCGCGCTGCTCGCCGGGCTCACTGTTCGCGCACTCGGCGGGTCGATCTCGTCGGAGCGAACGGCGATCCTGCTCTCGACGCTCGCGGGGCCGCTTGGGGTGTACTCCGCGCTCGACGCGTCGGAGTCGCTGCAGGCCGCGGCTCTCGCAGCCACCCTGTGGGCGAGCGTTCGCGCTGCGAACGCGACCGGCCCCAGGGCGGCGCGTGCCGCGACGATCGCGGGACTGGCCGCGGGCATCGCCCTGCTGACGAAGTCATCACTGCTGGTGGTGGCGCCGATTGCGTGGATGCCGATGGTCGCGGCGGCGCGGGGCCGCGGTGTGAGATTCGGCCTTGCCTTCGCGACGTTCGCGATGTGTGGAGCGGTCTGGCTCTTCGCCGAGTTCGCCCGCTTCGGCGCGCCGCTCATGGGCTACGCCGGCGAAAGCTTCTCGCACTCTCCGATGGATGGCGCGTGGCGGCTGCTCGTTGGACCGAACAAGGGCCTGCTCTGGTACTTCCCCGCGCTGCTGGCCGCAGCCGCGTCGCTGCCTGCGGCTCTCGGAGACCGCTCATCGAAGAGCCTGGCTCGCCTGACGGCGATCGGCGTGTTGCTCGCGCTCATCGCCCTGGCGTCAGGCTGGTGGGCATGGCACGGAGACGACGGCTGGGGGCCCAGGCTGCTCGTGCCGGCAATTCCACTGCTGGCCGTCGGAGCCGCCCTGGTCCTCGACAGCTGGCCCGCGCGAGTCCGACAGGGCCTGCTGGCGATGTCCGTGTTGATGAACCTGCCGCCGCTGCTCCAACATCCCACGCCCGTGTTTCACTACCGACTGTCCGCGAGCTGGCCCGAGGCTGACGCATCGCTGGCCGCCGGCCTGCCTCGCTTCGCACGACGCGACGCGGTTCGTGGTGGCCCGACGCGCGTCGTTCCGGACGCCGTGCTCGCCAAGGTGCCCCAGGCGTCACCCTTCCTCGTGCTGCCGTGGTATTTCGCGGCGACGCACCAGCGCAGTGCGGACGCGCGCGCGACCGCGCTGCGGCGCCCGCCGTGGCTCGGCGCACGACCCGAGATCGCGGTGGACGTGGCCGTGGTGAACGCAATCGCCGCGGCACCGCCGCGCTGGCAGTTCTGGGGACGGTCGTTCCTCGCGGGAGAGGTCGATGGATCGACCGGCGCCTACGACCTCGGACTTGCCGATCAAGTGCTCCGGGCACAGTCGATGCGGAGCCTGGCGCGCGCCGAACGCCTCGCGCGCAAGCTGCTGCAGGTGGCGCCGTCCGGTTTCGCGGATGCGCTGCTGCTCGAGTCGTTCCGGCTGGGCAACCGTCGTGCCGAGGCCGTGCAGTATCTTGGCAGCCTCTCGCGCGACCGGCGCGAGCACCCGGCGATCAACCTCGTGCTCGCGCTCTTTGAGCGCGACCGCGGGAACGAAGACGGCGCGCGCGCGTTTCTCAGGTCTGTCGTGGAGCGCTACCGCGATTCACCGGTCGAACGCGCGCTTGCGCAGCCCCTCGCGCTCTGGCCTTCTGATCTCGCGGCGATGACGCGAGATGAGCGCCTCCAGGTGGACATCGGCAGGTGAATTCCCAGATCGCCACGCCGGGCTCCGACGGTGGACACACGTCGAGAGCGACAGTGAGCAGTCTGGGTGTTGGTGAGCGGTCGGGCCGGCTGCGGACTACGAGGCTTGCCGGACAGCGACCGGTACGGCGTCGGCGCCCGCGAGTTCGGGCGTCGAGGCGTCAACGAGCTGCCAGGCGTCAGTCCGGGAGAGAACTTCGCGAGCGAAGGCGGTGTGGAGCGCATGGCCGCCGCGGTGCACCACCAGGTGGCCCTGCAGCTGATAGCCGAGCAGCGCCATGTCGCCCACGGCATCCAGAATCTTGTGGCGGACGAACTCGTCCTCGAAGCGCAGCGGATTCAACACACCGGTCTCGCCGAGGACGATGGAATTCTCGAAAGAACCGCCCATCGCCAGGCCGCGCTGCCGGAGGATTTCCACTTCCTTCAGGAATCCGAAGGTGCGTGCCGGCGCGATCTCGTCGACGAACGCCTGCTCGTCCATGTCCATCGTCTTCTGCTGGTGCCGGAGCAGCGGGTGGTCGAAATTGATCGTGTAGCTGACCTTGAATCCGTCGAATGGATAGAGCGCGATGCGCTTGTCTCCCTGAGTGAGCTCCACGGGACGATCGATGCGAATCGCCCGGCGCGCCGTGCCGAGCGTCTTCACGCCCGCGTCCTGAATCAGATAGACCCACGGCGCGGCGCTGCCATCCATGATGGGCACTTCGCGGTGGTTGAGCTCGACCACGGCGTTGTCGACGCCCATGGCCCGAAGCGCCGCCAGGAGATGCTCGACGGTCTCGACCGCCGCATCACCCGCGCCCAGCGTCGTCTGGAGCTGAAGCCGGTTGCTGAGAGCAGAGACGTGAGCCGGAATCTCAAAACCGTCCAGGTCCATCCGCCGGAACCTGATGCCGGTGTCTGCTGGCGCCGGGACCAGCGAGATCTTCACTTTCCGGCCGGAATGTACGCCGATACCAGCGCAGCTGACCGACCGACGAAGGGTGCGTTGCGACGAGTACATCAATGCGACCGAGACCTTACTTAGCAAGCAGCCTGCCACTTCAGTTGCCGGTCAGACTGTCTACTGTAACTCATTGAAACAAAACATGTTAAGTCGCAATAACGATTCGATGACAACCGATGCCTCCAGGGAAATCGTGTCAAATGAGCCACGTCTCGCGCCGAGACGGCGTGGCCCTTCGACCACAGGCGTCAGGAAGTTGCCCGCCTACGCCGATCGGTCTGCCCGACGGGCTCCGAGTGCCGCCGCAAGGAACTGGCCGGTCGCCGACCGGCTCTCCTCGGCCACGTCGGCTGGTCGGCCCGCGGCGACGACCTTCCCGCCACCGGCGCCGCCCTCCGGCCCGAGGTCGATGACCCAGTCGGCGGTCTTGATCACGTCGATGTTGTGCTCGATCACCACGATGGTGTTGCCCTGGTCGACCAGTTTCTCCAGCACCTCGAGCAGGCGCCGGACGTCCTCGAAGTGGAGTCCGGTGGTCGGCTCATCGAGGATGTACAGGGTCTTGCCAGTGCCGCGACGGGCCAGTTCCCGCGACAGCTGGACGCGCTGGGCTTCGCCACCCGACAGTGTCGTGGCCGACTGCCCCAGCTTGATATAGCCAAGACCCACTTCTTTCAGCGTGCGCAGGCGAAGCGCAATCGGCGGAAAATTCTCGACGAGCTCGAGCGCCTGGTCCACGGTGAGATCGAGTACCTCGGCCACCGACTTCCCGCGGTATTTGATCTCCAGCGTCTCCCGGTTGTAACGGCGGCCCTTGCATTCCTCGCACGTGACGTACACGTTCGGCAGAAAGTGCATTTCAATGGCGATGACGCCGTCGCCCTGGCACGACTCGCAGCGGCCGCCCTTCACGTTGAACGAGAACCGCCCGGCGCGATACCCCCGCGCCCGGGCCTCGGGCAACATCGCAAACAGTTCGCGGATGAACGTGAACAGTCCCGTGTACGTGGCCGGATTCGATCGCGGCGTGCGGCCGATGGGCGACTGGTCGATCTGGATAACCTTGTCGATCTCGTCGACACCCTCAATGGTTTCATGCGGCCCGGGCTCGTCGATGGCGCGGTACAGCGACTTCGCCAGCGATCGGTACAGGATCTCGTTGACGAGCGTGGACTTGCCCGATCCGCTGACGCCGGTCACCGCGATGAACATGCCCAGCGGGAACGCGACGTCGATGCCCTTCAGGTTGTTGGCGCGGGCGCCTCTGACGAGCAACTGCCCGCGCGCTGCCTCACGGCGGGCGGCGCGCAGCGGAATCGAACGCTCGCCGGTCAGATACTGGCCGGTGAGCGACTCGCCCGGCGCCGACAGCAACTCCTGCGGCCGGCCCTGGAACATCACCTGGCCCCCGTGTTCGCCGGCGCCTGGTCCGAGATCGACGACATAGTCGGCCGTGCGAATCGTCTCCTCGTCGTGCTCCACCACCAGCACGGTGTTGCCGAGGTTGCGGAGCTTGCCGAGCGTGGCCAGAAGCCGCCGGTTGTCGCGCTGGTGGAGGCCGATCGAGGGCTCGTCGAGGAC
>CAZJTG010000277.1:0-5032 GCA_964548865.1 uncultured Solibacteraceae bacterium
GCCTCGCGGCGCAGTCCAGCCAGCTGTACGGCACCAATCTCCGGCACCTTGTCGACGACATGTGCCCGAAGAAGGACGGACAGCTGGTCGTGGACTTCGCCGACGAGGTCGTGCGCGGCGCCACGGTCGTCAAGGGTCACGAGATTACCTATCCGCCGCCGCCTCCACGGCTCACGGCGGCGCCCGCAACGACGCCAACGGCGAAAGCGACGACAGCGACGCCCACTCACGGAGACGCGCAGAAGGCGAAGACCCCCATGAAGCCGGTGAAGTCCGGCACCGGGCCGCTCGTGGCCGCCGCGCTCGGCGCCGCGGCGCTGTTCGGCGTGGGCGCGGTGGCGCCGGCGGCATTTCTCAACCATTTCACGGTGTTCGTGCTCGCCTGCTTCGTGGGCTACATGGTGGTCTGGAACGTCACTCCGGCGTTGCACACGCCCCTCATGAGCGTCACGAACGCCATCAGCAGCATCATCATCATCGGCGCGCTGACGCAGATCAGCTCCTCGTCTCAGACGGTCCTGTGGATGGCCGCGGTGACGGTGGTGCTGACGAGCATCAACATCGCCGGCGGCTTCGCGGTGACGCGCCGCATGCTCGAGATGTTCAGGAAGTAGGCGGGGATGAACATGAGCGGCCTCGTCACGACGTCCTACATCGCGTCGGCAATCCTGTTCATTCTGGCGCTCGGCGGGCTCAGCCACCCGGAAACCGCGCGGCGCGGCAACGCCTTCGGCATCATCGGCATGGTGCTGGCGCTCGCCGCGACGATGGGCGGCGCCGTGACCGCGAATTACGCGGTACTCGTCGGCGGCCTCCTGATCGGGGGCGGTATCGGCATCACGCTCGCGCAACGCGTGCGGATGACGCAGATGCCCGAGCTCGTCGCGATCCTGCACAGCCTGGTCGGACTCGCCGCCGTGCTCGTGGGTTTCGCGAACTTCATGGGGCACGCGCAGGTGCTGACGGGCGCGGAGAAGACGATTCACGACATCGAGACGTACCTCGGCATCCTGATCGGCGCGGTGACGTTCTCGGGCTCGGTCGTCGCCTTCGGCAAGCTGAACGGCACGATCGGCGGCAAGCCGCTTACGCTGCCCGGCCGCCACTGGCTGAACCTGGGCCTCCTCATCGTGACGCTGGTCGTGGGCTGGCAGTTCGTCGAACAGTCGGCGGCTGGAAGCGGCATGACGCCGCTGCTGATCATGACCGGCGTCGCGCTCGTCTTCGGCGTGCACATGGTCCTGGCGATTGGCGGCGCGGATATGCCGGTGGTCGTCTCGATGCTCAACAGCTACTCAGGCTGGGCGGCCTCAGCCACGGGCTTCATGCTCTCGAACGACCTGCTGATCGTGACCGGCGCGCTCGTCGGATCGAGCGGCGCGATTCTGAGCTACATCATGTGCCGCGCGATGAACCGCAAGTTCCTGTCGGTCATCGCCGGCGGGTTCGGTGGCGGTGAGGGCGCCCCGGCGAAAGCCAGCTCCGGGGTGGCGCAGGGCGAGACGATTTCGATCGACGCCGCGGACACCGCCGCGCTGCTCGCCGGAGCGAAGGACGTCGTGATCGTGCCGGGGTACGGCATGGCCGTTGCCCAGGCCCAGCACGTCGTCAACGACATCACGAAGTTCCTTCGCGAGAAGGGCGTCAAGGTCCGTTTCGCGATTCATCCAGTGGCCGGGCGCATGCCGGGGCACATGAACGTGCTGCTCGCCGAAGCCAGGGTCCCGTACGACATCGTCCTCGAGATGGACGAGATCAACGAGGACTTCCCCGACGTTGACGTCTCGGTGATCATTGGCGCGAACGACATTGTGAATCCCTCGGCGCAGGACGAGCCCGACTCGCCCATCGCCGGCATGCCCGTGCTCGAAGTCTGGAAGGGCAGGACCACGATCGTGCTGAAACGCGGCATGGCGGCCGGCTACGCCGGCGTCGAAAATCCCCTGTTCTTCCGGCCCAACACCCGCATGCTCTTCGGCGACGCCAAGAAGAGCCTCGACGCGGTTCTGAAGGCCCTTCGCGAAAAGTAGAATCGCCCGGATGGCGGCCCGCCGGTTCGGCCTGTTCGCGGCGCTGACACTCGCCACGCTGCTCGTTTATCAACCGGCATGGCACGGCGCGCCGCTCTGGGACGATGACGGACATCTGACCAGACCGGGTTTGCAGTCGGTCGAGGGCCTCGGCCGCATCTGGACGGATGTCCGCGCGACGCAGCAGTACTACCCGCTGGTGCACTCCGCGTTCTGGCTGATGCACCGGCTGTGGGGCGATGCGACGACCGGCTACCACATCGTCAATATCGTTCTGCACGCGCTCTCCGCGTGGCTGCTGGCGGCGGTCATGCGCCGGTTGAAGATCCCTGGTGCGGTGCTGGCCGCGTTCATCTTCGCGCTGCATCCAGTGCAGGTCGAGTCGGTCGCATGGATCACGGAGTTGAAGAACACGCTGTCGACACCGTTGTACCTCGGCGCCGCGATCGCCTACCTGCGGTTCGACGAGTCCCGCCGGAGGGGCGACTGGGTGCTGGCGGCAGGGTTGTTCGCGCTCGCGCTCCTCAGCAAGACCGTGACGGCGACGCTGCCCGTGTCGCTGCTGGTGCTGGCCTGGTGGCGGCGCGGTCGGCTCGAGTTCGCGCGCGACGTCCGGCCGGTCCTCCCGCTCGTTGCGCTGGGCGCGGCCGCCGGTGCCATGACCGTGTGGGTCGAACATGCGGTGATCGGCGCGAAGGGCGTTGAATTCGATCTCTCGGTGGTGGAGCGCGTGCTCGTGGCCGGCCGCGCCGTCTGGTTCTATCTGTGGACCCTGGTGTGGCCCTCGGGCCTGGTGTTCCAGTACCCGCGGTGGGAGGTGGACCAGGGCGTCTGGTGGCAGTACCTGTTTCCCCTGGCGCTGGCGGCGTTGATGGTGGCGCTGTGGCGGTGGCGCGACCGCAGCCGGGCTCCGCTTGCCGCGCTTCTCCTGTACGGAGCGGCGCTCGCACCGGCGCTTGGATTCGTCAACGTGTACCCGTTCCGATACAGCTTCGTCGCCGATCACTTCCAGTACGCCGCGAGTCTCGCGGCACTCGGATTCCTCGCGGCGGCGCTGACGATCGCGGCGGGCCGACGCCTGCCGTCACCGAGAAGCCGGATCGCTCTCGCGGCCGTGCTGGTGGCGCCGCTCGCGCTGCTGTCCTCGCAGTTGAGCCGGCAGTACGTCGACAGTGAGACCCTCTATCGATCCACGATCGAAAGGAATCCCCGTGCCTGGATGGCGCACCACAATCTCGGGGTGCTCCTCCTGCACGGTCCGCAACGCGACGTGGCGGGCGCGCTCCGGCATGTCGAGGCGTCCCTCGCGATCGAACCGAACAACGCCGAGGCGCTGAACACGCGCGGCTTCATCCGGCAGCAGCTCGGCGATGTCGAGGCGGCGCGCCGCGACTACGACGCCTCGATCCGCCTGAGTCCCGGGTTCGCGTCACCGCACAACAACCTCGGCGTCCTGAACTACCGGCAGGGCCGGCTGGACGAGGCGATGGCGAACTACCGCGAGGCGATGCGGCTCACTCCGGCGGATCCCGAGGCGCAGCGCAACCTCGGGATCGTGCTGATGGACCTCGACAGGCTCGATGAGGCCGAACCGTACATCAGGCGCGCGTACGCCCTCAGCCCGGATAGCCCGGAAGTACTGTCGAACCTCGCGACGCTGGCGCTGCGTCGCGGCCGGCCGGCCGAGGCGGTTCCGCTGTTCGAGCGCGCGATTTCATTGCAGCCCGGCTTCGCGGCCGCGCGCAACAACCTCGGGCTCGCGCTCGAGCATCTGCGGCGGCTCCCGGAGGCCGAGGCGCAGTATCGCGAAGTGCTTCGCCTCGATCCGGGATCGGCGCGTGCGGAGGACAACCTGGGCTTTGTACTGCTGCAGCAGGGCAAGTTTTCTCAGGCGCTCGATCATTTCTCGGCTGTGGTCGCGGCCCGACCGGACGGCGCCACGGCCCTGGCGGGTCGGGCCTCGGCACTGGCGGGGCTGGGGCGGCTCGACGCGAGCATCAGCGCGTACCGCGAGGCGCTGCGGATGCCTGCCAATGCGGGTTCGGCCAACGTGCAGAACGATTTCGGGGTCGCGCTGGCCGAGCGCGGACGGCTTGCCGAGGCCATCGCGGCCTTCGAAGAGGCGCTGCGCCTGGATCCGCGACACCCCGACGCGCGGGCGAATCTGGCGCGCGCGCGCGGAAGATGACTGGATATACTGAGCCGCCCGTGTCCGCCGCTGCCGCCACTGCAACGCCGCTCGATCTGTCGATCATCATTCCGGCGCTGAACGAAGCCGGCAACATCGGCCCGCTGATCACGCGATGCAGGGCGACGATTGCCAGGCTCGGCATCCGGGCGGAAATCCTCGTCATCGACGGCGGATCGAGCGACGGAACGGTGGAGGAAGCCACGCGCGCCGGCGGCAGGGTCATCCCGCAAGAGGGGCGGGGCTACGGCGGCGCGCTCCGTACGGGATTTGGCGCAGCAGCCGGTGGCCACGTCCAGACGATGGACAGCGACCTGTCGCACGAGCCGGAAGTGATTGTCTCGCTGTGGGAGGCGCGCGAGCGCGCGGATATCGTGATCGCGTCCCGCTACGTGCCCGGCGGCGGCGGAGAAATGCCGAGGCTGCGGGCCGTCCTCAGCCGCATCCTCAACGTCGTGTTCACGAAGGCGTTCCGGCTGAACATCCACGACATCTCCAGCGGGTTTCGGCTCTACCGGCGCGCGTCGCTGCAGCAGATCACGTTTCACGCCTCGAACTTCGATGTCCTGGAGGAGATCCTGATTCTGATCGTGAATCAGGGCGGGACGCTGACCGAGGTGCCATTCCAGTATCGTCCGAGGCAGGCCGGCCAGTCGCACGCCAAGCTGATCAAGTTCGGCATCGCCTACTGCCGCACGTTCTACAAAATGATGCGCCTCCGGGGTCAGCCCCCCGTTTGACCAGGTCTGTCCCCGGGGGCTACTGGCACTCGCCCATGCGCTTCACGTAGGCGGCGAAGACGGTATTCGTGACC
>CAZJTG010000278.1:0-4989 GCA_964548865.1 uncultured Solibacteraceae bacterium
TCCACGGACGCAGGCAAGACCTTTACCCATCTTGGACTGGAGAATACGCAGTCCATCGCGCGCATCGTCGTCCATCCGAAGAACCCGGACACGGTCTGGGTCGCGGCCGTTGGACACCTGTTCGGGCCGAATGAGGACCGGGGCGTCTACATGTCCGTGGACGGCGGGAAGAGCTGGACGAAGACGCTCTACGTGAACCAGGACGTCGGCGCAACGGAACTCATCATCAATCCGATCAACCCGAGCCATCTGATGGCCGCGACGTACGAGCGCCGGCGAACGAACTGGGGCTTTGTCGGCGGCGGCCCGGGATCGGCGATCTACGAGTCACTGGACGGCGGCAAGTCGTGGAAGAAGATCGCGGCGACGCCGGCGAACGGCCTGCCGCGCGGCACCATGGGCCGCATTGGCCTCGACTGGTCGCGATCGAATCCGAACGTGATCTACGCGCAGATCGAAGTCGCGCCGGACAAGGAACCGCGAGATCCGGCGGCCGACGCGGCGGCGGCTGCCGCCCGCGGTCAGGGCGCAGGCGCAGGCGGGGGCGGCCGTGGCGGCGGAGGCGGACAGCCGAACCCGCAGGCCAGCGGCATCTGGAAGTCGATTGACAAGGGCAAGACCTGGACGTTCCAGAGCAACCAGAACCAGCGGCCGATGTACTACAGCCAGATCCGCGTCGATCCCAACAACGAGAACATCGTGTATGTCGGCGGCGTGAACCCGGCGAAGTCGATCGACGGCGCCAGGACGTTCACCGGCCTGCAGGGCATGGGTCACGTGGACAACCACGCGATCTGGATCGATCCCAACAACAGCCAGCACGTGATGTACGGCAACGACGGCGGCCTCGACGTGTCCTGGGACGGCGGCGCGACGTGGGAGTCCCTGCGGCTGCAAGCCGCCGCGCTGCCCTACCACGTGTCGGTCGATATGCGCCGGCCGTACTGGGTGTGCACGGGCCTGCAGGACAACGGATCGTGGTGCGGGCCGAGCTCGACGCGTTCCGGCGGCATCCGCATGTGGAACTGGATCAGCGTCGGCGGCGGCGATGGTTTCCAGACGCAGGTCGATCCGACCGACCCGAACATCTTCTATACCGAGTCACAGAACGGCAACATCAACCGCTACGACCTCAACACCGGCCTCACGGCCAACGTCCGCCCGGCCGCCGGCGGCGGTGGCGGACGTGGCGGCGGTGGTGGAGGCGGCGGCCAGGGCGGCGGACGCGGCAATATCCTCGCCGGGCCGGAGGATCCGTGGCCTCAGCAGTTCAACTGGAATTCGCCGATTCGGATCTCGCCGCACAATCCGGGCACCGTCCTGTTCGCGGGGACGCGCTTCTTCATCTCGCGCGACCGCGGCACCACGTGGACGCAGTCGCCCGTGCTCGGCAAGAAGATCGACGTGAACCAGCGGACGCTGCTCGAGAAGCCGTACAGCTTGCCGAGCTGCGGGCAGACGGCGGGCGTGCCGTGCATCAACTCGAAGAACGACGGCCTCGTCGCCAACGAGTTCGGCACGATCATCGAAATCGCGGAATCGCCGGTCGTCCCCGGCGTGTACTGGGCCGGCACGAACGACGGCAACCTCCAGGTGAGCCGTGACGGCGGCTTCACGTGGACGGAAGTCGGCAAGAACATCCCCGGCGGTACGCGTGAGTACCACATCTCCGGCCTCGAGGCCTCGTACTACGATGCCGGCACCGCGTACGCATCGATCGACGGCCACTGGGTTGGTGACCTGAAGCCCTACGTGTTCAAGACGACCAACTACGGCCAGACGTGGACGAACATCACGGGCAACCTGCCGAACGGGAACGTGAATTCCATCCGGCAGGATCCGCGCAACCGCAACCTGCTCTATGCCGCGGCGGAGTTCGGCTTCTTCATTTCGCTCAATGACGGCGGCACGTGGCACAAGTTCATGCCCAATCTGCCGACGGGCCGTATCGACGAGATCGTCGTTCACCCGCGCGACAACGACCTGGTGCTGGCGCACCATGGCCGCGGCATCTGGATCATGGACGACATCACCGCGCTCCAGCAGATGACGCCCGAGGCGCTCGCCTCGGACGCCACGCTGTTCCAGCCGCGCGAGGCCGTGGCCTGGCGGCAGGACCGCCGGAATCAGACCGCCGTGCCTGGCGGCAAGTGGTGGGCCGGCGAAGTGGCGCCGCGCGGTACGGCGATCGCCTATCACCTGAAGTCAGCGCCGGCGGGCGAAGTGCTCATCCGCATCACGAACACCGCGACCGGCCAGGCCGTGCGCACCTGCGTCGGCACGGCGAATGTCGGCCTGAATCGCTTCCAGTGGGCGATGACCGGTGACCAGCAGTTCGGAGGCGGCGGTGGCGGTGGACGCGGCGGGCGCGGTGGCGCTCCGGAACCGCCCGCGGCTCCGGCAGCCAACGCGGGCCCGACGCCCTGCGCCGCGGGTGGTGGCGGTGGCGGCGGACGCGGCGGCGGCTTCGGTGGCGGCGGCTTCGGCGGAGTCGGCGCCGGCGGAATCGGACCCGGCATCTATCGCGTGACGCTGAGCATCGCGGGCAAGGAAGTCGGCGCCCAGACGTTCAACATTCTCGATGACGTCTGGCTCAATCAGAAGTAGCCGTCGACGGCTGACGTGATGCCCTGAGCTACCGGGCGGTCTCCCCCGGTTTCAACTCGAGCACATCAATGCCCGAGCCCTTGAGGTGAGCCTCGAGGGTCTCGGGCGTTCCTGTCAGCACGGGAAACGTCCCCCAGTGCATCGGCACGACCTGGCGAACGCCGAGCCAGCGCGCCGCCATCGCCGCGGTGTCCGGTCCCATCGTGTAGAGGTCGCCGATCGGCAGGAACGCGATCTCCGGCTTGTAGACCTCGCCCAGCATCTTCATGTCCCCGAAGATCCCGGTATCACCCGCGAAGTAGATCGTCGGCATGTCAGGCGCGCGCAGGATGAAGCCAGCCGCCCCGCCCACGTACACGATCCTCCCGTCATCGACAACCGAGCCTGAGTGCACGGCCGGGGTCATCGTGATGGCGACACCCGCGACCTCCTGGGTGCCTCCGATTCCCATGTCCCTCACGTTCTGAAGGCCCTTCTCCGTGAAGAACAGGCCGAGCTCGAAGATGCAGACGACCGGCGCCCCCGTGGCCCGCGCCACCGACACGACGTCGCCGGTGTGGTCGCTGTGGCCGTGCGACACCAGAAGGACGTCGATCGGCCCGACGGATTCCGGCTTCGAGAACGCCGGCGGACAATTGGGATTCCCCAGCCACGGATCGGTGATGATTCGCTTGCCGGACGGCAGGGCGATGATGAACGTTGAATGGCCGAGCCAGGTGATGGAAAGCGGAAAGGGCATGCGGCGAATTATACTGGGGAGGTTCGGCGGGTCCTCCTGGACCTCGCCTCTGAATTCATGTCTGGCATCGCTCCCCTGCAGTTCATTCGCGGCCGTCGCGTGAAGGACGCGACGCTCGCGCGCGCGCCGAAGCCGGACTGGCTCAAGGTCCGGGCGCCCGGCTCCGAGGGGTACCTGCGCATCAAGGGCTTGATGCGCGACCTGAAGCTGAATACGGTCTGCGAGGAGGCGCACTGCCCCAACATCGGCGAGTGCTGGCACCACGGCACCGCGACGTTCATGATCATGGGCGACGTCTGCACCCGCGCCTGCGGCTACTGCAACGTGACGCACGGCGCCCCGCTTGCGCTCAGTCCCGACGAGCCCCAGAAGCTTGCCGAAGCCGTCGCGGCGATGGAACTCGCGTACGTCGTCGTCACCTCGGTCGATCGCGACGACCTCCAGGACTTCGGCGGCGGCGCGTTCGCCGCGACGATTCGCGCGATCAAAGCTCGCCGGCCGGAGTGCCGCGTCGAAGTGCTGATCCCCGACTTCCAGGGCCAGGAAGCACCGCTGCGGGCGGTGCTCGACGCACGACCGGACGTGCTCAATCACAACACGGAGACCGTGCCGCGCCTGTATCGGCAAGCCCGCCCCGGCGGGCGGTACACGCGCGCGCTGGAACTTCTCGAGCGCGCGCGCAGGTGGGCGCCCGAGATCCCGACAAAGACCGGCATCATGGTCGGCCTTGGCGAGACGACGGCCGAGGTCGTCGAGGTGCTGCGCGACCTGCGCAAGGTGGACTGCCAGATTCTGACGATCGGTCAGTACCTGCGTCCGTCCCTCGCGCACCTGCCGATGGAGCGCTATTACACGCCGGACGAGTTCCGCGAACTCAAGCGCCTCGCCCTCGAGCTGGGATTCGGCCACGTGGAGTCAGGCCCGCTCGTGCGGAGTTCGTATCACGCGCACGAGCAGGCGGAGAGTTACGACAGAAGTACTCGGTAGGTTCGTCGTGCCATCAGGCCGCTGGAGGCGCCGAGCCTAGGCCGTGACCTGTCCTTCGCCCTCGAAAAACCTGATGCGCCGGATGAGGATGTCCACGAACCAGAGCGCGAGCGCGGCGAGTACCAGCGCCGGCCAGAGCGCGCTGCGGGCCGCCTGCGCCCGGGACGCCCGACGCAGGGCCTCCGCCGTCGCCCCGACTCCCCCGCCGGTCGCCTGCGCGATGGCGGCGAGGCCGGCCTCGTCCGGCGGGCGGAAGCGGTACTCGGCGGCGTTGTCGGGAACGATCAGGCGCGTCGCGCGAACCGACTCTCCCCCATCGACCGTGACCGTCAGCGGCTGCAGCGCGTCGGCGACCACGCGCGCCTCGTAGCGGCCCGGCGCGACCTGCCGGGCCAGCTGTGAGGCGGCCCTGCCGGCCGCGTCCGTGACGACGACCGACGGCTTCAGCCGATCGAGATAGTGGCCATGGGCGTCGCGGGCTTCGACGGTAATGGCGAGGGGGCGCATGCCGGCGCGGGCCACGCCGGGCACCACGTCAACGCCGACGCCGGCCGGGCGCTGACGCGCGATCGCGCGCACGACCGACGCGAAGAACGGCGCATACCCCTTCCACTTGAGCCAATCAGTCGCCCATCGATCCTTCACGTCCGACGCGA
>CAZJTG010000279.1:0-4984 GCA_964548865.1 uncultured Solibacteraceae bacterium
CCGGCGGCCAGCATGGCGACGAGCGCCGCGAGCCCGGCGGCCGCGACGTCAGGGGCGACACGTGCGCGAAGCTGGCGCCAGAGATCGCGGCCTGCGGCGGCCACGAACCACAGCCAGAGCATGAGCGCCGGAATCCCGCGCTCGGCCGCGATCTGAATCGGCACGTTGTGCAGGTGCGGATTCGTGGCGTTGACCGCCTCTGGATACGGCTGGCGGTAGGTGGCGTACTGCTTGTCGATTTGTTCCGGCCCGACGCCGAAAATCGGATGGTCGCGGATCATGTCCCGGCCGATCTTCCACATCACGATGCGATCGCGGTTCGCCGGATCGTTCGTGTCCACGATTGAACGGGCGCGCTCCTGGGCGAGTCCCGGCGCGAGCACCAGCGCGACCGCCGCCACCACGGGAGCCACGAGCACGAGCTTCCAGTTTCGGATCGCGAGGAGCACACCGACCGCCAGGAAGGTGCCGATCCAGGCGTTCCGGGTGTTGGTCACGACGAGGGCCACGAGAAGCGCCGGGACCGCGATCATGGGCCAGGCGATCGGACCCGGCCGGAACACGAGGCGTGCGACCGCGGCGCAGAAGACCAGCATCAGTACGCCCGAATAGGTCATCCAGTGGCTGAGCAGCCCGACGGGCCGATGGTCGAGGTTGTCGTAACCCAGCATGGCGAACTGCACGATGCCCCAGAGCGCGCCCGCCGACCCAATCGCGATGATCACGTCGATGGTCTGGGTCGCCCGGCGGCCGGTCGAGAGTCGCGCGACGACCGGCACGATCAGGAACATCAACAACTGCTTGGAGTCGATGAAGCTGGCCTGCGGGTTGCTCGACATCGCCGAACTGACGAGCGTCCAGCCCGCGTAGAGCGCCAGCGGAAGGAAGAACGCGGGCGTGCCCGTGCCGGGCCTAAGGGCGTCCCACGCGCGGCCGCCACGCACGACGATCACGAGCCAGATGATGGCCGCGATCGGGAAGAACACCACCTGCGCGGGGAAGAGCTTGATCTGAACGACCCCGAGGCACAGCGCGATCAGGACGAAGCCAATCTGTTCGAGCGGTGTCTGCCGCGTGGTCATGACGTGCGCTCCAGCAATCGCTCCGCCGCCTCGATGACTCGCCCGGGCTCGGTGCGGCGGAGGCATCTGAAATCGCCGGGCGCGCACACGCGCTGATCGCAGGGGCGGCACTCGAGCGGGCCAGGTTCGATCGCCCTGAACGGCAGCCTCGCGGGTCTCCAGGGCGCCCAGTGGACCGGTAACGTCGGGCCGAAGAGCGCCACGATGGGCACGTCGGTCGCGGCCGCCACGTGCATCGGGCCGCTGTCGCCGCCGACAAATAACGCCGCTCGTTCCATCAAGGCTCGAAGCTCCGTGAGCGACCAGTCCACCGCCGCGAGGATTCGCGTCTCCACGCCCGTCTCTCGTCCGGCCCGCCGGACCACCTCTTCGATCGCCACGGCGTCCAGCACCGAACCCACCACGACGAGTGTTCGCGCGCGCGCCCCGCGCGTCAGTGCCGCTGCGACCTCAGCGAACGAGGCCGCCGGCCAGCGCCGGAATTCGTTGCCCGCGCCGACATGCATCACGACGATCTGGTGCCCGTCGCGCACGCCGGCCGCCGTCAGCCGGCCGTCCACGACCTGGCGGGCCGCGTCGTCCACCGGCATTTCGAGCCGGTCGTTCTCGGCATCCGGTGTGGCGCCGAACACCGGATCCACGCGTGCGAGCAGGTCCCACTGATTCAGGACCGAGTGCCTCGGCGCGTACCCTCGCGGCCGCGGCACCACGTGGGTGTACAGCCACCGGCGGCCGGACCCATCGTAGCCCACGCGCATCTTCGCGCGTGACGCAAACGTAAGCCAGGAACTCCGGGGTCCGCCGTGCAAATCGATGGCGACGTCGACGCGCCGCGCCCGGAGGCGCCGGGCGATCGTCCAGTCTTCCGCGAACCGGCTCCAGCCGCGACGGTGGCGGATGACGAGTGTCTCCGAGACGTGCGGATTCGCGAGGACGATCGGTGCCGCCATCGTCTCGACGAGATACAGCAGGGTGGCGTCCGGATACCGTCGGCGAAGGGCCCGGAGGAGGGGAGTCGTGAGGAGTACGTCCCCGATGAGCCGGGGACGAACCAGCAGGATCGTCAAGGCCGCATCACGCGTCGATGGTGGCCTCGTCGATCAGCATCACCGGAATGTCATCCTTGATGGGATACGTCCGGCGGCACGAATCGCACCTGAGGCCCGCGCCGTCCTTGACGAGACGCACCGGCTTCTTGCACGCGGGACACACGAGAATGTCGAGGAGCGCCTGATCAACCGGCATGCCCGCACTATAATCGCCGTGGGTCCTTCATGTCACCAGCCCTGATGCTTGCCGGCGCACTCGTGCTTCAGTCATCCGCGCCGGCGCCCGCACCGGATCCGGCCGCCGAGGCCTACTTTCTTTTTCTTCAGAGCCGTCGCCTCGAGGCGGACGGCAACGTCAACCAGGCGATCGCCTCGCTGCGACGCGCCATCGCCCTGCTGCCCCAGGCGGCCGAAATGCAGGCGGAACTGGCCGGCGTGTACGCGAGGGAAGGGCGGGCGGCCGAGTCCGTCACGGCCGGTGAAGCGGCGCTGGTGCTCGAGCCGAAAAACCGCGAAGCGCATCGGATCCTGGCCTTCGTGAAGGCTGCCGTCGCGAGCGACCCAGGCTATGCCTCCGCGGCCGGCACGATGAATGCCGAGGCGATCCGGCACCTCGAGCAGGTGTTGTCCGATGCGTTCGTGGATCTGCCGGCGGAGCTCTTGCTCGGACGCCTGTACGCACAGGCCGGACAGCACGAGAAGGCCGTCACCACGATTAAGAAATTCCTGTCCGAGCAACCGGGCTATCCCGACGCGCTGCTCATCCTGGCGGAGTCTGCCGAACGCCTCGACCGGTGGGACGAGGCGGCCGGTGCCTGGTCCCAGATCGTCGAGATGGGTCCACGTGGCCGCACGTATCGCGGCCGTCAGGCGACCGCGCTCGTCAAGCTGGGCGACCAGCATTTCGTTGCCCGGAAGTACCGGGAGGCCGCCGACGCGTTCGACCGTGCGCTCGCGGGCGATCGCTCGGCGTTCGACGCCGCCGAGGTTCAGCGCAAACGCGACCGCGCGCGGGAACTGGCAGGCAAGTGATCCGTCGCGCCGCCCTCGCCGCCGGCATCGTGCTGGCCGCGGCGGCCTGCGGCTCCAGGATTTTCGTGCCCCCTGCCGGTCCGGGCGTACCGGTCGATGCAGGTGGCGCGTGGGCCGACGCGACGGCGTCGTGCCGCGACGCGCGATCGTGGGCGGGCGAGTTGCGTGTATCGGGACGTGCCGCCGGCCAGCGCGTCTGGCGGCTGGTCATGGAAACGGCCGTGACGCCTTCCAATATCTATATGGGCGCTTCGTTTTCCGGCCAGCCGATCTTCCTGCTGACCGGGACCGCGGCGGCGGCGACGCTCTGGCTCCGGCGTGAGCATCGTGTCGTCCGGGCGCCGGCCGGCGACCTGATCGACGCGATTCTCGGTGTGTCGATTCCGCCCGATCGGCTGCTCGCGGTCCTCACTGGCTGCGGGACGCGGGCATTCGGCGTGATTTCCGCGGCGAACTACTCCGGCGTGCTCGGCGTCCGGACCTCGGACATCCGTGTGTTTCTGCGCCGTCAAGACCAGACGTGGCGGACGTACCTGGCCGAAGCGGACGGGTTCGGGGTCGAGTTCTCGTGGAAGACCGACGCGTCGCCCGTCAAACTGAAGATTCGATCGACGCCGGGTCGCGAGCCCGCGGCCTCGCTCGATGTATCGGCCAGTGACGTCAGTGTCAATGAGACGATTCCGGCGTCCCTCTTCAATCCGCCGTCCGGCGCATCGTCAGCCGAGCCGATGACCCTGAATGAACTGCGTACCGGCGCGTGGAGGAAGCAGCCGTAATGGCGCGCGCCCTGGTCGTTCGTCCGACCGCGAAGATTAACCTGATGCTGCGCGTCGGCGCGAGACAACCCGACGGCTATCACGACGTGCGGACGCTGATGCAGTCGATCGGCCTGTCGGACACGCTGACGTTCACGCCGCGGCGTGGGCCGTTCGCGCTGCAGTGCCGCGCGCCCGGTGTGCCCGTCGATGCGTCGAATCTCGTCTGGAAGGCCGCGGAGGCCCTGTGGCGATCCGCCGGTCTACCGGGCGGTCCCAAAGACGTGCACGTGCGCCTCGACAAGGGGATTCCCTCAGAGGCTGGGCTCGGGGGAGGCAGCGCCGACGCCGCCGCGGCGCTGGTCGGCCTGAATGCCGTGTGGGAACTCCGCCGGCCGCGACAGGAATTGATGCGCCTGGGCGCGTCGCTTGGCGCCGATGTGCCCTTCTTCATGCAGTGCGGTACGGCGCTCGGTGTCGGCCGCGGTGACGAGGTCTATCCGATGGACGACGCGGCGCGGCTCGGCATCGTGGTGATCAAGCCCTCGTTCGGCGTGTCGACGGCCGAGGCGTATCGCTGGCTCGATGAGGACCGGCGTGCCGGTCAGCCGGCCACGTCCTCGCGCGCGCCCCGTGAGCTCGAGATTGGCTGGCCGACAGGGCCGGTTCTCCTCGCAAACGACCTCGAGGCGCCGGTCGCCCGGCGTCATGCCGGCATCGGCGAGATGATCGACGCCTGTCTCCGGGAGGGTGCACTCGCTGCCGCCATGTCGGGCAGCGGGTCGGCCGTTTTCGGCGTGTTCCAGGAAAGCGCCGCGTCCCGGGCCGCCAGGCGGCTCGGAAGACCCGACTGGCTGGTTCTGCTGACTCGCACGCTCACCCGCCAGGAGGCCGGCCGCCGGATCCGGCTGTGATACACTCCCGTGTTTGCGCCCACCATGTCGGGCCCGCTTGAGTTGACGTGGTAACGTGAGCGCCCGCGCGGGCGTGCGGCACGGCAAGTCAAGCGGGCCCGGTGGATGTGATGGGGCGTGGCCAAGCGGTATGGCGCGGGACTTTGGATCCC
>CAZJTG010000280.1:0-4956 GCA_964548865.1 uncultured Solibacteraceae bacterium
AACGCCCGGCCCGCCGTGATCGTCGGTGTGATGCCGGAAAAGTTCGCGTTTCCGCAGAACCAGAAGATCTGGATTCCGCTGGCGCCCTTCGCCGCGAACAGCCCCCGGCAGTCCCGCGACCTGCTGCTCTTCGCGCGCCTGGCCCCCGGCGCGACGCGGGAGTCCGCCGACGCCGAGATCGCCACGGTGACCTCACGCCTCGCCGCGCAGTATCCGGATACCAACGAGGGATGGACCGCGCGGACGCGGAGCCTGCGCGAAGAGTTTCTTCCAGAAGACGTGTCGCGCGTGATCCTGATCATGATGGCGAGCGTCACGCTCGTGCTGTTCATCGCTTGCTCGAACGTCGCGAACCTCCAGCTGGCGCGCGCGGCCGGCCGGCGGCGTGAGCTGTCGGTGCGATCGGCGCTCGGCGCGGGGCGGGGCCGCATCGTCCGCCAGCTCATCACCGAAAGCGTCGTGCTGAGCCTGGCGAGCCTCCCCCTGGCGATACCGCTCGCGAGGCTCGGCACACGGCTCATTCAGGAAGCGATGCCAGCGGATCAAGTGCCGTACTACATCACGTGGGCCGTGGATTGGCGGACGCTGGTGTTTTCGGCCGGCGTGGCCATCACGACGGCGATGCTGTTCGGACTGCTGCCGGCGCTGCAAGCGTCGCGCGGCAATCTCGTGGATTCGCTGAAGGAGGGCACGCGTGGCAACAGCGTCCGCCGGTCGCCGCTGCGAAGCGCGCTGGTCGTCGCGCAGGTGTCGCTGGCGCTCGTCGCGCTCGTCGGCGCGATGCTGTTCGTCCGCACGTTCAGGAATCTCAACTCGTATGACGTCGGCTTCGATCCCGCGCCGCTCGTCACCATGCGGTTCTACATGCCTGGCGAGGTGTATGAGGCCGCCGATGCCCGGGCCCGCCGCGTGGAAGACGTCGTCCGGCGCGTCGAGGCGCTGCCGCGGATCAGCCAGGCGTTCGCGTCCAACCTCATTCCGATCAGCGGCGGTGGCGGCGGCGGCAACGTGGTCATCGACGGCCAGCCCGTCGAGGCCGGCCGCGAACCGTTCATCAGCCTCGTCGGTGTCACGCCGCACTTCCACCGGACGCTCGGCGTGGCCATGGCCGAGGGCCGGGATTTCACGGACGCCGAGGGCTGGTCGAACCAGCCCCTCGCGATCGTCAACCGCACGATGGCCACGCGCTTCTGGCCCGGGAAGAGCCCCGTCGGCGCGCGATTCCGGATGACGGACTCCGACCTGACGCGGTGGTTCACGATCATCGGCGTGGCGCCCGACATCAAGCAGGATGACATCGATCCCGACGACGAGCCGTTCTCGGCCGCGTACGTTCCGTACCACTTCCAGCAGACGTTCAGCACCGGCCTGACGATTCGCGTGGACGGCGATCCAGCCTCCGTTATTCCCGCGGTCCGCGAGGCCATCAAGGCGTCGGATGCGAACATGCCCGTGTCGTTCCTGCGAACCATGGAGGAAGTGCGCGCGCTCGGCTTCTGGCAGTACGGCCTGTTTGGCTGGATCTTCGGCGTGACGGGCCTGGTCGGCCTGCTGCTCGCGTCGGTCGGTGTCTACGGCGTGCTGTCGTACGTCGTCTCACAGCGGACGTCCGAGATCGGTGTGCGCATGGCGCTCGGCGCCGAGCGCGGCCGCGTGCTGCGGCTCATCGTCGGCCACGGTGTCGTGCTTGCGGGCATCGGCGTCGCCATCGGTCTGGTGCTGGCGCCTATCGGCACCCGCTTCGGCCAGTCGCTCTTCTACGACGTCAGCCCGTTCGATCCGCTGACTTTCGGCAGCGTCGCCGCGTTCCTCCTGCTCGTCGCCGCCGTCGCGAGCTATGTGCCGGCCTTGCGCGCGACCCGCGTCAATCCCGTCACCGCGTTGCGCGGGGAGTAGTCACCAGCCAGCAACGGGCAAGCGGCAACCAACCACGTGCTGGTTGTGGGTTGCCGCCGCAGGTTGTAAGTTGTCGGGCATGCGCTTCCTTCGAATCGCCGCGCCGGCGATGCTGGCCATTGCCGGCGTCGCCGCCTCGCTCCAGCAGCCGCAGAGCTTCGACATTCTCATCAGGAACGCCCGCGTGTTCGACGGCTCGGGGAATCCGTGGCGGCGCGCGGATGTCGGCGTCTCCGGGGATCGGATCGCCGCCGTCGGTGCGCTCGGGGCCGCGGCCGCGAAGACCGTCCTCGATGCGCGGGATCGGGCCGTGGCGCCCGGGTTCGTGGACGTCCACTCGCACGCGCTCGACGGACTGCGCCGCGCGGAACTCCGCGAGGCGAGAGCGCTCCTCGCCCAGGGACTGACGCTCGTGGTGGGCAATCCCGACGGCGGCGGCCCGACCGATCTGGCGCAACAGCGCGCGGATCTCGAGGCCGACGGCGGCATCGGCGTGAACGTCGCGCTCGTCATCGGGCATGCGAGCGTCCGCGGCGCAGCGATGGGCGCGAACCAGCGGCGGGATCCGACGCCCGAGGAACTGACCCGGATGCGGGCCCTCGTCCGCCAGGGTGTCCTCGACGGTGCGTTCGGCCTCTCGAGCGGGCTCTTCTATGCGCCCGGCCGGTTCTCCAAAACCGAAGAAGTGATCGCGCTTGCCCGGGAGGCCGGCGGCGTCTACACGAGTCACATCCGTGACGAAGGGGACTACGACGTCGGCGTCGTCCTGGCCGTGGACGAGGTGATCCGCATCGCCGAGGAGGCCGGCGTCCGCGGGGTCGTCTCTCACGTCAAGGCGCTCGGTCCCGACAACTGGGGCAAGAGCAAGGTCATCGTCGAACACATCGAGGCGGCGCGAAGGCGCGGCGTCGAGGTGTACGCGGACCAGTATCCGTACGAAGCGTCCTCGACCAGCCTTGCCGCTGCGACCATGCCCGGCGAAAGCGAAGCCGGCGTGAAGGAAGCGATGGCCGGTCCGGCATCGCGTGAGAAGTTCCTGGCGCTCGTTCGCGAGAACATCCGCCGGCGCGGTGGGCCGACATCGATCGTCATTGCGTCGGGCCGCGGCGCGCCGGATCAGGCGGGCAGGAACCTCGAGGAGATCGCCCGGGCGCGCGGCGTCTCGGCGGAGCAGGCCGCGGTGGACGTGGTCGTCGCCGGCGGCGCCTCCATCGTGTCGTTCAACATGTCGGAGGCCGACATCGAGACGCTCATGCGCCAGCCCTGGACGATGGCGTCGAGCGACGGCGGACTCGGCCTGCCAGGCCCGTCACGTCCCCATCCGCGCGGCAACGGCGCGTACGCGCGTCGTCTGCAGCGCTACGTGCGGGAGCGAGGCGTGCTCACGCTCGAATCCGCCATCCGCGGCATGACCAGCCTGCCGGCGCAGGTGTTCGGCTTCCAGGACCGCGGCGAGATTCGGCCCGGAGCGCTCGCGGATCTCGTGGTCTTCGATCCCGCTCGGGTGGTCGAGAAGGCCACGTACCTCGATCCGCATCAGATGGCCGACGGCATCGACTGGGTGATCGTCAACGGCCAGATCGCGAAGCGGGAGGGCGAGTACACCGGCATTCGCGCGGGTCGCGTGCTTCGCCGAAACTGACCAGCCGCGCTACACTCCCGCCATGAAATCCACTCGCAAAGTCCTGTCGATCGTCGTTGCTGCCGTCGCCGCCGGGTTCGCGTCACTCGGCGCCCAGGATCGGTTGCGCACGATGCCTGGTTTCGACCAGTTCACCAAGATGAGCCAGCAGCTCCAGGGCGGCACGTTCGTGTCGGGCGCGGTGACCGTGCGGTGGGAGGAGGGCGGGCAGGGATTCTCGTACGCCCGGGCGGGGCAGAACTACCGGTTCGACATCGCCACGATGGCCGCGACGCCCGCCGCCCCGCCGGCCGGCGCGGGCGCGGGGGGGCGCGGGGCTGTGGGTGGAGCGGGCCGCGGAGGACAGGGCACGCCACCCGCCGGTGCGCCGCCGGGACGCGGCCGCGGGGGCCTGGAGCAGGCACAGACCGAAATGCCGGCGGCTCCGGTCGCTGGCTGCCCGAACACCACGGCGGCTCGCGGCCGGCAGATCGACTGCGCCATCTCGCCAGACGGTAAGCGGAAGGCGTTCTACCGCGCCCGAAACTTCTGGGTCGCCAACGTCGACGGCACGGGCGAAGTGCAGGTCACGACCGACGGCAGCGAAGCCCGGCGCACGAAGAACGGATCCGGGAGCTGGGTCTATGGCGAGGAGCTGAACCAGACCACTGCGATGTGGTGGTCGCCCGACAGCACGAAGGTCGGGTACTACCGCTTCGATGAGGGTCCTGTGAAGGACTTCTTCCTCCAGATGGCGCAGACGTCGGTGCAGAGCGTCATGGACGTGGAGGCGTATCCCAAGGCCGGCGCGCCGAACCCCATCGCGCAGGTGTTTGTCTACGACGTGGCGGCCGGCACGCGCCGCGAAATCGACGTGCGCGACGGCAAGCCGTTCACCGACATTCCGGCCGACGGATCGAGGTTCACCGACGACAACGTCGGCCACTACGTCTACAACATCCGATGGTCGCCCGACGGCCGCGAGCTGTTCTTGAACCGCACCAATCGCCGGCAGAACATCATGGAATTGGCCGCCTGCCTGCCGGCCACGGGCAAGTGTCGCGTCGTGGTTCGCGAGGAGTGGCCGGCCAGCTGGGTCGACAACTCGCCGCAGCAGCGGTACCTCGCCGACAATCGACGCTTCATCTGGGAGTCTGAGCGCAACGGGTTTACGAACTACTACCTCTACGACGTCACCGGCAAGCTGATCAATCCGATCACGTCGCATACGACGTTCGAAGCCGGTCCGATCGTGAAGGTCGACGAGGCCGCCGGCGTGATGTTCTACATGGCCAGGTCCGGCGACAACTTCATGATGAGGCAACTGCTTCGTGTCGGGATCAACGGTCGCGGCGACGTGCGGCTCACCGATCCGGCTTACAAACCCTCGGGTGCGGCGGGTTCGGCGACGGGCGCGGCCGCCGGCGGGCGCGGCGCGG
>CAZJTG010000281.1:0-4922 GCA_964548865.1 uncultured Solibacteraceae bacterium
TTCCGCGCTCACGCAGCATCTGGGCTTTCCGCACTTCGGCGACGAATATAAGGTCATGGGCCTCGCGCCCTACGGACAGCCCCGCTTTCTGGAGGAAATGCGGCAGATCGTCCACCTGCAGAGCGATGGCACCTTCCGGTTGAATTTGAAATTTTTCCGGCATCACACCGACAATCACGGCGGGCCGGGCGTTGATGAGAACCCGTCGTCCGATGATCGACTCGTCCAGGCGATATCGATCTCGCCAGACCGCGTGGCTGATCAGCACGACGCCCTCGGCGCCGGGCAGGTCCATCTGCGGCGTGAACCCCTGGCCGCGGATCGGCTGCGCGCCCAGCATCGGAAACAGATCCCACGAGATGGCTGCCCCCGGGTACCGCTCGGGCTCGCCACCGCCGTCCGAAATCGTCACGCTGCGGTACTGGACGGCCGTGATCTGCGAGAACGCCTTCGACGCCTGTTCGAGATCCGCGGCGTCGAGCGCCGACACCCCGGCCTCGTCGATATCGCGCGTCTCGCTGGCGGCGCGAATCACGAGAATGCGGTCCGGATCGGTATAGGGGTACGGCTTCAGAAGGACGCCATCGACGATGCTGAAAATGGTCGTGCTGAGACCGATGCCAAAGGCCAGGCAGAGGACGGCGACGATCGTGAAGGCGCGGCTGGTCCAGAGCCCGCGCAGGGCATAGCGGACGTCCTGCAGGAACATGCTGGCAACTTAGACGAGGCCGGTGCGGTTCGGGGTTCAGGGTCGGGTATTCTGTCTCTTTATGAATACGGATACAGTCGGCACCCATCGTCGGGCCGGCCTCCTGGCGTTCGGCCTGCTTCTGATCGGATGCCTGGGCGGCGCGTCCACTGCTCCGGCTGCCCAGTCGTCCGAGACGCCGCTGGTCGTCGATTTCTACGCTCTCGGCGCCGACGGCGCGGGCATCGCCGATCTCAAGGCCGGCGAGGTGAACATCCGACTGAACGGCCGGGCCCGCACGATTCGCACCCTGCGGCTGGTCAAGCAGGCAGACCTTCCGCCAGACGATCCGCTGGCGCCCCGCCCGGCCGCCGTCGTGCCCTTCGGCTCGAACGGCGTCGCGGAGTCGGGCCGGTCGTTCGTGATCGTCATCGACGACGAGTCATTCCGGCCTGGACGGGAGCGTCCCGTTCGGACGGCGATCGGGCAGTTTCTCAGCGCCCTGTCGCCCCGCGATCGCGTCGCGCTCTGGACCGTCCCGCACGGCGGCATGAAAGTCGACCTCACGGCGAACCACGATCGCCTGAGCCAGGCCATGCAGGTGGTGGTCGGCCACGGCCCGGAAAACGAAACCGGATCCGAGGCGGCGTGCCGTTCGCGCACCGCGCTCGAATCGACCGAGCACATGATGTCCCTTCTGGCCGGCGGCGAAGGCCCGACGACCGTGCTCTTTCTCACCGCGAGCCTGCTCGGCCCCCGCCGCGACGCGCCGGTGACGATGGCGCCGGGCATGTGCGAGCTGACGCCGGAACACTTTCAGCGCCTCGCCCGTGCGGCGGCCGCCGCGCGCGCCCACTTCTTTGTCGTGCAGACCGAGGACCTGATGGGCCGGCCGTCCCTGGCGACCGAGAACGTCGCCGGCGCGGGATTCAGGGGCAACGACAATCCACTCGAGGGCATCGAGCACCTCGCGGGCGTCACCGGCGGCACGCGCGTGTCGATGATGCGCCAGGGCGATCGGTCCCTGGTCGCTGTCGCGCGATCCACGGCGTCGTTCTACTCGGCGGTGATCGAGGGCGCGTCTTCCGACATCGAGGGCGCGCATGGGCTGGACGTCCGTACGACGCGCGCCGGTGCCACGATTCGATCGCGCGCCCTCCTGCACGTGAAGAAGCCGGCCGGGCCGCTCGTGAAGCCGGCCACGCCGGCTGAAATGCTCAAGTCCAGCGCGACCTACACGGCGCTGCCGTTGCGGGTGGCGGGCTACGCGTCGCTCCACGGCGACGGCGCCTCGATGCGCGTGATTTCCGCGGCCGAACCGATCGAGCCGAACGTCAAGTTCGTGAGCATGTCGGCCGCGCTCTTTGACAGCGGCGGCCGCATGGTCGCGCAGGCGAACGCCACGGACACCGAGTTCGCCCAGTTCCCGGCGCTCGTCGCGATGGCCGCGTCGGCCGGCACTTACCGCCTGCGCGTCGCCGCGGTCGATACGGCCGGCCGGACCGGCGCCGCCGACGTCGAGGTCGTCGCCGACACGGTGGCGTCCGGGCCACTGAAGATGAGTTCGCTCGTGCTCGGACTCTCGCGCGACTCGAGATTCCAGCCGCGCATGCAGTTCGGCACCGAGCCGGTCGCCATCGCGTACCTCGACCTGTTCGGCAGTGAGGTCACCGCGCCGGTCGGCGCCATCATCGAAGTGCTGACGTCTCCGTCAGGCAACCCGATCGTGACCAACCGGCTGGCGATCGAGGCGACGGCCGATCCGGGACGCTACCGGGCCACGGGGGCCGTCCCGATCGGCGCGCTGCCGCCGGGTGATTACATCGCCCGCGTCATCGTGGTCGTCGAGGGACACCCGGGAGCAGTGGTGTACCGGGCGTTCAGGAAGTCCGGGCAGTGAACTGCTGTTTCTCCAGATGGAGCAGCCGGCGTTTGCGCCACAGACCGCCGCCGTAGCCGCCGAGTTCCCCGCTCTTGTTCACCACGCGGTGGCAGGGGATCACGATCGCGACGCGATTGAGGCCATTGGCGCGGCCGACGGCGCGCACGCCTCTCGGGCTGCCCACCTCGCGTGCGATTTGCTCGTAGGACCTCGTCTCGCCGTAGGGAATGTCGCGGAGCGCCCGCCAGACCCGCTCTTCGAACGGGCTGCCCGGGGCATGCACGGGCACGTCAAACCTGGTCCGCGTGCCGCCGAAGTACTCCGCGAGTTCGCGCTCGAGTTGCGTGAGGTAGCGATGCGTCCCGGGCACGATCCCTGCCTTGAACCGGCGTCCGAACACCTTGAACTGGTGTTCGAGCATCCGCCGATCGGTGAACTCGAGCAGGCACAGCCCGGCCTCCGACGCGCCCGCGATCATCGGTCCCACGGGCGTATCCACCCAGCTCACGCGCACGCAATCGGCCGCGGGCGCTCCGTGCCTGCCCGCCGCGGCGGCCGGCGGCGCGCCGAACACCTTGCCGAACGCCTCGCGAAACCCGCTGTGCGAGGCGTATCCGGTGTCGAAGACGGCCTCGTCCACCGATCCGCCGCCACGAATCTGCTCGAACGCACCCGCGAGACGACGCGCCCGGCAGTAGGCCTGAAACGTGAGGCCGTAGCGGCCCGCGAAATACCGGCGTACGCGCTCGGGATCGAACCCCATCACGCGCAGATCCTGCTCGCGAATGCGCTCGTCCGGCCGGCGTTCGACCTTCGCGACGAGTCTCGCGACCCACGAAGGTTCGTGGTCGCCGGCCACGGGCTTGCACTTGAGGCACGGCCGGTATCCCGCGAACACGGCCTCCTTCGGCGACGCGAAGAACTCGACGTTTTCCGCCCGCGGCTTTCGTGCGTGGCAGGACGGCCGGCAGAAAATACCGGTGGTCCGGACACCGAGGAAGAACAATCCGTCGTACGACGCGTCCGATCGGAGGTAGGCGCGCTCCATTTCCGGGCGAGGCGGCATCGGCAGGAGTTGCAGCTGTTCCGTGCGGGACGAGGCCATGGGAAGCTCCTGAATCATGGTCGCATCGTGGCAGCAAGGCAACCCGCGGCGCCACCGGAAAAACCGCAGGTAATTCGTCCATCGACTATTCTTGAAACCGTGCGCCGGATTTCACGGCGCCGCCCACGACACCCATGAAGCACCGCGCGATCCTGTTCTGTCTCGCCACGGCCTGCCTGACCGGCGCCTCGGCCCAGGGTCCCGAGGGCACGCTCGTCGTGGACTTCTATGCGTCGGCGCCCGACGGGGCCGCCGTTCCGGACCTCACCGCCGCCGACATCACGGTGCGTGTGAATGGCCGGGCGCGCGCTGTACGGTCGCTGCGGCTGATCACACAGTCGAGCGCGCCCGCCGCTCCTCTGGAGGCGGTGGACGCCGTGCCCGAGCCGTTTGCCACCAATCGCGGTGGAGAGACCGGACGCGCGTTCATCCTCGTGGTCGATGACGAGTCGTTTCGGCCCGGACGCGAACGGCCGATCCGGTCGGCCGTGCGCGCATTCCTTGGCGCGTTGTCGCCGCGCGATCGCGTCTCGCTTTGGACCACGCCCCACGGCGGCATCAAGACCGATCTGACCGCCAACCACGACCGGGTCGCGCGGGAGATCGACATCATTGGCGGGCACGCGCCCGATCGCGAGACGGCATCGGATGCGGCGTGCCGGACGCGGAACACGCTGCAGGCGCTCGAGCAGATGCTGCTGTCCGTGTCGGGCGGCGAGGGGCCCACCACCGTTCTGCTGTTTACCGCCAGCCTGTTTGGACCACGCCGCGACAGCGCGACGGGACGGGGCGGGCCTCCCGGCATGTGCGAGCTTCGGACGGAGGAATTCAGCCGCGTGGGCCAGGCCGCCGCGCAGGCGCGCGCGCACTTCTACATCGTCCAGCCGGAAGACCTCCAGCGCATGCCGACGAACGCGGCCGACACGCTTGCGGGCGCGGGATTCGCCACCACGATGAATCCGCTCGAGGGCATGGAGCATCTCGCGGCAGTCACGGGCGGATCGCGTACTTCGCTCACCAGGCTGGGCGACGCCACGCTGGTCGGAATCGCGCGAAGCACGGCGGCCTACTACGCGGCGGTTGTCGAGGCCGCCGCCTCCGACAACGCGGGCGTGCACGGGCTCGAGGTGAGGACGTCGAGAGCCGCCACCGAGATTCGGTCGCGGCCCTTCCTCTTCGTGCCTCGCCCCGGGCTGATCCCTCGCCCCGCGTCTCCAGCGGAGATGGTGCGTTCGGGGGCGAGTTAC
>CAZJTG010000282.1:0-4880 GCA_964548865.1 uncultured Solibacteraceae bacterium
GGCTTCGAGGGGTCTTCCGTCACCTCGAAGGCGCGGGTGTCAGCCCAGTGCTTCTGCCACTTCTTCTCGATTTCCTGAGGTCGATACTCGGACATGGGAATCTGGTGATCTGGTGATCTGGCGATGTGCCGATCGCGCAGCGCTCCCTATTATTTCGCGGAAAGGACCTGAATCGTCAGCTCGAGGCATTCTCGCATTGCGTCGAGGTGGTAGCCCCCCTCGCTGACGAGCGCCAGGCGGCGGTGGCACAGCGCCCGCGCGGCCTCGTCCACGAGCGAGACGAGCTTCGCAAGGCCCGCCGAACTCATCCGCATTCCGCCGAGCGGGTCTCGGGCGTGCGCGTCAAACCCCGCGGAGACGAGGATGGCATCTGGCCTGAAGCCCCCCAGCGCAGGGATCACCTGCAATTCATAGACACGCGCGTACTCGTCGTCGGTCGTGCCCGCCGGCAACGGCAGGTTCAGCGTGAGCCCGAGACCTGGTCCCTCGCCGGTCTCGGTGGCCGCGCCCGTGCCCGGGTAGTACGGGAACTGGTGACTCGAGACGAACAGAACAGAGGAATCGCGATAGAACGCGGCCTGCGTGCCGTTGCCGTGGTGCACGTCGATGTCCACGATGGCCACGCGCGAGAGACCGTCAGCGCGGAGCGCCGCCGCCGCAATCGCGACGTTGTTGTAGAGGCAGAAACCCATGGCGCGGCCGGGCTCGGCGTGGTGGCCGGGCGGCCGGACGAGCGCCAGCGCCGGCTCGCCGTGCGCGACGGCGTGGCGCGCGGCATCGATCGCGGCGCCGGCGGCCAGCAGGGCGACCTCGTGCGACTCGGGACTCGTGAACGTATCCTCGTCCAGCATCGAGGCACGACCTGCGGTGGCGGCGATCGAATCGAGGTACGCGGCGGTGTGGATCCGCGCGAGTTCCTCACGCGTCGCCGGTCGAGGCTCGGCGACGCGGCCTCCGTCGCTGGCGAATGCCTGCGCGACGTCCGAGAACAGCTCTCCCCGTTCCGGGCGCTCGGGATGCCCGGGGGGCGTCGTGTGTTCGATGAAGCGTGCCGACGAAATCAGCAGCACAGCGCCAGCGCCTCCTCTTCGAGATCACCCAGCGCGCCCGCCAGTCGTGCGCGCCCCTCCTCAATCTGCTCGTCGCCGGCGCGGGCGGCCACCTCGATGGGCGCGCCAATCGCAATCGCCAGCCTCGCCCCCGGCTTCGGCACCTGATGCCGATCCCAGCTCTTCACGGTCCAGGACCGATCGGCCTCGATGTGAAACGGGATGATCGGCTGGCCGGTCGCGCTCGCCAGCCACACCGCGCCGGGCTGTACCACGCGCGCCGGGCCTCGCGGTCCATCGACGGTGAACGCCACGGGATGACCTGCGGTCACTTCGCGCCTGAGCTGAGCGAGCGCGCGCGCGCCGCCGCGGGACGTCGACCCGCGCGCCGCGTGGTAGCCGAACTTCCCCATCAGTCGCGCGACCCACTCACCGTCGAAGTTCTCGCTCGTCATCGCCACCACGCCGCGATCGCGGAAGTACAACGTCGCGGCAAGGATGCGGCCGTGCCAAAGCGCGAGAATCGGCTGGCGGCCCTGACCGTGCAGGCGGGCCAGGTGCTCGGCACCGGTCTCACGCCAGCTGTACGAGCTGCCCAGCGCCTCGATGACGGGCACGCCGATGGTCGCGATCGCCGCCGCCTTGACCTGGCGCCACGGCGTGAGGCGGGACGTCACAGGCCGTCGTACTGCGGCCCCTCGCCGCCCTCCGGCGGGACCCAGTCGATGATCTGGTACGGGTCCATGATGTCGCACGTCTTGCAGTGCACGCAGTTGGACGCGTTGATGTGGAGCTTCTTCGTGCCGTCTCCGGCGTCAACCATCTCGTACACGGCCGCGGGGCAGAAGCGCGTGCAGGGATTGCCGTATTCGATCGTGCACCTCGTCCGGCAGATGTCCGTGTCCTTCACAAGCAGGTGCGACGGCTGATCCTCGACGTGCCGCGTACCCGAGTGGTGCACGCCCGTCACGCGATCGAACGTGAGCTGGCGATCGATCTTCACGGGGTTCACAGGCGCGTCCGTCGCCGGCGGATCGCCGTGGTAGTAGTCCGCGAGCTTCTCGATCCGCTCGTGCCCGGCGTGCGACGGCATCGGATCCTTGAGCCACCAGCCCCTGGTGACGAGTGCCAGGCCGGAGTACATCAGGCCGGCGAGCAGGCCATGACCGAAGGCCTGATGGACGTTTCGCACCGGGTACAGCTCGCGGCGAATCGGACTGGATTCGATTCGCCGCTGGTACGCCGCGAGCGTCGCGGCGCTGACATCGCCGGCCCGCACCGCCTCGAACGCAGTCTCGGCCGCGAGCATCCCGGTTCGCATCGCAAGGTGAATGCCCTTGAGCCTCATGGAGTTCATGAAGCCGCCGGCATCCCCAGCGATCAGTCCGCCCTCCATGTGTACGCACGGCACGGTGTGCCAGCCACCTTCTGGCAACGCCTTGGCGCCGTACCGCACCATCTTGCCGCCGGCGAGCAGACCAGCCACGAACGGATGCTGCTTGAATTTCTGAAACGTCTGGTGGGGATCGAACATCGGATCGCGATAATCGAGGCCGCTCACGAAGCCGACTGACACGAGTCCATCCGGCATCCCGTAGATGAACGCACCACCGAACTCCTCGGGCCGCAGCGGATAGCCCATCGTGTGGATGACCGACCCGGGACTCAGGCGATCCTTCGGAACCTCCCAGAGTTCCTTGATGCCGATCGCGTAGACCTGCGGGAGCTTGCCCTGGTCGAGCGCCAGCTTCTGCGTGAGCACTTTCGTGAGGTTGCCGCGGACGCCGTCGCAGAAGATCGTCACTTTCGCTTTTACATCGACGCCCGGCTCGAACGTGGACTTCCTCTGACCCTTCTTGTCGATGCCCCGATCGCCGGTGCGTACGCCGACCACCTTCGAGCCCTCGAACAGCACTCCGGACGCGGCGAATCCACTGAACAGGTCCACGCCACCGGCGCCCTCGACCTCCTGGGCGAGCCACTTCACGAACTTGTTGATCGAGATGATGTAGTTGCCGTGGTTCTGCAGGGGCGGCGGAATGATGGGAAAACGCAGCTTCCCTTTCGACGTGAGGTAATAGACGTCGTCGTGCTGCACCGCGGCGGCAAGCGGCGCGCCCTTCTTCTCGAAATCGGGAATCAGCTCCCGCAGGGCCGAGGGGTCGAGCACCGCGCCGGAGAGCTCGTGGGCGCCGGGTTCACGTGCCTTGTCCAGCAATGCGATCGACAGCGGTTCGCCGCCGTGCTTCTGCTGCAGCTGCGACAGCCTGAGGGCCGCCGACATGCCGGCCGGCCCGCCTCCGACGATGAGGATGTCGACGTCCAGCGTCTCGCGTTCGGTCACGAACCAGGATCATATCGCGCTACGATTGCCGGATGCGCGCACCGCGCGACGGGCGGCCGGCGAACCCCCCTGCTGACGCACTGGCGTGGGCACACCCCGTGGTGCGCGACTGGTTCGTCTCGCGCTTCGGAACACCCACCGAGCCTCAGGCGGAGGGCTGGCCGGCCATCCTCGCCGGCGCGGACACGCTCATCACGGCGCCCACCGGCTCCGGCAAGACCCTCGCCGCGTTCCTCGCCTGTATCGACCAACTGGTGAGGCGCGGCCTTGACGGCACGCTCACCGATCGGACGTCTGTGTTGTACGTCTCTCCGCTCAAGGCGCTGAGCAACGACATCCAGAAGAACCTCGACGGCCCGCTGGCGGAGATCGTCGCGCTGGCGCGCGGCCGCTTCCCGGCAATTCCAGATATTCGGACCGCGGTTCGGACCGGCGACACGCTCACGCCCGCCCGCCGCGCGATGATGAAATGCCCGCCGCACATCCTCGTCACGACGCCCGAGTCGCTCTACATCCTGCTGACGTCGGCGAGCGGCCGGACCATGCTCGGGGCCATCGAGACCGTCATCGTCGATGAAATCCACGCGGTCGCGGACGACAAGCGCGGCGCGCATCTCGCCCTGTCGCTGGAGCGCCTCGACGCACTCGTCGGACGCCGCATCCCGAGGGTCGGCCTGTCGGCGACTGTCACGCCCATAGCAACCATCGCCGCCTTTCTGTCCGGCGCCGGGCCGCGGCCGCATCTGGTTCAGATCGCGCGTCGCCGCGAGTTCGATCTCGCCATCGAACTGCCGCCGGGCGAAGTCGCGTCGGTGGCGACGCACGAGTTCTGGGACCAGGTCTACGACCGCCTGGCGGCCCTCGTCAGGGCGCACCGCTCGACGCTCGTGTTCGTCAATACCAGGCGCATGGCCGAACGCGTGTGCCACCACCTCGCCACAAGGCTCGGCGAGGATGCCGTCGCCGCGCACCACGGCAGCCTCTCCCGCAAGACACGCCTCGACGCCGAGCAGCGCCTGAAGCAAGGGCAGCTCAAGGCCGTGGTGGCCACGGCGTCTCTCGAACTCGGCATCGACGTAGGCACGATCGATCTCGTCTGCCAGATCGGCTCGCCGCGATCGATCGCCGTGGCCGTGCAGCGCATCGGCCGGGCCGGACACTGGCGTGGCGCGACGCCCAAAGCCCGCATCTTCCCCACCACCCGCGACGACCTCGTCGAAACCGCGGCGCTGGTGCTGGCGGTCCGCCGCGGCGAGCTCGACCGCGTGATCGTCCCGGACGCGCCACTGGACATCCTCTCGCAGCAGATCGTCGCGACCGTCGCGACCGGCGACTGGCTCGAAGACGACCTGTTCGCGCTCGTGCGACGCGCCTATCCCTATCGGGGACTCCCGCGCGACGACTTCGACGATGTGGTCGAGGTGCTCTCGGAGGGCATTTCGGCCAGGCGCGGCCGCTACGGCGCTTATCTGCATCGCGATCGGGTG
>CAZJTG010000283.1:0-4871 GCA_964548865.1 uncultured Solibacteraceae bacterium
GGACAGGTTACGACAGGTTACGACGGGTGACGACGGGTGACGACGGGTGACGACGAGGACGACGCAAACGATGGCCGGGACGCCACAGCCCGGAGCGCGGCGGAGCCTGGCGTCGTTCTCGTCGTTGGCGCCGCCGGCGTCGTTGCGCCTATCATTTGCCGTGTCTTTCCGCCGCGAGCTCGGCCCGTTCGACGCGACGATGGTCGTCATCGGCGGCATCATCGGCTCCGGCATCTTCATCAACCCGTATCTTGTGGCCAGGCAGCTGGATTCGCCGGCGCTCGTGCTGGGTGCGTGGGCCGTGGGCGGTGCGGTGGCGATTGCGGGCGCGCTCTCGTACGCGGAACTTGCGAAGCTCCTGCCGCGCGCCGGCGGCCAGTACGTGTACCTGCGGGAGGCGTGGCACCCGGTCGTGGGATTCCTGTACGGCTGGGCGCTGCTGCTGATGATCGAGACCGGCGCCATCGCCGCCGTGGCCATCGCGTTCTCGCAGTACGCCCTGCGGCTCGCGGGATCGGCGCACCTGTCGCCGCTGCCGCTCGCCATCGCGGCGATCGTCCTGCTGTCGGGCATCAACTATTTCGGCGTGAAGCCCGGCAGCCGTGTCACCAACGTCTTCGTCGTTCTCAAAGTGGCTGCCTTGGGCGTGCTCATCCTGTTCGCCTGGTTTCAGCCGTCGATGCCGGGGTGGCTGTCGGCCGCGCGCGTGGACGACACGCCGTCGACGGCCGGGACCTTCGGCGTCGCGCTGATTCCAATTCTCTTTGCCTACGGCGGCTGGCAGGTGTCCACGTATCTCGCGGAAGAGATGAAGGATCCGGTGCGCCACCTGCCGCGTGCGCTGATCCTCGGTACGCTGGCCGTGGTCGCCATCTACCTGCTCGTGAACGTCGCGTACCTGCGAACGCTCGGGCTGGACGGCCTCGCGGCCACGACGACGCCGGCAGCTGAAACAGCGGGACGCTGGTTCGGCACGGCCGGCGAGCGATTCGTGGCCATGAGCATCGCCATCTCGACGTTTGGATTTCTCTGCCTCTCCGTGCTCGCGCCGACGCGCGTGTACTACGCCATGGCCGCCGACGGCGCGTTCCTGCCGGCCCTGGCGAAGCTGCACCCGAAGTACGGCGTGCCGACGGCGGCGATCGTCCTTCAGGCGGTCTGGGCGATTACGCTGAGCCTGACCGGTGGGTACGAGGAACTGCTGGGATGGGTCGTGTTCGCGGACTGGATTTTCTTCGGCCTGACCGTGGCGGGACTCTTCGTCCTGCGGGCGCGGATGCCGCGCGTCGAGGGTTACCGGACACCGGGGTACCCCGTCGTGCCACTCTTCTTTGTCGCCGTGGCGATGGTGGTCGTCTACTCCGCCGTGCGGGACGCGCCCGATCGGTCGCTCAAAGGTGCGCTCATCCTGCTCGCCGGCATCCCCGTGTACTACGTCTTCAAGCGATGGACGTCACGCCGGTCGACGCAGTCCGGCCCGAAGTCATGATCGAGACGCCGCTTGCGCCGTACCTCCTCTGGGCAAAGACGCGCCAGCCGGCCGCCATCGATCTGGCCGGCAGCAACCTCGTGCACTGCGCGATGGACGACCTCCCCGGCGCGCGCGAGGCGCTCGACCTCACGGCGCCAAACGACAACGGCTTCGCCCCGGTGGTGCAGGCGATCGCGTCCCACCATCACGTGAGCCCGGACCGCGTCGTCACGGCGATCGGCTGTTCGGGCGCCAATTTCATCACCGCGGCAGCGCTGCTCTCGGCCGGCGACGACGTGCTGATCGAGCGGCCGACCTACGACCCGCTGATTGGCGTGTGCCGCCTCCTGGGCGCGTCGGTGCGGAGGTTCGAGCGCCGGTTCGAGGACGGCTTCGCGATCGATCCCGACGAGGTCCGCCGGCGCCTCACGCCCCTGACGCGGCTCATCATTCTCACGACTCCGCACAATCCATCCGGCGTTCGCGTGACACCGGACACTCTGGCTGCCGTCGCCGCCCTGGCCGCGTCGTCGGGTGCGCACGTCCTCGTGGACGAGGTGTATCTCGACGGCTGGTGCGGCGTCGCGGACGTCCCGACCGGCTCACTGTCGGCCGCGGCGCTGGACGGTCCCGTCGTCGTGACGTCGAGTCTGACGAAGTCGTTTGGCCTTGCGGGGCTGAGGTCCGGCTGGGCCATCGCGCCGCCCGCGACGGCCGAACGGATGCGGCGCGCGCGCGATGTCATCGACAATGCGAGTCCGGCGCCAGCCGATCGGCTGGCCGCGATCGCGTGGGCGCACCAGCCGGCGCTCGCACGCCGCGCGCAGGGCATTCTGTCGAATAACGTGCGCCTCGCCCGGGCGTTCTTCACGGCGCATCCGGAGTTTCAACTGGCCGAACATCCGTCCTGCTCGGTAACGTTCCCGCGCCTGGCGGGCACCGGGGATTCGGCGCCGTTCGTCCGGCGCGCGCTCGAGCGGGGTGTTGCGCTGGCGCCGGGATCGTTCTTTGAAGCGGACGCGCATTTCCGCCTGAGCCTCGCGGGCCGGACCGATCACCTCGAAGCCGGCCTGGCCGCGCTCGCAGGCGTCGCGCGCGCGCAATCGGACTAGGGGGCACACGTGCCGTTCGACACCGCCGCGCTCTGGAACCTGGCAATCGCCGCGCTCGGCGGCATGGCCGTCGGGATCGAACGGCAGTGGAGCGGCCACGCCGCGGGACCGCGCGCCCGCTTTGCCGGCCTGCGAACGTTCACGATGCTCGGCCTCGTCGCGGGGCTGTGCGGCTGGCTGTGGACCGCGGGGCTTGCCGGGCCGGCGATGATCGTTCTGGCCGGACTCGGTGCGCTGGTCGTGGTCGCGTATCACGCAGCCAGCAAGACGGATGTCGATGGCACCACGGAAGTCGCGGCGTTCGTGGTGATGGCCGCCGGCGTCCTTGCCGGCGCCGGCTCCGACCGCGTCGCCTCCGGCATCATCGCGATCACGCTGCTGCTGCTTCTCGAGAAGCGCCAGCTCCACGCCCTCGTCAGGAAACTCGACGTCGTCGAACTTCGCGCGGCGGCGCGGTTCATGGTGATGGCCATCGTAGTGTTGCCGATCCTGCCCGAGGGCCCGTATGGTCCGCTCGGTGGCGTCCGGCCGCGGCAGCTCTGGGCGATGGTGCTCTTCTTCTCGGGCCTGAGTTTCCTGGGCCACCTCGCGCGGCGCGCGACGGGGCCCGGCCGAGGCTACGCGCTTGCCGGCACGCTCGGCGGCATCGTCTCGTCGACATCGGTGGCGCTCACCTTCTCGCGCCTGAGCCGCGTGCATCCCCGGCTCGCGCGTCCGCTCGCCGCGGGCGTCCTGGGCGCGAATGCGATGCTCTTTCCCCGCGTCCTCATCGCCACGACCGTGCTGTCGCCGCCCACCGCCGCGGCACTCTGGCCCGCGTTCATCGCACCGGTGGCGGTCGCGGTGGCGCTCGCGCTGACGGGACTTCGGGAGCAGGCGTCCCACGAGCCGGCGCCGCCCGAGCGGAACCCGCTGCAGATCTGGGCCGCGCTTCAGATGGCCGGCCTCTTCCAGCTCGTGCTGTTCGGTCTCGCCCTGGCCACGGCGAACTTCGGGCTGCAGGGCCTCCTCGGATCGGCAGCCATCCTTGGTCTGACCGACGTCGACGCACTGACCATGTCGATCTCACGGGCCGCTGCGGGCGGCACCGCCACGGCCGCAGAGGCCGCGACGGCGATTACTCTCGGCATTTTCGTCAACACGCTGGTGAAACTCGTGCTGGCGCTGGTTGTGGGCCGCGGCGCGTACCGCGCCTACGCGGCCGTGGGATTGGCGCTGATCGGAGGGGGGCTGATATTGAGTCGGGTTCTATAGGTTCAACGGGTTCAACGGGTTCAACGGGTTCATCGGGTTCATCGGGTTCAACGGGTTCAACGGGTTCACCTGCCAATGAACTTCTCGAGGCTCTGCATCAGCCTTAGGATTGCCATCGCGGCGCGCTTGGCCAGGCGCAGCGCTTCGGCGCATTCTTCCTCGCTGAAGTAACGGCGCGCGATGCCGTCGCGCAGCCGCGCCTCGGCTTCGGCGTGCGATCCGCGTGCATACGAGAGGAACTGCCTGAACTGCGATGGCGTCCGGCGGTGGAACCCTTCAGTAATGTTCGCTTCTGTACTGCTGATGGCGTTCCGCAATTGATCGACGTACCGCCGATCGCGCTTCGCCGCAGGTGAGAGTTCGATCAATCGATACACTTCGTCGCGGAACGCGAGAGACACCTGCCACGCGATAAGCTCGCCAATGTGCCTCGCGCCCACGGGTGACACGGTCGCAAAGCCGGTGCCGACGTGACCTCGCTGGACAAGCGCCGTGCGAAACGTAATCCGCGCTTCGAGCGGTTCCGATCGTTCCCTCTGAAGGAGGCTCTGGGGTAGTAGAGAACCCCGCGGCGGACCTATCTGCGCAGGTTCAACGGGTTCAACGGGTTCAACGGGTTCAACAGGTTCATCGGGTGCATCGGGTGCAACGGGTTCATCGGGTGCATCGGGTGCAACGGGTTCATCGGGGCAAAACGGGTGCTACAGGTCCTCAGGCAGCGGGTCGCCTGCGAACCCGTAGAACCCGCCTGCCCCGATGAACCCGATGAACCCGCAGCACCCGCAGAACCCGCAGAACCCGCGACTCTATTTCGTCGGCGGCGCCGACTGGCTCTGGAACACCTTCATGGCCGTGGCGACCATCGACGCCGTGTCGGCAACGTTCGCCGGCAGGATCATCGTGTTGTTCTTCTTGGCCAGCTCGCCGAACTGGACGATGTAGTTTTCGGCCACGCGCAGCTGGGTGGCTTCGGTGCCTCCGGGCTGCCGGATGGCATCGGCGACCTGCCGGATGCCCTCGCCCGTCGCCTTGGC
>CAZJTG010000284.1:0-4826 GCA_964548865.1 uncultured Solibacteraceae bacterium
CCGCTACGGCGCCAGCCCGCGCGCGGCGCAGGCCATCGTGCTGGCCGCCAAGATCCACGCGCTCCGCCGCGGCCACGCGTTCGTGTCCGTCGAGGACGTGCGCGCGGTCGCCATGCCGGCCCTCCGCCATCGGCTGCTTCTGAACTTCGAGGGCGAAGCCGAGCAGGTGGACGCCGACACCATCGTCAGCGAGCTGCTCTCGACTGTTGCCACGGCGTAAGGGGTTCGCGTGCCCCTCCGTTTCGAAGACGACTTCCTGAAGAAGCTGGAGTACCTGCACGTGGTCTCCAAGCGGGCCTTTGCAGGACAGAACCGGGCCGATCGGCTGGCCCGGAAGCGCGGCCGTGGCCTCGAGTTCGCCGACCATCGCGGCTATTCGCACGGCGACGACTTCAGGCAGATCGACTGGAAGGCGTACAAGCGACTCGGCAAGCTGCTGCTGCGGCTCTTCGATGAAGAGCAGGATTTGCCGATCTACCTGTTCATCGATTCGAGCCAGTCGATGCGCGAGCCGGCCAAGTTCGATCAAGCCCGCAAGATTGCAGCGGCGCTCTGCTACATCGGGCTGGCGCACCTCGACCGCGTCACGATTCTCCCGTTCGACAAGGCCGTGGGCCAGGAAGTGCTGCCGGGCCGCGGCAAGGGCCGGATCTTCCGCGTCTTCGAGATGCTGGAGTCCATGGAGACGGCCGGCGCCACGAGTTTCCGCGACACGTTCGTCCAGTTCGCCTCCAGACCGCGGCAGCAGGGGCTCGCGGTCGTGATCTCGGACTTTCTCGACCCGAATGGTTTCGACGGCGGACTCAAGATGCTCGCGTCGATGGGGCACGACATCTTCGTCGTCCACGTGGCGTCGCGGTCCGATCGCAACCCCGGCGCGATGGGCGACCTGCGTTTCGTCGATGCGGAAACGGGTGACATTCGCGACGTGGACGTCACGCCGGCGCTGGCCCGAGCCTACGGCGAGGCCTGGCAGACCCACGCCGACGAGCTCGAGTCCTTCTGCGGCCGCTACAACCTCGGGTACGTGCGCGCCGATGCTGAAGAGGCGTTCGACACCATCATTCTGAAGACGTTCCGGAAGGGCCGGTTCCTCGCATGAGCTTCGGGACCATGGCGGCGTGGCAGGCGGCGGCGCTTGTGGCGGGCGCCGCGGTCGCGGCGTGGCTGCTGTTCCGGATCAAGGTGCGGCCGCCGCGCGTCCAGGTGCCGACGCTGCTTCTGTGGCGCCGCGTGCTCGATCAGGTTCGCGAAATGACGTGGTGGGAGCGCGTGCGGCGCGCCGTCTCACTTGGGGCGACGATCGCGATTGCCGCTGTACTGGCGCTCGCCGTCACGCGGCCCGGACCCGGCGCCGGACCGGCCTCCCAGGGCCGCACGCTCATCGTCATTGACTCGTCGTGGTCGATGGCCACGCGCACATCGACGGGCGAGACGCGATGGCAGCGTGCTGTAAGACAGGCCCGGGCGCTGGCCGCCTCGGCCGGTGGAGACGTCGCGCTGGCGACGACCGCCGACGGCCTGGTGGAGGCGCCGACCTCCGACGTCGCGTTGATCGAAACGGCTATCGACCGTCTGGCGCCGTCGGGCGGCGAGGACGCGGCCTGGCCGCGCGTGCCCGGCGCCGACCGCGTGCACTTCATCACCGACGGCGCGACCGACCGCGTCGCCGATCGGGCCGTCACGATTCACTCGGTGTTCGAACCGGCGTCGAACGTGGCGATCGTCGCGTTTGGGGCCCGCCCGGCGTCGGCGGGCGCGAGCGCCGGCGAGGCGTACCTTCAGGTGGCGAACTACGCGGCCGCGCCCCAGAAAGTGACGCTCACTGTCAGTCGCGGGCCGACCGTGATCGCGTCGAACTCCATTGATCTCGCCGCGGGCGAGGCCGTGAGCCAGATCGTGCCGCTCGCGGCCGCGGGCGGCGCGCGGCTGATGGCGCGCGTCGAGGCGGCGGACGATTCGCTCGCCGAAGACAACGAGGCGTTCGCCTGGATCGAGGGGGCCGAACCGATCGACGTCACGGTCGTCAGCGACAACCCGGGCGCGCTCGCGGGCCTCTTCGGTTCGGATGCCCGGATGCGCGTGACTCACGTCAGGCCGGCTGACTATCGCGTCAGCCGCGAAGGCGTCGTGGTCTTCGATCGATGGCTTCCCGCCGATCCGCCCGGACGGCCCGCGCTGGCCATCGCACCGCCCGACTCAGCCTGGCTCGGCAGGAAGACCATCGAGGAGAGGTTCGCGCGCTGGACGATTGGCGGCCATCACCCGGTGCTCTCCGGCGTGGATCCGGTGACCGTGGACCTGCGGAAGGTCACGGGCTACGAAAACGCCGGGCTCGTCGCCGTGGCGAAGTCCGACAAAGGCACACCGCTCGTCGCGGTTTCTGACACCAACGACCGCCGAGTCGTCGTGTGGACGTTCGCGGTGGCGGATACGAACCTCGCCAATGCGCCCGGCTTCCCGGTTCTGGCGGGCAACACGCTCGAGTGGCTTGGCCGCCCGTCGTACGGCGTCCTGCGGAGGCCAGGTCCGGTCCGCCTGCCCGCGAGCACCTCCCGGGTGGTTTCGCCGGCGGGACAACCGGTTCCGCTCGTCCGCACCTCCGACGCGGTCGTGGCGCGGCTGCCGCAGCCGGGCCTGTATCTGGTGGATGCGGCCGGGTCTCGCGGCGTCGTCGGCGTGAACATCGGCGATCCGCAAATCTCGAATGTGGCCCGCTCGTCCCTGGCCGGGCTGCCGGTGTCGCAGGTCGCCGCAGGCGGCGCCGGCCGGCCATGGTGGATGTGGGCCGTCGGCCTCGGCTTCGTGCTCGTCGCCGCCGAATGGTGGACGTGGCAGCGCCGGGTGACGGTGTAACGCATGCAGATTTCGTGGACCGCTCCGCAAGCGTTGTGGCTGCTGCTCGTGATCCCGGCGGTGTGGGTGGCGCTCCGTTTCAGCCGGACGAATTTCAACCGCAAACAGCGTCTGCTCCAGGCCGCGGTCCGGTCTCTGTTACTGGCATCGCTGGCCCTGGCGTTGGCGCGGCCCGTGATTTCTACCGGGTCGTCGCGCTTGTCCGTCGTGTACCTGGTGGACACCTCGCACAGCATCGCGACCAAGTCGATCACCGACGCCGCCGATCGCATCGACGCGCTCTCGAAGGAACTCGCGCCCGACCACTCGCGCATCGTGGTGTTCGGCGCCGACGCCGCCGTAATGGGGACCACGGCGGAGCTCCGCGCGCTGGCCGCGAGGGATCCGACGGACCGCACCGCGATTTCGGTACAGCGCCAGGCGACCGACCTTGAGCAGGCCCTGCATCAGGGTCGGGCCGAACTGCGGCCGGGCTACGTACCGCGCGTCATCCTCTTCAGTGACGGCCGCGAGACGACAGGCGATTCATCGGAGGCCGCGGCGCAGCTGGCGGCGGCGGGCATTCTGGTGTTCGTCGAGTCGATGCTCGAGCGCAACCTGGGTGACAGCTGGATCGATCGCATCGTCGTGCCGGATCGCCTGACCGTCGGCAGCCTGATTCCCGTCACGATCGAGATCGGCAGCCAGCGCGCCGGGACGGGCGTGCTCGAGGTCAAGTCGGCCGACAAGGTGCTCGCGACGAAGTCCGTGACCATGTCCGAGGGTGTGACGTCCGTGCCCATGGATGTGACGTTCAGGGACAGCGGGGCTCAGATGCTCGAGGCGAGCATCGCTGTCAATGGAGACCCGCTCGTCGCCAACAACCGCCTCGCGCGCGAGGCGGCTGTCGGGCCTCGGCCGCGCGTCCTGTACGTCGAGGGCGCGCAGGACAGCGCGCAGTACCTCCAGGGGGCGCTCACGCAGTCCGGCTTCGACGTCACGGTGCGCGCGCCGGCGGGACTGCCGCAGCAGACCGCGGGGCTGGACGCATGGGACGCCGTCATCCTGAGCGACGTCGCCCGGACGTCGGTGACCGAGTCGGCGATGGGCGCCCTCGCGCAGTGGGTGGAGCGCGACGGTGGCGGCCTGCTGATGACCGGCGGTGAGGCGGTGTTCGGCGAGGCCGGCGACAGAGGCGGTCCTCCGGGCTACCGTCACACCGAGATCGAACGGCTGACGCCGGTGACGTTCGAGCGGAAAGACACCCCCGAGGTGGCGCTCTTCATCAGACTGTACAATTCCTGGAGCAAGGCGGGCGCCGTGAAGGAACTATGCAAGGCCGCGGCGCAGGCGGCAGTGGACGAGCTGGCGGACGAGCACACGCTCGGTGTGATTACCTTCAACGACGGCCTCAACTGGGACGTGACGCCGCGCAACGTCGGCAAGAACCGCGACGCGATCCGCAAGACCATCGCCGGGATCGAACCCTCCGGCCACACACTGATCTTCCCGGCCATCGAGCAGGCCTATATCGCCCTGAAGGACGCGCGCGCCAAGGCGAAACACGTCGTCCTCCTGTCTGACGGCCGTTCGTACCCTGATGATTACGAAGGCCTGGTGAAGAAGATGGTCGAGGCCAAGATGACGGTGTCGTCCATTGCCGTGGGGCCGGCCGCCGACGTCGAGCTGCTCACGAACATCGCCAAATGGGGCAAGGGCCGGCCGTACGTCGTCGAAGACGCGCGTGAAGTTCCGCAGATCTTCGTCAAGGAAGCGAAGAACGCGACCAACCCGTCGTTCGACGAGAAAGCCCTCAAGATCACCGTGAAGCAGAAGGGCTTCCTCGAGAACGTCGATCTCAGCAAGGCCCCGCCGCTCCGTGGCCGAACAGCAACGGTCGTCAAGGACAACGCCATCGAGATGCTCGCCACCGAAGACGGCGACCCGCTGCTCGCCTTCTGGCCCATCGGTCTCGGCCGGACGGCGGTATT
>CAZJTG010000285.1:0-4825 GCA_964548865.1 uncultured Solibacteraceae bacterium
CTCACGATCGCGTCGCGGCGCGGCAGCATCACGCTCTACGCGCGGGCAGACGACGGCCAGCCCAGAGGCGCGGTGTTCGTGCCGTTCTGTTACTACGAGGCCGCCGCGAACAAGCTCACCAACCCCGTCCTCGATCCCTTCGGCAAGATTCCGGAGTTCAAGTATTGCGCCGTCAGGGTCACGCCCGGCGGCGTGACGCCCGAGAAGATGAGCTTCGGCGGCGGCAGCCTGCTGCCGGCCCACGATGCCTGACGCCGGCGGCATCGTTCTCTGCGGCGGTCAGTCCCGTCGCATGGGTTCGTCCAAAGCCCTCCTCCCGTTCGGCCCGGAGACGATGCTCCAGCGCGTGGTGCGCGTCCTCTCCCCCCTCGTCTCGCCCATCGCCGTCGTCGCCGCGGCGGATCAGGAACTGCCGGACCTTCCACCGGGCGTGATCGTCACCCGCGATGAGCGCGAGGGCCGGGGCCCGCTGGAAGGCCTGCGCGCGGGACTGAGAGCGCTTCCGGATCGCATCGATCGCGCCTACGTCACGAGCTGCGACGTGCCGCTCCTCGTGCCGGGCTTCGTCACGGCGATGCTCGAGTTCGCCGAGGGGTTTGATATCGCCGTGATGGAGATCGACGGATTCCCCCATCCCCTCTCCGCCGTGTACCGCCGATCGACGCTGCCTCACGTCGAAGAACTCCTGGAGGCCGGCAGGCTGCGTCCGGTCTTCCTGTTTGATGCGGTAAGGACGCGACGGGTGCAGCCCTCCGAGATGACGACCGATCCGGATCTGCTGACGTTGCGCAACCTCAATACGCCGGAAGAGTACCGGGACGCGCTGCGGCTGGCGGGACTTCAGTAAGACTGGTCCATCGGCTCCCGGACACCTGATCAGGTAGAGTTTCAGGATGTTCAACCGGACTTTCGCGGCCGGCATAGGCGTACTTCTCGGTGTTCTCTGGCTCGGCCCGTCCGGCGGGGCGGCGCAGGCGCCGGCACAGGCACCGCCACCGGCGGGTCGGAGACCCGACGTCGAGTTGCTGACTCAGTTCGACGCCGACAAGAACGGCTGGCTGAATCGGACGGAGCGGAACGCCGCGCGCGTGCGACTCGCGGAGTTACGCCCGGCCCGCAGCGGCGGGCCCGCCGCCAGCGCCCCGGTAACGCCCGGCCGCGCGCTCACGCCGTCAGCCGTGCCGTCGCATGCCGGCACGCCGCTCTACGACCAGACGAAGCTGCGCACCTTCTTCCTCGAATTCGACGAACCCGACTGGGAGGAGGAACTCGAGGTCTTCTACCACACGGACATCGAGCTGCCGGCGACCCTCCGCGTGGACGGGCGCACCTATCGCAACGTCGGAGTGCAGTTCCGCGGCAACAGCTCCTTCTTCAGCGTGCAGCGCGGGCGCAAGCGATCGCTCAGCCTGAATCTGGATCATGCCGTCAGCGGCCAGCGACTGGAGGGATATCGCGCGCTGACGTTGCTCAACGCGCACATGGATCCCACGTTTCTGCGTTCGGTGCTGTATCTCGATCTCGTGAAGCAGTATCTGCCCGCGCTCAAGGCCAGCCACGCGCGTGTTGTGATCAACGGCGAGTCCTGGGGCATCTACGTGAACCAGCAGCGTTACAACCGCGAGTTCCTGCGCGATGCCTTCAGGACCGAGGACGGCATCCGCATCAAGTCGTCGAACCGCTCGCGGGTCGGGCGTTTTTAGTACCTCGGCCCCGACGTCGCCGAGTATCGCAAGTGGTACGAGATGCAGTCGGCGGACAACGACGCGTCGTGGCAGACGCTGATCGCGGTGACGAAGGCGCTGGCCGAGACGCCGACGGATCAGCTCAAGAGGGCGATCGAGCCGCTGCTGAACGTGGACGGCGCGCTCCGCTACCTGGCGCTCGACATGATCGTGATGAGCGGCGACGGCTACTGGCAGTTCGGATCCGACTTCAACATCTACGTCGATGCGAAGGGCGTGCTGCACATCCTGCATCACGACACCAACGAAGCGTTCACGACGTACGCGAGCGGCGGCCGCGGCAGCGCCCGGGATGCGGCGGCCGATCCGCTCGGGTTCATGGACGACCCGAACAAGGCGCTCCGCAACAAGCTGCTCCTCGTGCCGGAGTACCGCGAGCGTTACCTCCGATACATCCGCGACATCGCGCGCGATGCGCTGGACTGGGCGAAGATCGAGCCGCGCGTCAACGCCTGGCGCGCGCTGATTCGCGAAGAAGTCGAAGCCGACACCCGCAAGCTCTACACGACCGAGGAGTTCACCGCAGCCACGTTCGGCAGCGAACCCACGCCGCCGCCGAGCACGCTGAAGGGCTTCATCCTGGCGCGCCGGGAGTACCTGCTGTCGCATCCGGCGATTAAAGAGCTGAAGTGAGCGGGCACGTCGCTTCGTGAGCGTGAAACGGCCCGGCCGCCCTCCGCTTGCCGCAGTACCGCGCCAGGTGGCGCTATCCGCCAAAAGTCATCAGCCTTCGTGACAGCACCACCACGCACGCGAACCAGATGAGGAACAGGCCGCGCTGAATCAGGCCGGCCCAGGGATGGAGCGGCGTGCCGGGCGTGGCGGCGAAGAATCCCAGGCCGACAAAGAGCACGAGCATCGCGAGTCCGGTCGCGCGCGTGTACGACGCGAGATCCTTCCAGGCGGCGTCACTCCTCAGCCGGCTCGAAACCCTCATGAACCCAATCGCCGTGGAGGCGAACGCCGTGATCGCGGCGACGACGTGCGGTGGAGTCTCGGTCGGTGTGCCGTCGACCAGCTTCCACGCGAACGCGCCCATGACGAGAACGCCGACGCCGCCCATCGCGATGAGCGCCGCGCCGGCGCCGCCCTGGCTGGCGGTGCGGCCGGGCCGGACCGCCTTGTGCAGCCCAAGCGCGAACGCCATGAGGGACACGCCGAGCATCGAGCAGGTCAGCTCCTGCAGCCACCCGAGCGGCGAGGCGGACAGCGCGCTGACCGGCAGGCTGATCTGGCTGTAGCCCGGCTGGAGCACCCCTTGCACGATCACGAGGATCGCGAAGACGACAGGACCGGCGATACCGGCGATGCCGAGCGCGTGGATGGGGATCTCCGGCAGCCGTCCGGTCACGTGCGAATTCTATCGTCGGATCGATACAATGTTTTTCACTGCCCGTGTTCATCATTGAATTGACGTACACCGCCCCGCTCGATCGCATCGATGCCCAGATGAAGGCGCACATGCAGTTCCTGCGGACGCACTACGCGGCCGGTCGCTTCGTCCTGTCCGGGAGAAAGATCCCGCGCGACGGCGGCATCATCCTCGCCACGGGCGGCACTCGCGAGGAGGTCGAAGCAATCGCCCGCCAGGATCCGTTCGTCACGTCGGGCCTCGCCGGCGTCCGCGTCGTCGAGTTCCGCGCCAGCCAGAAGGCGGCCGACCTGCAGCAGCGGATCGACGCGGAGCCGTCGCGATGACGTCCCTTCAACGCGCTCCGGATGCCACGCGCGTGCACGTCGCCTCGCTCGAACTGACGGTCGCGACGCGCGAGACCGAGCTCGCCGCACTGAAGGCCGGACTGCAGGCGCTCCAGGCCAGATACCTCGAGGAGATCGGCCCGCTCTATGCCGAGCTGATTCCATTGGACGAAGCCGTCGCCGAGGCGGAGATCGCGGCCGGGCTGCGAGCGCCGGATCCGGACCAGGGCGTGGACGAGGCAACAGGCGTGGCCGCATGCGGGCCGGCATCGGCGCCGTCGAACCATCTGAAGGACTTGTTTCGCGACGTCGCTCGCGCCGTGCATCCCGACATGTCGTCTCACCAGGACGTGGACGAACGCACGCGCTTCCGCCGGCACTCCCTGATGGCCGAGGCCAACCGCGCGTACGCCGAACGCGACGAGGATCGCCTTCGCCTCATCCTCCGCGCCTGGCAGCACGATCCTGACCTCATCCCGGGCGACGATCCCGCGGCCGAAGGCGAGCGGCTCAGGCGCCGCGCCTCGCGCCTCACGACGCGCCTGGTCGAGATCGACGCGGAGTTCGCGGACCTCCGTCGCTCGGCGATCTCGCAACTTAAGAGGAAGATCGACGAGACCCGCGCGCAGGGGTGGGACCTGTTTTCCGAGATGAAACGTCAGGTCGAACGTGAGATCGCCATGGGCAGGGCGACCCTCGCGAAACTCACGCGCCGCCGGCGCCGCGCGCTCTAGGCACGTCGCACCGGGCACCCCGAAAGCGGCACCAATCGAGCCTGTTACAATGGCAAGTTCGGTCTGAGGCTAGCGAGGCGACAGATGATCTCCGTCCAGGACGTATCCATGCGATTCGGCTCGAAGCTGCTCTTCGAGGACGTGACCACCACGTTTTCGAAGGGCCGGCGCTACGGGCTGACCGGGCCGAACGGCTCGGGCAAATCCACGTTCATGAAGCTGCTCACGGGCGAATCGCTGCCCCAGAAGGGCACCGTGGTCCGCCCGGACAAGCTCGGCGTCCTCAGTCAGGACCAGTTCGCGTTCGACCGCTTCCGGGTCGTCGACACCGTCATCATGGGCAACCAGCGGCTCTGGAAGACCCTCGAGGCGCGCGAGATTCTTTACGCGAAGGCCACGCTCACCGACGAGGACGGCATCCGCCTCGGGGAGCTCGAGGGCATTGTCGGCGAAGAGGACGGGTATTCCGCGGAAAGCGATGCCGCGGTGCTGCTGCAGGGGCTCGACATTCCGCACGAACTGCACGAGCGCCAGATGTCCGAACTCCAGGGCGGCCAGAAGGTCCGCGTGCTGCTCGCGCAGGCGCTGTTCGGCCACCCGGAGGCGCTGCTCCTGGACGAGCCGACGAACCACCTCGACCTCGACTCG
>CAZJTG010000286.1:0-4822 GCA_964548865.1 uncultured Solibacteraceae bacterium
AACAAGATCCTTAAGGACCTCGTGATCAAGTCACGGTCGATGGCCGGCTTCGATGCGCCGTACGTGCCCGGGTGGGACTGCCATGGGCTGCCCATCGAGCTGAACGTCGAAAAGGAGAAGCACGCGCCCGACAAGGACCGGGCGCCGGTCGAATTCCGTCGCGCCTGCCGCGCCTACGCCGACAAGTTCGTCGACTCCCAGCGCGAGGACTTCAAGCGGCTGGGCATCCTCGGCGACTGGGCGGATCCGTACCTGACGATGGCGCCGTCGTACCAGGCGGCCATCGTGCGTTCGCTTGGCCGTTTCGTGGAGCGGGGTCTCGTCTACAAGGGGAAGAAGCCCGTCCACTGGTGCCTGCGCGACCGGACGGCGCTGGCCGAGGCCGAAGTGGAGTACGAGAACCACAGATCGCCATCGATCTACGTCGAGTTCTCCCTGTCGGCGGATGACGCGGCCGAGCTGGCGTCACGCCTGCCGGCCCTGTCCGGGCGGCCGGTTACGGCGTTGATCTGGACGACCACGCCGTGGACGATTCCGGCAAACCTGGCCCTCGCGTTCCATCCGGACTTTGACTACGCCGCCTTCGACTTCGACGGTCGCGCGGTCATCGTGGCGACCGAGCTCGCGACCAGGGTATCGGCCACGACCGGCCGGACGCTGGGCGCGCCGATAGCCTCGTTCAAGGGACGCGTGCTCGACCGGATCCGGTTCAGGCATCCGCTCTACGAGCGGGACTCCCTGGCGGTGTTGGGCGAGCATGTGACGCTCGAGCAGGGCACGGGCGTCGTCCACACCGCTCCGGGCCATGGCTCGGACGATTTTGCCGTGGGTCAGCGGTACGGACTCGAGATCTACGTGCCGATCGGAACGAACGGCCGCTTCGGGCCGGACGTTCAGCTCGTCGGCGGCATGAAGGTGTTCGAAGCCAATCCTGTCGTCGAAGCGGCCCTCGCCGAGCGCGGCCATCTCTGGCATCGCTCGGACTTCGAGCATTCCTACCCGCATTGCTGGCGATGCCATTCGCCCGTCATTTTTCTGGCGACGCCGCAGTGGTTCATCAGCATGGACGGCCTGAGGGCGGTGGCGGTGGCCGAGGCCGACGCCGTGCGCTGGATCCCGGAGTGGGGTCGCGAACGGATGACGGGCATGTTCACCACGCGCCCCGACTGGTGTATCTCGCGGCAGCGCGCCTGGGGTGTGCCGATCCCGGCGCTCGCCTGCCAGGGCTGTGGCGCCTCATGGCTGACTGCGGAGATCGTCGAACAGGCAGCCCGCGTCTTCGCCCGCGCGTCGGCGGATGCGTGGTACGAACTCGACACGTCGGAGTTCATTCCGCCGGGGTTTGCCTGCGCGACGTGCGGCGGCGCGGCGTTCGATCGCGAACGGGACATCCTGGACGTCTGGTTCGACTCCGGATCGAGTCACCAGGCGGTACTCCAGACCCGAGCCGACCTGTCGTGGCCGGCGGACATGTACCTCGAAGGCACGGATCAGTACCGTGGATGGTTCCAGTCCTCGCTGCTGGTCGGCGTCGGCACCCGCGGACACGCGCCGTACAAGTCCGTACTGACGCACGGGTTCGTCGTCGATGAACACGGCCGCAAGATGTCGAAGTCGATCGGCAACGTCGTGTCGCCGCAACAGGTCATCAAGGACAGCGGCGCCGAAGTGCTGAGGCTCTGGGTCTCGATGGTGGACTATCGCGACGAAGTCCGCCTGGGCAAGGAAGTCCTGGCCAGAACCATCGAGGCCTACAGGAAGATCCGGAATACTTTCCGCTATCTGCTGTCGAATCTCTACGACTTCGACCCGGCCAGGCACGCGGTCGGCCGCGACCGCATGCTGGCCGTCGATCGATTCGCGCTGTCGTCCTACGCCCGCCTCGCGCTCGACGTGGAGCGCGCGTACGACGCCTACAACTTCCAGACGATCTTCCACGCCGTCAACGAGTTCGTGACGGTCGATCTGAGCGCGTTCTACCTGGATGTCTCGAAAGATCGGCTCTACACGTTCGGAGCGAACTCTGTCGAGCGCCGATCAGCGCAGACGGCCGTGATGGTCATCGCGGATGGACTGGCGCGCCTGCTGGCGCCGATCCTGTCGATCACCGCCGACGAAATCTGGCGGCAGTTGCCCGGCCGGCGCGAGTCGTCCGTGCATCTGGCGGCCTTCCCTGCCGTGCCGGAACTCGAGGGCTGGCGGGATGCCGAACTCGATGACGAGTGGCGGCAGATGCTGGATCTGCGCGGCGTCGTGAATGCGGCGCTTGAAGGCGCGCGGCAGCGCAAGGAAATCGGCAACGCCCTGTCCGCCAATGTAACGATCGCGGTGCCGGGCGACCTCGCCGGCCTGCTCGAGAAGTACCGCGACGACCTGGCGATGTTCTTCATCACGTCCGGCGTGCGCGTCGAGCGCCACACCGACCCGGCCCCCCTCGTGTCCGTCACACCCGCCGCCGGCGAGAAATGCCCGCGCTGCTGGCGATTCGTGGACCGCCTGACGGCTGACGGCGTCGCGGCCGGCGCGTGCGAGCGGTGCGCGGCGGCAATCGAAATGGCAGGAACCGATGCACGCTGACGACCCGGGCGCCGCCGGACCCGACGACGCGCCCGGCGCCCCTGCGCTGGATGAGACACCGAGCGACGGCTCGGAATCCGCGGCCGGGATCCCGCCGACGGCCGGCGACCCGGCGGCCGGCGGCACCGGCGAAGCCCCGGGGCGAAGCGGCCTGTACTGGCGATTCGCCATGGTGCTCATCGCGCTCGATCAGCTCACGAAAGCCCTCGTCCGCGGAGCGGTTCCGCTCTACGATTCCAAGCCGGTCATTCCTGGCGTGCTGGACCTCGTGCACGTCCGCAACGAGGGCGTCGCCTTCGGGCTGCTGAACAACCTGGACCTGAGCTACAAGTGGGCGCTGACGACCGCGCTCGCCATGGGGGCGCTCATTGGCATCGCGTACTACGCGAAATACGTGCGGCACGAGGAGCGACTGGCGCGACTGGGCCTCTCCATGATTCTGGGCGGCGCCATCGGCAACCTCATCGATCGGGCCACGCGGGGCTATGTGCTGGACTTCGTGGACGTGTACTGGGGCACCTGGCACTTCTGGGCATTCAACGTGGCAGACGCGTCCATCTTCGTCGGTGCGATACTCGTCTTCGCCGACCTTCTTCTGGTGAAACCTCATGTATCCAGTACTGTTTGAAATCGGCGACTGGCCGGTGTACGCCTATGGCGTCCTGCTGGCCGCCGCATACCTGGCCGGATTGCAGCTGGCGGTGATGCGGGCGCGCCGCGCGGGACTGGACGCCGCGCGGGTGATGGACCTGGGGATCTACCTCATCATCGCGGCGCTCATCGGCGCGAAGCTCATGCTCGTGGCCGTGGACTTCGACTACTTCCGAGAGCGCCCGCGGGAGCTGATCTCGCTCGTCCGCGTCGGCGGCGTGTTTTATGGCGGCCTGATCTTCGCGCTCCTGGCCGGCCTCTGGCTCGTGCGCCGCTACAAGCTCCCGGTGTGGTCCGCCGCCGACATGTACGCGCCAGGCCACATCGTCGGCCGTTTCGGCTGCTTCCTGGCGGGCTGCTGCTACGGCCGGCCCACCGACCTGCCGTGGGGCATCACGTTCACGAGCCCGGTCGCGGCGGCAAGCGCCGGCACGCCGCTCGGCATACCACTGCATCCCACGCAGCTTTACGACGCGGGCGCCGAAGCGCTGATCCTGGCGGTGCTGCTCGTCGTCGAGCGCCGCGGCAAGCCCTTTCCGGGCCGCACCTGGTGGCTGTACATGCTGCTCTACGCGATCGCGAGGTTCATCGTGGAGATGTTCCGCGCCGACGACCGCGGCATCGTGCTCGGATTCTCGACGTCGCAGTTCGTGTCGCTGCTGCTGGTGCCGGTAGCGGTGGTCATGCTGGTCCGGCTGAAGAACGCCGCCCGAGCGGCCTGAGATGCCGCCGGGCGCGGAACGGACCCGCCTGACGGTCACGGCCGCCGAGGACGGCGAACGCCTGGATCGCTTCGTCGCCGCCCGCCTGCCACAACTGTCGCGGTCGCAGGCACAGAAACTCATCAGCGACGGCCACGTCACGCTGTCCGAGGGCCGTCCGAAACCGGCCCTCGAGATCTGGGAGGGACTCGTCGTCACCGTCGAGATCCCTGCGGTGACCGCGGCCGCGCCCGCGGCGGAGGCGATTCCGATCGCCATCCTCTACGAGGACGGCGACCTCGCGGCGATCGACAAGCCGGCGGGCCTCGTCGTGCACCCGGGCGCGGGGCACGCGGCCGGCACGCTTGTGAACGCCCTCCTCCACCATCTGACGGGCCTGTCAGGCATCGGCGGCATCGAACGGCCCGGCATCGTGCATCGACTCGATCGAGGCACGTCCGGCGTCATGGTCGTGGCCAAGACGGACGCGGCCCACCGGTCGCTGTCGAAGCAGTTTCAGCAGCGCGCCGTCACCAAGGAGTACCTCGCCCTGGTCTGGGGATCGGTGCGGCCCGGGTTGACGATGACACAGCCGATCGGCCGCGATCCGAGGCAGCGGCAGAAGATGTCCACGCGCGCGCGGAACGCGCGGGCGGCGGAAACCAGCATCCTCGAGGCGGAGCCCCTGGGCGGGGTCACCTTCGTGCGCATCGCGATCGGCACCGGACGGACGCACCAGATTCGCGTGCATCTGGGCGAGGCGGGCCATCCGGTCGTCGGGGACGACTTGTACGGCGGCGGACGCCAGAGCGTCCCGCCTCGCCTCGCGGCGATCGGCCGGCTCGGGCGGCCGTTTCTCCACGCGGCGCGCCTGGCGTTCGCGCAGCCGACAA
>CAZJTG010000287.1:0-4787 GCA_964548865.1 uncultured Solibacteraceae bacterium
AAGAGCGCGAGCATGCCCAGGATGAAGCCGAAGTCGCCGATGCGATTGACGATGAACGCCTTCTTGCCGGCGTCGGCGGCCGAGGGCTTCGTGAAGTAGAAACCAATCAGCAGGTACGAACAGAGACCGACGCCCTCCCAGCCGATGAACATCACCGGGAAGCTGGCGCCGAGCACCAGCACGAGCATGAACGACGCGAACAGATTCAGGTACGAGAAGTAGCGCGCAAAGTCGGCGTCCGACTCCTCGTGCATGTACGCCGTCGAATACAGGTGAATCAGGGTGCCGATGCCCGTGACGACCAGCACCATGACCGCGCCGAGCGGGTCGAGCCGGAACGCCAGGGGAATCTGCACCGGGCCGGATGAGAGCCACGTGTAGAGCACTTCCTCGATCGCGCGCACGCCGCCGACGGGCTCGGAGGGCAGCAGTTCCCAGAACACGGCATACGCCGCGACACCGAACGCCATGCCCATGGCGCCGGTGGCCAGCAGGCCGGAGACGGACTTCGGCAGCCGGCGGCCGATCGCCGCGTTGATGAGGAAGCCGAGGAACGGAAACAGCGGAATCAGGTACAGCACGCGGTCACCACTTCAACGACGTGAATGCATCCGGCGTGAGCGTCTCCTTGTGCCGGAAGAGCGCGATGACAATCGCCAGGCCCACGGCCGCCTCGGCGGCCGCGACCGTCATGACGAAGAACACGATGATCTGCCCGTCGATGAGGCCGCGGAAGCGGTCCACCGCGACGAACGTCAGATTGACGGCGTTCAGCATCACCTCGATCGACAGCAGGATGGTGATGAGGTTGCGCCGCAGGAAGACGCCAGCCGTGCCGATCGCGAACAGCACGGCGGACAGCATCAAGTAGGAATTCAGCGTCGGTTCGGGAATCACTGCTGTTCCTTCCTGGCGAGGATCACGGCGCCGACCATAGCCACGAGGATGAGCACCGACGTCGCCTCGAACGCGAACGAGTACTCGCGGAACAGGCGCGCGCCGATCTCGCGGACCGTCGTGGCTGGCGTGTCGCTGCCCGGCATGGGCTGCGCGTTGAGCGCCCGGAGCGCCCAGAAGAGGAGCGCCGCGAAGAACGCCGACAGCACCGCGCCAAACCGCCGCGGGCCGGCTCCGCCCAGGAACCGTGCCTGCCTGCCTGTGGGCATCTCCTCAGTCGGCACGTTCAGGAGCATGACGACAAAGAGGAAGAGCACCATGATGGCGCCCGCGTAGATGATGATCTGAATCACCGCGACGAACGGCGACCCGAGAAGAATGTAGAGGCCCGACAGCGCCCCGAACGATGCGATGAGCAGCAGCACGCTGTACATCGGGTTGCGCTGCCCGATGACGAGCACCGAGGCCACCACCGCGCCCGCCGCCAGAATCCAGAAAAGAATGGCGTCCATCGTCTACCAGCCGTTGATCGTGATCGTGAGATACGCGGTGACCAGCAGGTTCACCACGGCGAGCGGCAACAGGTACTTCCAGCCGAACTCCATCAGCTGGTCGTAGCGGTACCGCGGCAACGTCCACCGCATCCAGATATAGAAGAACAGCAGCGCGAAGACCTTGATCAGGAACCAGATCCAGCCGAGCGATTCCGGCAGGAACGGCCCGTGCCAGCCGCCGAGGAACAGGTCCGTGGCGACGGCGGAGACCGTGACCATGTTCACGTACTCGGCGAGGAAGAACAGCGCGAAGCTCATCGAGCTGTACTCGGTGTGGTACCCCGCGACGAGTTCCTGCTCCGCTTCCGGGAAGTCGAACGGCGCGCGGTTGGTCTCCGCGACGCCCGCCGTCAGGAAGATGAAGAAGCCCAGCGGCTGGATGAAGATGTACCACTTCGGGATGACGCCGAACCAGTAGCCGCTCTGCTGGTTCACGATGTCGCCGAGCGACAGCGAGCCTGCCATCAGGATGACCGCGGCAAACGACAAGCCGTACGAGAGCTCGTAGCTGATCATCTGCGCGGAGGCGCGCAGGGCGCCCAGCATCGAGTACTTGCTGTTCGAACTCCAGCCCGCGAGCACGATGCCGTAGACGCCCATCGACGTGATCGCGAAAATCACGAGCAGGCCGACGTTGACGTCCGCCGGGGCCAGCTTGATCGGCTCGTCGAGCAGGCCAAAGAACGTCGTGGGCGCGCCGAAGGGCACGACGGAGAACGCCGCGAACGCGGCCGTCGCCGACACGACCGGCGCCAGGTAGAAGAGCCACTTGTTGGCGGCCAGGGGCCGCAGCTCTTCCTTCATCATCAGCTTGATGATGTCGGCCAGCGGCTGCAGCAGGCCCTTCGGCCCGACGAGGAACGGGCCGAACCGCTGCTGCACGAGCGCCGCGACCTTGCGCTCCATGTAGACGAGCACCGCCGCCGAGTTCAGCAGCATGAAGAACGTGAACCCGATGACGCCGAGCTGCGCGATGACTTCAGGTGTCATCTAGTGCCCCGCCCCCGCATGCGCCCGATGGGCGCTCCGCCACGGCGCCGGCACCGTGCAGCGGCCTTCACGGATGTGTGCTTCGTACTCGTCACGGAAGAGCGCAATCGTGGACAGCACCGGCGTGGCCTCGGCATCGCCGAACGCGCACAGCGTCTTGCCCATGATGTTGTTGGCCACCGACGTCAGCAGGTCGAGGTCGCGCATCTGCCCTTCGCCACGCTCGATCTTGCCCAGGAGCCGGTGCAGCCAGTCGCCACCCTCGCGGCAGGGCGTGCACTTGCCGCAGGACTCGTGCTTGTAGAAGTACAGGAGATTCTCGGCCGCCCACACCATGCAGGTCGTCTCGTCCATGACGATGATGCCCGCGGAGCCGAGGAGCGAGCCGGCCTTCGCGATGCCGTCGAAGCTGGCGGGCACGTCGAGCTGATCCGGCAGGAGCAGCGGCACGGACGAGCCACCGGGAATGACGGCCTTCAGCCTGCGGCCGTCGCGGATGCCGCCGGCGAACTTCGGGTCGTAGATGAGGTCGCGCAGCGACACGTTCATGTCCGACTCGTACACGCCGGGCTTCTCGACGTGGCCGCTGATGCAGAAGAGCTTCGGACCGCCGTTCTTCTCGGGTCCGATCTTCGCGAACCACTCTGCCCCGTGCTCGATGATGAGCGGGACATTGCAGAGCGTTTCGACGTTGTTCACCGCGGTCGGACAGCCCCAGAGGCCCTCGACCGCCGGGAACGGCGGCTTGATGCGCGGCTGCGCGCGCTTGCCTTCGAGCGACTCGATGAGCGCGGTTTCCTCGCCGGCCTCGTACGCCCCGGCGCCGCGATGGACGTATATCTCGCAGTCGAATCCGGTGCCGAAGATGTTCCCGCCGACGTACCCGGCCGCGCGCGCCTTCGCGAGCTCGGCCTCAAGCACGAGCTGCACGTGGTAGAACTCGCCGCGGATGTAGATGTAGGCGACCTTCGCGCCGATCGCGTGGCAGCCGATGAGGCACCCCTCGAAGAGCAGGTGCGGATTGCGCTCCATGAGCACGTGATCCTTGAACGTGCCGGGCTCGCTCTCGTCCGCGTTGCAGCAGATGTACTTCGGCTTCGGCGACTTCTTGTCGACGAACTGCCACTTCATGCCGGTCGGGAATCCCGCGCCGCCGCGACCCCGAAGGCCGGACGCCTTGACGGCGTCCACGACGGCCTCAGGCGTCATCGTCAGCGCCTTCTTCAAAGCCTGATAGCCGCCGTTCCTCTCGTAGAACGCCAGCGTCTCGCCGTTGGCTTCCCGGATGTGTCTGGTGAGAAGCGGTGTCATCTTTTTTCACCTGCGGTTGGGGCCCCACCCCCAGCCGCGACGTCGCTGCGGCGCTCGCTACGCTCGCGGCCCTGCGGTGTCGGCATTCTCACGACGGTCGCGGCCCCACCCCCGGCCGCGAGGACGCTTCGCGGTTCGCTACGCTCACTCGCTCGCGGCGTCATTGTTTACTCACCAGATGGCAGCCGGTCAAAGCTGCCACGCCCTTCGCGCGCAATCCCTCGATCAGGTGGCGCGCGTCGTCCGGCCGATGGCACTCGTGCCAGTCGTCGTTGACCCCCACGACCGGCGCCCGGTCGCAGGCGCCGAGGCACTCGACTTCGAGCAGCGTGAACTCGCCGGTCGCATCGGTTTCGCCGGGCCGGATCCCGAGGACCCGCGACAGCTCCTCCGTGACACGCTCGGCGCCCATGAGGCCACACGACAGCGTGCGGCAGACCTGGAGCACGTACTTACCGACCGGCCGCGTGAAGAACATCACGTAATAGGAAACGACGTCCTCGACGTCGGCAGGCGTGCATCCGATGACGTCGGCGACATGGCGCATCACGTTCAACGTGATGTAGCCCTGCTGGCGCTGCGCGATGAAGAGCGCGTAGAGAATCGCGGACTTGCGGCGCTCGGGCGGATAGCGCGTGCAGATCTCCTCCAGCGTGGCGCGGTTGGCGGCCGTGTAGGCAAACGCCGGGCCCTCTTCCGGAATCGCGCGGGCCGACTTGTGGTGCCCGCGGCCGTAGTCCATTGATGGGTGAAATGACATCGTCAGCTTTTCTCACATGCGTTCGGGGCCCCACCCCCGAACGCCCGCTCGGCGCCGCTCCGCGGGCCTCGCGCACTTCTCTTACCTGCTCGCGGGGCCCCACCCCCGCTCGCGCGCTCGGCGCCGCTCCGCGGGCCTCGCGCACTTCTCTTGATCTCGCTCGCTTCGATCGCGCGGGCCGTCATCTGTCCACGTCTCCCATGACGACGTCCGTCGATCCAATCACCGCGATGACGTCGGCGATGAGGCCGCCCACGATCATCTTTGGGAGCGCC
>CAZJTG010000288.1:0-4763 GCA_964548865.1 uncultured Solibacteraceae bacterium
CGCCCTCCTCAATCAGGATCCATCGCACGGATCGCCTCGGACTCTCGAGCGCGTCGAGCCACAGGTCACCGTTGCCCTCATGGAGAAAGCGGTCGAGCGAGAAGCGCGCGCGCGACGTTTCCTGCATGTAGTGCGCAAGCGAGCCCATGCTCGCGAGGATCGGCGACCCGTCGTCTCGCGCGACGAGCGCCGCGGTGACCTTCTCGCGTTCCAGCCGAAACGGGGTCTCCCACCGCGCCTCAAGCACCATCGCCGAGCGTTGGTCGAACGGCGGGCGCTGCCAGAGGGCGGCGGCGACCACGAGAAGCGCGACGCCCGGCCGCCATCTGCGCGGCAGCGACGCGATGGCAAACCCCGCGAGCACGGCAGCGGCCACGACCACCGGGATCAAGTACCGAATCCGAAACGGGTGGCCGAAGTAGAAGGCCAGCGCCGGCAGTGCCAGCGGCGCGAGCACCGCGAGATACGCCAGCACGGCCGGGGATCGCATCGCGCTCACGCTCGCCGCCGCCGCGCCAGCGAGGCCGGCGACGGCCAGCGGCCAGCCCGCCAGTGCGAGAAACCCGGTCCACAGCTTCACTGCGACGGCCGTGGGCTGGTGGAGCAACTCGGGATCCGGAACATAGAAGCTGTCGGACAGGGGCCACTTGCCGGTGCCAGCGAGGCTGAGGGCCAGGAACGCCAGGATTGCGGCCGCGGGGTAGATGCCGAGCCTCGCCGCCGCGCCGGGACGAAGGAAGGCGACGATGCCGAGGAGCGCTCCGGCGACGAGCCAGCCCTCATAACGGGTGAGCACCAGCGCGGCCAGAAGCCAGCCCGCGCGCCGCCCGGCGCCGGCCGAGGGCGCGTCCAGAAGCATGTCAACCGCCACCACGCTGAGAAGGGCGAGGCCGATCAGAAGCGGCTCGGTCATCGGCGTCGCTTGCAGATAGAGCACATTGGGGTTCGTCAGGACCAGCACAGGCCCCACGAGCGCCGCCACGGTCGAGCCCGTGCGACGGGCGATGCGCCAGGCGAGCGCCGCCAGTCCCACGCCGAGAGCGCCGGCCGAGACCAGCGTCGACAGCGCGCCAGTCCGGTAACTCCAGTCGGGAATCGTCGCCAGCAGATTCAGGACGTGCGGCAAGGGCAGCCAGACGCTGCCGAACTGTCGCCACCCGGGAGTCAGGCTGTCGAAGACCCGACGCGAGACGACGAGGTGAGCGCGGGCATCGTAATGGCTGAGCGTCAGGCCGCCGAGAGCGTAGTAGAGCGCCGCCGCGCCGCCCACCAGCGCGGTCAGGGCAAGGACGATCCACGCCACGCGCCGGGCCGAAGCCGCGCTGGAAGTGTCGGCTATACTGCTCGGGTAGTCCTGCGGCATCGGGCGCGCGCGACGCCCATTCTAAATGCAGTTTCTCAACAATCTGGCCGCCAGAGCGCAGGCCTTCGCCGAATCGCTGGGCGGCCCCGGTCTGACGATCGTTGCGTTCGTGGATTCCTCGTTCCTGACGCTGCCAGAAGTTGCGGACATCCTGGTCGTCCTCTTTTCGATCCGCTCGCCAGAAAGCTGGCTCTACTTCACGCTGATGACGACGATCGGCTCCATCTCGGGGTCGTACGCGCTCTTCCTCGTGGGCCGCAAAGGCGGCGAGGCGATGTTGCGCCGGAAGTTCCACGAGCGGCATGTCGATCGGGGCCTGGCCTGGTTCAAGCGATTCGGAGCCGGCCTGCTGGTCGTGCCCGCCATGATGCCGCCGCCGATGCCGTTCAAGCTGCTCGTGCTCCTCTCGGGCGTTTCGGGCGTCGCGCGCCTGCCGTTCGTCGCCGCGGTGGCGATCGGCCGCGGCATTCGCTACGGGGCCGAGGCATACCTCGCCACCTTGTACGGCGACCAGGTGCTCACCCAGATTCGCGAGAACGGCATCAAGTGGGCCCTTCCGCTGGCCGCCGTCGCCGTGATTGTCGGCGCGCTGTGGTGGGCGTGGCGGCGGCGGGAGACCAGGCGGCGCCCGACGTCGGGTGGCCGGCCCGAGGCTCCGGGCAACGTAGAATAGCGCCCATCGTGAAGCCGGATCTGTCGGTCGTCATTCCCGTCCTGAATGAAGCGGCCAACCTCGAGGCGCTGCACCAGGAATTCACCCGAGCGCTCGAGTCCACCGGTCGGTCGTACGAAATGCTGCTGGTCGACGACGGCAGCACGGACGCGTCGTTCGAGATCATGAAGCGCCTGCAGGCCGTAGACCGGCGGGTGCGGGTCATCCGCTTCCGGCGCAATTTCGGTCAGACGGCGGCGTTCGCGGCGGGCATCGATGCCGCGCGCGGATCGCTCGTCGTCACGGCCGACGGGGATCTTCAGAACGATCCCGCCGACCTGCCGGCCATGCTCGAGCGCCTGACGACGGCCGGCGCGGACATCGTCTGCGGCTGGCGAAAAGACCGCAAGGATCCGTTCCTCAGCCGGCGCCTGCCCTCGACAATCGCCAATCGGATCATTTCGTGGGCGACCGGCGTACGCCTGCACGACTACGGCTGTTCGCTGAAGGTGTTCCGCGCCGACGTCATCAAGGCTCTGCATCTGCGCGGAGAAATGCACCGGTTCCTTCCCGCGCTCGCGAGCGGAATTGGCGCCACCATCGTCGAGATGCCGGTCAATCATCGTCCGCGCACGCGTGGCGCGTCGAAGTACGGCATCGGCCGGACGTTTCGGGTCATCCTCGACCTGCTGACCGTCAAGTTCATGCTGAGCTACTCGACACAGCCGCTGCAGATTTTCGGCATGCTCGGCGGCGTCATGACGCTCACCGGCGTCGGGCTGCTCGCCTATCTGGGCGCGCTCAGGATTCTGCAGATCGAATCCATCATGCGGCGCCTGCCGCTGACGCTCCTCGGTATCCTGCTGGTGTTTACGGGCGTGCAGTTGGTCACGCTCGGCTTACTGGCGGAACTCCAGGCCCGCAATTACCACGAACTGCAGAATCGTCCGAGCTATGTCGTCCGGGAAGTGGTCGAGTCGATCGACGACTGAGATCCGTCAGCGGTCTGCCGGTGCCGGGCCGTAGGTGCGTCGCCGGGAGAGGTATGCGGCGGCGCCGCTCATCGAGAATGCCATCACCAGACCCGCGCCGATGAACGACAGCGCCATCGCCGACTCGAGCGGGACGCCGATTTTCGAGAGGTAGAGGCCGAACGTCGCTTCGCGCACGCCGAGCCCGTTGAGCGACAACGGCATCATCTGCACGATGAACGACACCGGCACCAGGATGGCCAGGTGTCCGATAGGCACGCTGATGTGCAGGGCGCTGGCCACGGCGGCGTAGTAGCCCACCAGAATCGCCTGGACGGCGATGCCGCCGCCCAGGCCCGCCAGCAGGGCGACGGGCGCCTGCCGGAACCGAACGAGGGCGGCCGTGATCGTCCCGACACGCTGGTCAACCCATTCGGCGTGGATGAGGCGCAGCGGACGCGCCAGCACGCCGAGTTCCCTGGGCACGGCCAGCACGAGGATGACCAGCGCCAGGATGGCCAGCAGTCCGGTCCAGAGCAGGCTGGGCCCAAGCGGACCGAGTGCCTCGCTGCGACGCGCCGCGATTGTCGATCCACAGGCCGCCACGAACGCGAGCCCCAGCACGCCAATCCCGCGGTCGAACAGCACCACGGCCGCGGCGAGAGTCTTGGATCGTGCGTGTTTCGCCGTGTCTCTAATCCGAAAGACATCGCCGCCGATGTTGGACGGGAGGAAATTGTTGGCAAAGATCGCGACAAAGAACGAGTTGAGCAGCACGCCGAACCCGATGTGCACGTGCTGCGCGCGGAGCAGCAACCGCCAGCGCCATGTGCTCACGAGCAGCATGACGAAGTACAAGGCGAGGGCGACAGCCACCCAGAGCGGCGAGGCGTTTCGAATCAGGCCCCACAGGCTGCCGGCGTCGATCCGCACGAACAGCAGGTAGAGCAAGCCGCCGCTGACGCCGATCTTGGCTGCCCAGAGCAGCGCCGACTTCACGGTGGACGAGCGATCGGCGGGCGGCTGCGTGGAGGTCATTCGTCGCGCGCCCTTGTCGCCGGCGCAATGGGCGCGTAGTGTACCATGCCCGTCGAGGCTATTTTGTGAGCTACGCGACGCCACTCGAAGCTCGTCTCGCCAAGAAAGTCACCCGCGCCATCATCGAGCATCGCCTGATTGAGGACGGCGATCGCGTGATGGTCGGCCTGTCCGGCGGTAAGGACAGCTGGGCGCTGATTCAGATTCTCGACGTCCTGAAGCAACGGGCTCCCATCGATTTTTCGCTCGTGGCCGTCAACGTGAACTCCGGCTACGAACGGTTTCGGCACGACCTGGTCACCGAGGCCTGCGCCGCGAAGGGGTGGGAGTGCCGCGTCGAGCACACCACGATCGGGGCGATCATGGACGACATCCTGGACGACAGCGACACCCCGTGTTCGCTCTGCGCCCGCCTGCGGCGGGGCGTCCTGTACCGGCTGGCTGCCGAGATGGGCGCCACGAAGATCGCCCTTGGCCACCACATGGACGACTTCGTCGAGACGGCGCTCCTGAACCTCTTCTTCCAGGGCTCCCTCAAAGCCATGCCGGCGCGCCTCGTCTCCGACAACAAGAAGCACATCGTCATCCGGCCCCTGGTGTACGTGACCGAGGCCGAAGCCCGGAGCTACACCGAGGAGGCCGGCCTGCCAGTCATCGGCTGTTGCTGTCCGGCCTGCGGGGATCTCAGCCTCAAGCGCCAGCGAATGAAGCGGCTGATCGCGGACCTCGAACTGGAACA
>CAZJTG010000289.1:0-4699 GCA_964548865.1 uncultured Solibacteraceae bacterium
GATCCGTGCGATGGATCCTGATTGAGGAGCGCGCGGAGGGTGGCGACCAGCTCTTCGCCAGAGCGCAGAAGGACCCGACGTTTCTCGCGGGCTTCGAGCGTGTGATTGAGGCCGGCGGGCTGGCACTCTACGAGCGGCGGCCCATTCCGTAAGGGCGCGCTGGTACAAGGAAGAGGCCGGGTCAGCGGACCCGGCCTCGACCGCGATCGCCCTCACTCAGAAGCGGATCAGGAACCCGAAGTTCACGGCGCCACCGCTCAGATCGATCTTGTCGCCCAGGAATCCGGCCGCAGAACCGCCGGTCTTGCCGGTCACCATCTGGTAGCGACCTTCGAGAGTCAGCGCGTACACATCGCCACCGAGCGGAAGCCGGACGCCACCGACCAGCACTGGGCCGATTGCCGTACCCCTGGCGCTGTAACGGTCGTTGAAAATCTCGAACGTCGATGGATCCACGAACTCGCCGGCCTCGGTGTACCGGAACGTAATCGCGGCGATACCAACGCCGCCGTAGGGCTGGACACCGGTCGCGTCACCGAACGGCAGGAACCGGACGATCCCGGTGATCGGAATCATGCGTACGCTGAGGGTCTGCTGGATGTCCGCGTTGTTCTTGGCGCCGTTGACGAGATCGAGATACCGGCTGTCCACCTTCCTCGTGTAGTAGCTCACGCCGGCGCTGACTTCCAGGTGCTTGTTCAGGGCGATGTTCCATTCGCCGAAGACTGGCACGCCCCGGAACTTCCCAATCTCGAACTCCAGGGACCCCGAGACGCCCGGCAGCACGTCGGGCTGCGTCAGGTTCGCGACAAGGACGTCGCCGTCCACCCGCGTGTCAAACCCGCGCGGCGAGAACCACCCCGCGCCGAGTCCGAGGGACTGAACGATCTGGGCCGAAGCCGGCGTGGCAAGGCCGACAAGAAGAAGCGCCAGGGACATAGCTCGGACTGTTCGCATGTGGTCTCTCCAGAATCGCAGCCCGCGGGCCGCGCCGTTCAACTGAGCAGATTCGGTGCCAAAGGCACTGCTGGGTGTTTATCGGCCGGCCGACGTAATTACCGTAAGCATGTCCCCGTGGAGATGCCCGTTGGATGCGACGATCTGGCCGCCAAAGAGGTCGATCGGACGATTTGCGTAGTCGGTGACCCGCCCTCCGGCCTCCTCGACGATGAGCGCGCCGGCCGCCATGTCCCAGGGATGAAGATGCCGCTCCCAGAAACCATCGAAGCGGCCGCACGCGACGTAGCAGAGATCGAGGGCGGCAGATCCCAGCCGCCGCACCGCCCGCGCACGCCCAAGGAACGCCGCGAAGGCCTCGACCTGGCGCTCCGGGCGCTCGCGAATGGAATACGGAAACCCCGTGCACAGCAGGCCATCGAGCAACGTCGAACGCGGCGAAACCTCGATTCGCTCTCCATTCCGCCGCGCGCCCTCGCCCCGCTCGGCGGTGAACAGTTCGTTCGCGATGGGGTCGTAGACGGCCCCGATCTCCACGCGTCCCTCGATCTCAAGCGCGATGGACACGCAGAACAAGGCAAGTCCGTGGGCGAAGTTCGTGGTGCCGTCCAGCGGGTCCACAATCCAGCGGCATCGCGTCGCGGACGCCCGCGCGACGGTGCGCGTCTGCTCTTCCCCGAGCACGGAGTGTTCAGGAAAGCGCGCGGCGATGAGATCCCGGACGGCGCCTTCGGCCGCCACGTCCGCCGCGGTGACCAGATCGATCGGCCCTTTTTTCTGTATCTGCGGATCGTTCCGGAAGTACTGCCGGTGGATGCGGCCGGCCGCGAGCGCCGCCTCAATTGCGGTCGCGCCGTAGATGGGATCGAGCGCCACTCAGGCGAGTTTCTTGGACATGCGCACGGACATGCCGCCTTCCGGCCGGCGGGCCATGGTCACGTCATCCATGAAGCTCTTCATGAAGAAGATCCCGCGGCCACTCGACTTGAGCATGTTCTCCGCCTCGAGCGGGTTGGCCACCTCGCCCGGGTCGAACCCCTCGCCTTCGTCGAGCACTTCGACCACGAACTGATCGGGACGCTGGCGCGGACTCAACTGGAACTCCACCGTCACGTGCTTGGCGCGGTCCTCTTTGTTGCCGTGCTTGATCGCGTTGATGACCGATTCACGGACGGCCACGCTGACCCAGTGGATCGCGTCCTCTTCCATGCCGGCCATCGTGGACATGCGGTCGCTCACGATCTGGATCAGATCGAGGAGGTCGAAAGAACTCGGTAACTCGATCCGCACCAGGTGCGCGTCAGACACCATGCCGCCGAGTAAGTAACATATATGCCGTCATGGTTCAAGGCGGCGGGGCCGCGTCGGAACTCCGAGTCGATCCGGCCGCAACGCTGCACGGCGTGCTGAGCCCGCCGGGTGACAAGTCCATTTCGCATCGATACGTGATGCTCGGCGGGATCGCGCGCGGCGAAACGACGATTACGAATCTGGCACCCGGAGCCGACGTGGCGGCAACCGTCGCCTGTATGCGGGCCCTCGGAGTGGAGATGTATCCACACGACAACGGCTCCGTCCTCATTCGCGGGATGGGCTGGAAGGCGCTGCGGTCGCCGGGCGGCGTCCTCGATGCCCAGAACTCCGGCACGACGATAAGGTTGCTGGCCGGGCTCCTCGCCGGCAGGCGCCTCGACGTCACGCTGTCGGGCGATGAGTCGCTCCAGCGGCGGCCCATGCGCAGGGTGATCGAGCCACTCGCGGCCATGGGCGCGGACGTTCGCTCGGAGACGGGCCGCGCGCCGCTCACCATTCGTGGCGGCGGGCTCCATGGCATCGAGTGGCGCCCGGAGGTCCCGAGCGCTCAGGTCAAGAGCGCGATCATGCTCGCGGGGCTCTCCGCCACGGGCGACTCGCGCATCACCGAATCACAGCCGACGCGTGATCACACTGAATTGGCGTTCCCGGCGTTCGGTCTGACGTGCAGCGTCGAAAGTGATGCGATTGGTGTGCGAGGCGGCCAGGAAGCGGTCGCGCCGGCCGCTGGCCGGCTCGCGGTCCCGGCCGATCCCTCATCCGCCGCGGTCTGGTGCTCGGCCGCCGCAGCTCTGGCCGGATCGGATGTCGTCATGGAGAACGTCTGCCTGAATCCACGCCGCCTGGGATTCGTGGCCGCCCTGCGCCGCATGGGGGCGGACGTCCGTACCGACATCACCCGCACGGCGGGCGGGGAGCTCGTGGGACGAATCAGCGTCCGGCATCGGGATCACGCGGCGTGCACGATTGACGCGTCCGAAGTGCCGGATCTCATCGACGAGCTCCCCGTGCTGGCCGCCCGCGCTGCGCTCGGCGGATCGCTTGACGTCACCGGCGCCGCGGAGCTTCGCGTCAAGGAGAGCGACCGAATCACAGCCCTCGTAGAAGGTCTCCGCGCACTGGGCGTGGACGCCGACGAGCGCCCCGACGGCTTCGTGGTGCGCGGCGGCAGACCTCGAGGCGGCCTGGCCGCAGCCGCCGGGGACCATCGGCTGGTCATGGCGTTTGCGATCGTGGGCTTGGGCTCGCGCGACGGCGCTACCATTACCGGCGCTGAAGCGGTTGCGGTCTCCTATCCGCAGTTTGCTCACGACCTCGCGAGGCTGCGCCGGTGATGGCCGACAAGATCTACCTCGTCGGTTTCATGGCCAGCGGCAAGTCGACCGTGGCCCGGGCGCTCGCGCGCCGTCTGGACTGGCAGTGCGAAGATGTGGACGAGTTGATTGAGCGGCGGGAGCGCCTGACCATCGCTGACATCTTCGCCCGTCACGGGGAGACCTACTTCCGCGCGGCCGAACGCGAAATCCTCACGATCGTCCGGCCGCTGCGGCACGTCGTCGTGGCCACCGGCGGCGGAACGTTCGCCGACCCGGAGAACAGCGCGTCCATCAATATGGACGGCGTGTCGATCTGGCTCGATGTACCTCTGGTCGAAGTGATTGCCAGAATCCCGCTCGACGGGCGCCGCCCGCTGGCGGCCAGCCGGCAGGACCTCGAACGGCTCTATGCCGCCCGGCTCGAGGGGTACGGCCGCGCGCACGTCCGGATTCCGGTCGGGTCGGCGCCGGTCGATGCAGTCGTCGAGATGATCCTTGACACGATCGGGCGAACGCCTTCCCTGGTCGATCGTCCAGGAGGCGCACGGTAGCCTGATGCGATATCTCGTCGTGAGCGACATCCACGCCAACCTGCAGGCCCTGGAGGCCGTGCTGGAGGATGCACAGGCCGTCGGGTACGACGCCGTCCTGGTGCTGGGAGACCTGGTGGGGTACGGCGCGGATCCGGCCGCCGTGATCGACCGCATTCTGGCCCTCGAGCCCCTCGCCATGATTCGGGGCAATCACGACAAGGTCTGCGCCGGAATCGAGTCCCCCCTGCTCTTCAACGACGCCGCCAGAGTCTCCGCCGAGTGGACTGCGGCCACGCTCGCGGACGGACATCTCGACGTGCTGCGAACGCTGCCGAAGGGGCCACGGCTGGTCACCGCCGCCATCGAGATCTGTCACGGCGCGCCGTTCGATGAGGACTACTACGTGTTTGATGACGCCGACGCGTCGCGTGCGGCCGACGCCGCCCAGGCCCGTCTCTGCCTGTTCGGCCACACGCACGTGCCGGCGATCTACGCCACGGCGCGGGATCCGGTCATGGGCGATCGGGATGCCGGCGACGTGCTCCTGCTGCCGCGGGAAGAAGCCGCGCTCATCAACGT
>CAZJTG010000290.1:0-4684 GCA_964548865.1 uncultured Solibacteraceae bacterium
CTCGATGAACTCGAGCGACGAGTTCTCTCTAAAGTCGCTGATCGGAAAGACCGATTTGAAGACCGACTGCAGACCCACGTCCTCGCGCTCGGACGGCAGACGGTTCATCTGCAGAAACCGCTCGTAGGACTTCTTCTGGATCTCGATCAGGTTCGGAATCGGAACGGTCGTGTTGATCTTCGAGAAATCGATGCGCTCGCGATAGACGTTCTTGGGCAGGCTGTACATTCAATGACCTCGGGGGCTCGCAGCGCGAGCCTAAACAGCCAAAACAACAAAGCAACCCCGCCGCGTCGCTGACGCGGCGGGATGTCGTTCGTACGGGGCGCAGCGCTACTTGATTTCGACCTTCGCGCCGGCCTCTTCGAACTTCTTCTTGATGGCCGCCGCCTCGTCCTTGTTCACGCCTTCCTTGATCGGCTTCGGCGCGGACTCGACGAGGTCCTTCGCTTCCTTCAGGCCAAGGCTGGTGACTTCGCGGACGACCTTGATGACGTTGATCTTGTTGCCACCGATGTCCGTCAGGGTCACCGTGAATTCGGTCTTCTCTTCCGCCGCCGCCGCGCCGCCGGCCGCCGCGCCGCCGCCCATCGGCATCGCCATCGGCATCGCCGCTGCCGCGGACACGCCGAGCTCGGACTCGAGGGTCTTCACGAGCTGGGACAGCTCGAGCACCGAGATGTTCTTGATGTATTCCACCACCTGCTGCTGCGTCACTTCGGCCATTGTTCTCTCTCCTGAAAAGCTCTTGCTCAAGTTCTAAGATCGACGTTCCAAATTCGAAGGTCTAGGCGCCACTCTCGGTCTTCTTCTTCTCGTACTGCGCCAGCACGGTCACCATGTCCCTCGGCACGGCCGAGAGGACGGTCACGAGCTGCTGCATCGGCGCCTGGAGGACGTAGAGCAGCTTCGCGAGCAGCTCCGGCCTGCCGGGCATCGTGGCCAGATCCTGCACGGCGCCCGGCGCCACGACCTGGCCCTGCACCACGGCCGCCTTGATCGTCATCGATGGCGTCGCCTTGATGAACGTCGTCAGGGCCTTGGCCATCGCCACCGGATCGGCCCCCGTCGACACCACCGCCGTCGTGCCACGGAAGTGCACGCTCGCGGCCTCGAGAGACGTGCCCGCGATCGCGCGCTTCGCCAGCGTGTTCTTGACGACGCGGTACGTGCCGCCGGCGGCGCGGATCTGCCGGCGCAGTTCGGTCACCTGCGGCACCGTCACGCCCTTGTAGTCGACGAGCACGGCGGTGTCCACTGCCTTGAACAGCGTCTCCAGCGCGCCCTGCTCGGTCACTTTTTCTGCTTTGCTGACTGCCATCTTCTGTACGCGGGGGGGACTTCGTCCCCGCCGCACCCCCCTCACGCGCTCACTCGCGGGGCCCCTGACTCCCCACTCCGTTCGCGCGGGCGCCCTTCGCTTTGCTCGGGCGCTCTTGTCAAACCAATCAGACGGCTCGCGTGAGGCCGGTTCCCCACCTTTGCCCTCTGCCCTTTGCCCACTGCCCTTGTCAGTGCTTGATCAACTCATCCACGTGCGACGTGTCGATGAGCACGCCCGGGCCCATCGTCGACGACATCGTCACGTTCTTCAGATACCGGCCCTTCGCCGCGGCGGGCTTGGCCTTGACGATGTTCTCCATGAGCGCATGCGCGTTTGCGATCAGGCGTTCCGCGGCAAACGAAATCTTGCCGATCGGCGCGTGCACGACGCCCGCCTTGTCCACGCGGAACTCCACCTTGCCGGCCTTGATTTCCTGCACGGCCTTGGCCACGTCCACGGTGACGGTGCCCGTCTTCGGGTTGGGCATCAGGCCCTTGGGGCCGAGCACCTTGCCGAGCTTGCCGACCGACCGCATCATGTCCGGCGTGGCCACGACGGCGTCGAAGTCCGTCCAGCCGCCAAGAATGCGATCGACGACTTCGTCGCCGCCCACCTCGTCCGCGCCGGCCTCCTTCGCCTCTCGCTGCTTGTCGGTGCCCGCAATGACCAGCACCTTCTTGGACTTGCCGAGTCCATGCGGGAGCACGACGGTGCCCCGGACCATCTGGTCCGAGTGCTTCGGATCCACGCCGAGTCGCACCGCCACTTCGACGGTCTCGTCGAACTTGGTGTACTTGACCTTCTGGATGAGCGGCACCGCCTCTTCGATCTTGTGAGGACGGGCTGGCACCTGCTGCCGGGCCGCGTGGTACTTCTTCCCGCGCGTACGCATTGACAAACTCCTCGTGGTCGTAACGGCCCGTCAGGGCCTGCCACATTTCTTCCCTGCTCGCGGGGCCCCACCCCCGCGCGCTCCGCTCCGCGCCGCGCCTGACCGGCGCGGACTTCGCGGTCTTCTCTTAGTCGATCACGTCCAGTCCCATCGAGCGGGCCGTTCCGCGGACCGACCGCATCGCAGAGTCGATCGATTCGCAATTCAGATCGGGCAGCTTGAGCTTGGCGATCTCGGCGACCTGCCTGGCGGTCACCGTTCCGACCTTGGTCTTGTTCGGCTCGCCGGAGCCCTTCGCGATATTGGCCGCGCGCTTGAGCAGCACGGCCGCCGGCGGCGTCTTGGTAATGAACGTGTAGGAACGGTCGGAGTAGATCGTCACCACGACCGGAATGATCAGCCCGTCGTCCTTCGCCGTCTTCGCGTTGAAGTTCTTGCAGAAGTCCATGATGTTCAGCCCGTGGGGGCCGAGCGCCGTGCCGACCGGCGGCGCGGGCGTCGCCTTGCCCGCGGCGATCTGGAGCTTCACTTGGGCTTGAATCTTCTTTGCCATCGTTTATCTACTCGTTCGCTGGGGCCCGATTCTTCTTACTGGCTCGCGGGGCCCCACCCCCGCGCGCTGCTCGCGGCTCCTGCCGCTCGCACGCTCACCCCCCGCTCCTACGTCGCGGGGTTCGCGGTATCTACAGCTTCTCGACTTGCAGGAAATCCAGTTCGACCGGTGTTGCGCGGCCGAAAATCGTCACCATCACCTTCAGCGTGTTCCGATCCGTGTTCACGTCGTCGACCACGCCGTTGAAACTCGCGAACGGCCCCTCGTTGATCCGGACCTGATCGCCGCGCTCGAACGAGTACTTCGGCTTCGGCTTCTCGGCCGCCACCGTCACCTGATGGAGGATCTGGTCGACTTCCTCGCGGGACAGCGGCGACGGCTTCGATCCGGCGCCGACAAACCCCGTGACCTTCGGCGTGTTCTTGACGACATGCCAGGCGTTGTCCGACATGTGCATCTCCACGAGGATGTACCCCGGGAAGAACCGGCGCGAACTCTTCACTTCGCGCCCGCCGCGTTTCTCCACGATGTCCTCGGTCGGGATCAGGATCTCGCCGATCTCGTCGCCCAGCCCGTAGGCCTGGACGCGCTGTTCGAGCGATTCCTTCACCTTGTTCTCGAAACCCGAGTAGGTGTGGATGATGTACCACTGCTTTGTCTTGTCGTCGGTCATGGCCTGCATGGCGCACTCACCCCGCGCCCGTGTTACGCCGCACCAAAGAACTTGAACGCCCAGCTCATGAATGACGACAGCCCGACGTCGACGAGATAGAGATAAATGCCGAACAGCATGGACGTCAGAATCACGACGATCGTCGTCGCCCACACTTCGCGGCGTGTCGGCCAGGTGACGCGGCCGAGCTCGCTCTGAACCTCCGTGAGGAAGCGCCGCCCACGCCCGAACCATCCAACGACCTGGTCCGGTGATTCTTTCAAGTTATCCAGCATCGCTGCCTTCACAATTCATCCCGCCATCGGTCTCGACTACTGGCAGGTCAGGAGGGACTCGAACCCCCAACCCTCGGTTTTGGAGACCGATGCTCTACCAATTGAGCTACTGACCTGTTTTACCCTTCGCTGACCGCTCGGTCGCGCCTCTTACTTACTTTCTTTGTGCGGCGTGTGCTTGCGGCACGCCCGACAGAACTTGCTGAACTCCAGCCGCTCCGAGCTCTTGCGTCGGTTCTTCGTCGTGCTGTAATTCCGCCGCTTGCACTCGGTGCACGCCAGCGTCACGATTTCGCGCATTGCAGTCCCTCAATCTCATTGACCGCGTGACGGATGAAGCGATTGACCGGCGAGCCAATCGTCACCCCATCACGTCGTCAATTCCACTACTCGATGATTTCGCTGATCGTGCCGGCGCCCACCGTGCGGCCGCCCTCACGAATCGCGAAGCGCGCGCCCTTCTCGAGCGCGACGGGCGTCAACAGCTCGCCGGTAATCGGCGTGTTGTCGCCCGGCATGACCATCTCGACGCCTTCCGGCAGATGGAGCGTGCCGGTCACGTCGGTCGTCCGGATATAGAACTGCGGACGATAGCCGTTGAAGAACGGCGTGTGGCGGCCACCCTCGTCCTTCGACAGGATGTACACCTCGGCCTTGAACTTCGTGTGCGGCAGGATCGACCCCGGCTTGCAGAGGACCTGACCGCGCTCGACGTCTTCCTTTTCCACGCCGCGCAGAAGCACGCCGATGTTGTCGCCCGCCACGCCCTCATCGAGCAGCTTGCGGAACATCTCGACGCCCGTGACGACCTTCTTCTCGGTGGCCTTGAAGCCCACGATCTCGACTTCCTCGCCGACCTTGACCATGCCGCGGTCGACACGCCCCGTGTCGACGGTGCCACGACCTGAGATCGAGACGACGTCTTCGATCGGCATTATCAGTTGGCTTCGCGAGGGCGGGGAACCGG
>CAZJTG010000291.1:0-4660 GCA_964548865.1 uncultured Solibacteraceae bacterium
GCCTGGTCGGCGAAACCGGCGGCAAGGACTTCATCGTCGCGCATCCGTCGGCCGACGCGACGGCGCTGGCCGTGGCGATCGTGCGAGGCGGATTCGAGTATCAGGGCCAGAAGTGCTCGGCGGCCAGCCGCATCTACGTGCCGCAGTCGCTCTGGAAGAACGTGCGGGATCAGGTCGTCGCCATGATGCGGGACATCCGGATGGGCGATCCGCGCGATTTCCGCAACTTCATGAGCGCGGTGATCGACAGGAAGGCGTTCGACAAGATCTCGGGGTACATCGCCGAGGCGAAGAAGACGGCGAAGGTCATTCAGGGCGGTAAGTGCGACGACAGCAAGGGCTATTTCATCGAGCCCACGCTCGTGCAGACGAACAAGCCCGACTACAAGCTGCTCTGCGAGGAAATCTTCGGACCGGTGGTCACGGCGTACGTCTATCCGGACCACAAGTGGAAGGACATGCTGAAGACGGTGGACAAGACGTCCCCGTACGCGCTCACCGGCGCCGTGTTCGCAGACGACCGCCAGGCCGTTCGCGAGGCCTCGAGCGCGCTGCGGAACGCCGCCGGCAACTACTACATCAACGACAAGCCCACGGGCGCCGTGGTGGGCCAGCAGCCGTTCGGCGGCGCCCGCGCGTCGGGTACGAACGACAAGGCCGGGTCGAAACTCAACCTCATCCGCTGGGTCAACACCCGGACGATCAAAGAAACCCTGGCGCCCCCGAAGGACTACCGATACCCGTTCATGGGCGCGGAGTAAGGCTCGGGTAGGTCAGGTACGTCAGGTGAGGTACTCACCTGCGAGGTGCCGCAGGACCAGATCGGTATGGCGGATGCCGGCGCCGGATTGGAGAAAGGCGTGGGCCGTCTCGATCGATCGCAGCCACGCGACCAGGCCGCCCTCGGTGTGAATCGCCCAATTCGCGAAGGCGTGCGACGCCAGGAATCGCCGTGTGGTTCGGTCGTCTGTCGGCATCGCCTCGCGCCAGTGCGCGTGCGATCGGTAATCGACCGGCACTGATTTCAGCGCGTCGTCGACAAGCTCGCTCCTCAGCCACTCCGGCGTGGAGCATCCACGCAGCGACTCCACATTGCGGCGGACGTGGGCGACGGCTTCAACTGCGTCCTTCCCGGCACCGAGCAGCGCGTCGATACTCAGCTGTTCGAACCCCCACCAGGAATCCCAGTCCATCAGATGGCCCGGCCGCAGGAGTGGCGGCAGCGATGTCGTCGCGTCGAGGCCGACGTACTCGCCGTCAGGAGGGAATGTCGCGGGATTGATGAGGAGGGTCTCGCCGTCTGAATGCCGGTCACCCAGCCGGGCCGCTGCGGTCGGACAGTAATGCGAGAGGGTGACCGACACGCCTCGTGGATCGGCGACCGAGACACGCGGAAACTGCCGGCAGGCAAGCGGCAGGGCGTCGTGGTCGAGGGCCGTGTGGATCGCACAGCGCCCCGCCGGTTCGTGGAAGACACACGCGCCGCCACACCTGGCGAGGATGGCGGGCGTGTCGGCCGGCGCATCGGGCAGATAGACGAACGGCGCCGCTTCCGGCCGTTGGACTGGACGCAGCCGGCCCCGTGCGAGCGCGGCCTGCATTCGCCCCAGGCGGTCCGTTTCAATCGGAATGGGCCAGTCGGAGGTGCAGCAGACGCCGCTGTTCCGGCAGCGGTACGCCGCATGGAACGCCAGTACTCGGATGTCGCGGCCGGGCATGCGGATCGGCATCGTAAGGGATCCGACGGTTCGGGGGTTCCGAAGACGCGGCTCGTGGATCAGAATAGGCCTCATGGACTTCGCGCTGACGCGCTGGCCGATGCTCGATCACGCCGTCTGGACCGTCGCGACAATCGCCGTCGGCCTTGTCGTCGGATTCCTCATCAACCGCATCGTGATCAACCGCCTGCACCGGATGGCCGCGAGCACGGCGGGGGACTGGGACGACGCGGTCATCCTGGAACTGCAGCGCCGGATGCCGTTCTGGGGCGTGCTGGCCGGCTGCTGGTTCTCCATCAGCTACTGGTCCCTGTCGGCCGAGGCGAGCGGCCACGCCAGGAACCTCGTGTCCGCGATCGCGATCCTCTCGGTCACGACCGCGCTTGCGGGCATCGCCGTCCGGCTGGTGTCGTCGTTCGTGCCGCGCCTCAATCCCCAGGTGCAGGTGTCCGGCCTCATGCGCAATGTCGTGAGGATGGTCATCTTCACGGTGGGCCTGCTCGTGATCCTGAACGGCCTCGGCGTCCAGGTCACGCCAGTCCTTGCCGCCCTCGGCGTCGGCGGGCTGGCGGTCGCGCTCGCTCTCCAGGAACCGCTATCGAATCTCTTCGCCGGTCTTTTCATCGCGCTGGCCGGCCAGATTCGCATCGGCGACCACATCAGGCTCGAGCCTGGCCCCGAGGGGACCGTGGCGGATTTCAGCTGGCACGCGACGCAACTCGTCTCGCCAGCCGGAAATGTCGTCATCATTCCCAACGCGAAACTCGCGCAGGCGCTCGTCACGAACTTCCACCGGCCGACCCGGGAGTCGGCGATGTCCGTGGAGTTCACGATCGCGCCGGGTTCCGACATCGGGGCGGCAGAGCGCGTCAGCCTGGACGTGGCCCGCGAGGTGATGCGGGACGTCCCAGGGGGCATTCCCGGCCGCGACCCGGCCGTGCGCCTCGCGTCCTTCACCGATCTCGGCATTCGGGTCGTGGTGCACGTCTGGACGAGGGAATTCACGGATCAGCCGCTCGTCAGGCACGAGATCATCCGTCGCCTCCAGGCGGCGCTTCCGGCGGCCGGCGTGACGGTCGCGACGGCGCCGAGGATGGCCGCGGTCAGCCCGGCCGGCTCCGTATAAGATGAGTGTTCGCGCCGGAGTGGCGAAACTGGCAGACGCGCGAGACTCAAAATCTTGTGGGGTTTACCCCCCGTGTGGGTTCGATTCCCTCCTCCGGCACGTCCGTTCTGCGGCAGCGCGCGCCCGCCGACGCTGAACTGAAAGGACTCATCATGATGGGCATCGTCGTCACCTGGGTGGCCAACTCTGTGGCCATTTACTTCGTTGCGTATCTGCTGGAAGGCGTGTCCGTCGCCTCCTGGCGCGACGCGTTCCTGGCCGGCGCCGCGCTCTCGCTGGTGAACGCGATCGTCAAGCCCGTGATCGCGCTGCTCACGCTGCCCATCACCGTGCTCACGCTCGGCGTCTTCTATTTCTTCGTCACGGCATTCTGCCTCTGGCTGGCCTCGGTGTTCGTTCCGGGCTTCATCGTGCAGGGTCTGTTCCGGACGATCGTGGCGGCCGTGCTGATCAGCCTCTTCAGCACCTTGATCAGCATGGTGCTCACGAATGCCACGAGCGACGGCAAGCCGTCGGGCCGATGAACCTGGGCGCGGCGATTCCTCTGGTGCTGGGCGCCGCCGTGCTGTCCACGGCCGCGATCGAGGCCCTGCAGCGGTCAGGCGCCCTGCCTTCACGGGCGTCGCACTGGGAAATCGTCGTCCTTGGTGTCGCCCAGGACGCGGGCATCCCGCACCTCGGCTGCAACCAGGAACTCTGCCGGTCCATCCGCGAAGGGCGTCGCAGACCCGAGCGTGTGTCGAGCCTGGGTCTGGTCAACCGATTGCTCGGCGTGTCGTACCTCTTCGACGCGACGCCGGACATGGTGTCGCAACTCGGGACGCTCAACGGCGGGCAGCCCCCGACAGCCGTGTTCCTCACGCATGCCCACATCGGCCACTACACCGGTCTGATGTTCCTGGGCCGGGAGTCACTGAACGCGAAGGGCGTGCCTGTGTACGGCAGCGAGCGAATGGCGGGATTCCTGAGGACGAACGGTCCCTGGAGCCAGCTGGTTTCACTCTCGAACATCGAGGTGCGTGCGATGGCGCCCGATGCGGCCGTTCCGCTGGCCGACGGCGTCCGCGTGGTGTCCTTCACGGTGCCGCATCGCGACGAGTTCACGGATACCGTGGGCTATCTCATCGAGCGCGGATCGAAGCGCGCACTGTTCATTCCCGACATCGATCAGTGGAGTAAGTGGCCGCGCAGCATCCGGACACTGGCCGATTCGGTAGACCTCGCGTTTCTCGACGGTACGTTCGCCTCAGCTGATGAGCTTCCGGGCCGGTCGATTGCGGACATTCCACACCCGCTCATCCCTCAGACTCGCGAGCTCCTCCGAGGCAGTCGCGCCGGCGTGTGGTTCATCCATCTGAACCACACGAACAAGGAACTCGGTCAGAAAGACGTGGTTCGCGACGGCCAGCGCTTCGTGTTCTGACCGTGCAGTTTGATGCGCACGCCAGAGGCCTCTGGCGTCGCTGGCGTCGTTGGCGTCGTTTGTCCTATTCTGTGTCGTCTTCTCCCCGGAGGCTTTGTGAAATCACGCCAACACACCAATCGCATCTTCGCGTGGTCAGCTGTTGCCCTGGCGGCCGCGTTCCTGCAGCCCTGGAGCCTCTTTGCGCAGGCGCCGACGCCCAGCAAAGTGAAATTCGCCACGATCAGCGAGGCGGACATGCGCGAGTACCTCGGCTATCTCGCGTCCGACGCCCTGCAGGGCCGGCAGATCTATACGGAGGGCTACGGGCTCGCGGCGGCCTACGTGGCGCAGCATCTGCGGCAGTGGGGCGTGAAGCCGATGGGCGACGATGGCACGTACTTCCAGAACGTG
>CAZJTG010000292.1:0-4653 GCA_964548865.1 uncultured Solibacteraceae bacterium
GACGAGGCGCGCGCCGTCGCGACCGAAATCGGGTTCCCTGTGGTCGTCCGGCCCTCCTACGTGCTGGGCGGCCGCGCGATGGCGATCGTGTACGACATGGGCGCGCTCGACCGCTACATGCGCCACGCCGTGAACGCGTCTCCGGAACATCCGATCCTCATCGACAAGTTCCTCGAGGACGCCACCGAGATCGACGTGGACTGCCTCGCCGACGCGACCGGGGCCGTGGTGATCGGCGGCATCATGGAGCACATCGAACAGGCCGGCATTCACTCCGGCGACAGCTCGTGCGTCGTGCCGCCCTTCAAGCTTGACGACCGGCACATCGCCACGATCCGTGAATACACGCGGCGCATCGCGCGGGCGCTGAATGTCATCGGCCTGATGAACACCCAGTTCGCGGTGAAGGACGACGTGGTGTACGTGCTCGAGGTGAATCCCCGGGCGTCGCGCACCGTGCCGTATCTCTCGAAGGCCACCGGCACGCCGCTCGCCAAGGTCGCGGCGCGCCTCATGATCGGACAGTCGCTGGCGGATCAGGGCGTGACCGAGGACCTGCAGGTGTCCGGGTTCTTCGTCAAGACGCCCGTGTTCCCGTTCGTGCGCTTCCCGGGCGTCGACACGCTGCTCGGCCCCGAGATGAAGTCGACCGGCGAGGTCATGGGCGGCGCCGAGTCCTTTGGCACGGCGTTCGCCAAGGCGCAACTGGGGGCGGGGCAGAAGCTGCCGCAATCCGGCACGGCGTTCATCAGCGTCAACAACCTCGACAAGGCCGGCGTCGTTCCCATCGCCCGCGAACTCGCGGCACTTGGCTTCCGCCTCGTCGCCACGCGCGGAACCGCCGCTTATCTGCGGGCGCACGGACTCGAGGTGGACATCATCTTCAAGGTGAACGAAGGGCGTCCGCACGTCGGCGACGAACTGCTCAACAAGCGCATCTCGCTCGTCATCAACACCCCGCTCGGCCGCGAATCGTTCTTCGACGACCGTGCTGTCCGGAGTGCCGCGATGCTCCAGGGCGTGCCGGCCATTACAACGCTCACCGGCGCATCGGCCGCCGTGGCGGCCATCGCAGCGTTGCGCACGGAAGGGATGGGCGTGAAGTCGTTGCAGGAGTATTACGCCGAGCGACGGGCCGTGGCGACGTAGCGATTCAGTCTTCGTCCGGCCGCGTTGTTCGTCGCTTCTTCACCGCCGACCGGCGGTGCTTCGACGCCAGGCGTTTCTCACGCCCGACGACCGTCGGCCGGGTTGGCCGGCGCGGTTTGGGTTTCCGAGAAGCTCGCGCCAGCAGATCGGCAAGCCGTTCCCGCGCCGCCTCCCGGTTCTTCAATTGAGTCCGGTGTTCGTGGGCGTGGATGACGATCACGTCTCCGGCCGCCAGCCGGTGGCCAGCGAGCTTCGCCACCCTGGCCTGGACGTCCCCGGCCAGGCCGGATCGGCCCAGCGCAAACCGAAGTTCGACGGCGCTCGAAACCTTGTTGACGTTCTGGCCGCCGGGGCCCGATGACCTGACGAAGTGTTCGGTGATTGAGTCGGCCGGAATCGACAGGGCAACGCGGGACTTCATCATGGCGCAGGAACTATTCCAACGCCTGTCGTGTCGGATTGCAAGCCCGTGGACGCCGAAGTACGCGATTGCAGCGGGCGTGCGAGGCAGCCATGACAAGAAAAAGGCGCCAGGCCGAAGCCTGGCGCCGGATGTCGACGAACGCGAGATGTCTAGTTGAACCGAATCTTCGCCACGATCGAGAGCGTGTTCAGCTTCACGCTGCCAAAGCCGGCGTTCACGGCCGCGTCGGTCGCGAGCACCGACTTCAGGCCGTAGGAGTAACGGCCCTCGATGCCGATGCGCACCACTTCGAAGCCGGCGCCGAACATCAGGCCGATGTCGAGACCCTGATAGACGTCATCCGGGCTGTTCGCCCCGTCTTCGGCCTTGATCTGGATGTCGAACACCGGGCCCACCAGGAAGTACAGGCTCGGCTTGTCGCGCTCACGGTAGCCCGTGTTGATGCGGAGCAGGACCGGCAGTTCGACGTAGGTGGTCTTGGTCTCGCCCTTGCCGACGATCATCCGCTTCTTCGTGACGTAGCTGGCTTCGCCCATCAGGCCGGCGCGGCCGTCGCGGTTGCCGCCGAAGAAGATGCCGAGGATGAATCCGCTGCCGTTGTCGGACGCCAGGTTGTTCTCGCTGTTGACCGATGTGAACGTCAGGCCGCCAAGCACGCCAATACCCAGGCCGGTATTGACCTGCGTCTGGCCGGCGCCCTGGGCGAATGCCGGCGCCGCGGTTAGAACCATGGCGGCGGCCGCGAGTGCGATCGTCACTTTCCGGTAGGTCTGCATGTGGTCTCCTAAAGGCGTCTCCGCCGCTTCATGAGTCTCGAAAATTGCGGCCTCAGCGTAGCTCAAACGTTCCCGATCTGGCAATCATGAACTACCGCCGGAACAGTCCGAACCACTCGACATCGGCCAGGGTCGGCTGCCGGGTCACGGCAATCCGGCGGCCGTTCCCGGACCACGCGACACTGGTAGTGGTCTCGTCCGTGAACCTCGTCAGCTGACGCACGCTGCCGTCCTCGATGTTTGTGAGCCAGATGTTTGCGATGCCCGGCGCGCCCAGGTGCACCAGAGACGTGCCGTCAGGGGTCCAGCCGAGAAGGGAGTCGATCGGCAGCGTCTCCTGGTTGCCGCAGCCCGGCAAATCACAAATCAGCACGTCGTGCGACTGCTGAATCGCCACGCGCGAGAGGTCGGGCGAGACGCGAGGGATACCGCTCGCGACGATGGGTGAAAGCCGATACGGGGGGCCGCCCTCCGACGGCACGCCCCAGAGCGTGTAGCCGCCGCCGGCCGGCCTGACAAACGTGACCGTCCGGCCATCGCGGCTCGCGTAGGGGTGGAGCACTGGACCGTCCGCGACCTGTTCCGGAGTCACGCCCGCGAGCGTCGTCCGAAACAGCCCGGCGGTGTTCCGCGCGAAGAACACCTGGTCGGACTGGGCGACCGCCGCCGAACCGGCATCCGTGACGACGAGTCTGGGGGTCGGTTCCCCGGGGACCTTCAGCCAGAGCGCACTTCGACCGCCGCTCTGCATGGTGCTGTAGAGCACGCCGCCGTCGTTCCTCACCCAGGCGACCGATGGACGCACCGCGCGGTCGACGACCCGCGTCATGTCGTAGATCAGATCCGTCGAGAGCCAGACGGTGCCCGCGTTGAGCACGCTCGTCTCGCGCAGATTGTCAACCCACGATCCGCCGGCCTGCACGAACGGCAACATCGTCAGGGTCAATACGACGCCCAGGGCCGAGCCACCGACCCGCGCGATCCAGCGCCGGCGCTCGGCCTTCGCCTTGATTCGATCGTCGCCCGGTTTGGGCCGCATTCCCTCGAGCGCCAGCCGTACCTCGTCGGCCGTCTGCGGCCGGTCCTTGGCGTCCTTCCGCAGGAGCTTCGCGACAAGCGCCGCGAGCGAGGGCGACACGTCTGGATTGACATCGACGACCGAGGGAGGCTGCGTGTTGAGGATGGACCAGAACAGCTCCATCCGTGTGTCGCCCTTGAACGGCAACCCGCCAGTCAGAAGCTCGAACAGAATCACGCCGAGTGAAAACAGGTCGCTTCGGTGATCGACTTCCCGGCCGAGCGCCTGCTCGGGCGACATGAACTCCGCGGTGCCGAAGATCAGCCCGGGATCCGTCGGCCGGGCGACCGGATTCATCAGGCGCTGTTCGCTGGATGACGCGAACTTCGCGAGACCGAAGTCCAGGACCTTGATGTCACCAGACGGCAGCACCATGACGTTGGCGCCCTTGAGGTCCCGGTGCACGACACCTGCCAGGCGCGCGGCCTCGAGCGCCTCCGCCAGCTGAGTTCCGATCTCGACGACGCGCGCTGGGTCGAGGCGCCCCCCGGCCATGACGTCGTGCAGCGTGCGGCCCTCCACGTACTCCATCGCAAGGAACACGCAACCCGCGTCCTCGCCGATCTCAAAGACCGAGCAGATGTACGGGTGGCGCAGGCTCTGCAGCACGCGACCCTCGAGCTGCAGGCGGTTCTGACGTCCGACGTCGTGCGTGGCCTCGGCGGGTAGCACCTTCAGTGCGACGGGGCGCTCCTGGGCCATGTCACGCGCCAGATACACGTCGCCCATGCCGCCGTGACCGAGGAGTCGCTCGACCACATAGCCGCCGATCTTCGATCCCGGTGGAAGGGGCGAAGCGGTCGCGGTCATCCGCTGTGCACTCTAATCCTAGTTGGAGAAACTTCCACGTCCTTGCCCGCCGGATTGGAAAGGCTTCCCCCGGCCAATCAGGACGAGCGCGCACGGTCCAGGGGTGCGGGCGCGGCGGTTTTTGCAGACGCCGGGACGTGGTTCATCCAGGCCTCTGGATCGCGGTCGCCTCGCTCGTGGGCGCTTCGGCGGGAGCCCTGACGGCGGCGCGGTCGGGCGACGCCGCGGCGCTCTCGATCGCCGCGGTGTCCCTGTCGGCCATCACGCCGCGTGGGTGGCGTCGCGACTCGCTCCGGCTCTGCGCGCTCGTGGCGGCAATGACCGCGTGGGGCGCGACGCGCAGGAGATATTGGAGGCGGGCCTGGCTTCATCGGCGAAGGGCGGCGAAGTCTCGCTGCCGTTGAGCCGGTAGCGCA
>CAZJTG010000293.1:0-4637 GCA_964548865.1 uncultured Solibacteraceae bacterium
CCTGTGAGGCCGGAAATGACGACGCGCGCCGGATGGTGGACCGCCAGTTGCTCGACTTGCGGAGCCGTCAGCGCGCGGCTGAAGAGCCGCAAGTCGTCGAGGGCGCCGTTGAACCGCCGGCCGAAGGCCATGCCGCCGGCTGTGAGCGGCGCGTCGGTCGCAAACGACTCGCCGGCCTCGTCGCGCACGACCTCCGTTTCGATCGGTTTGCCATCGACGAATATGCGGAGGCCGGCGGCCTTGCCCGACCCGTCGTACGTCAGCGCGACGTGATACCAGTCGCCGTAACGGAATCGCTCGCGCGATCGCATCCGGATGCCGCGACCGGGCGCGCCGGATGCCAGGGTCACGGTCAGCCGCCCGGCCCAGCGCTGGACGCCGGCGAGCACGACGTCCTCGAACGCGATCTCGTAGCCCCGTCCATCCAGCTTCTGCAGGACCGCCATCGGCAGGTTGCCGGCGCCCCGCACCCAGACGGCCAGGCTGAACGCCTCGTGCCGCTCGAACGCGCCGACGTTGCCGAAACTGATTTCGGTGTCGCCGTCGAACGTCACCGCGCGGCCAATCTTGCCCGCGCCGAAGGTCGGATCACCCGAGACGGTCCGGCCGTGCTGATAGCGGCCGGAAGCGTCGGAGAAGCTGCCATCCAGTTCGTAGTGCGAGGTCAGCCCGGCGATCTCTCCCGCCGCGCTGCTCTGGGCCAGTGTCTGCTCCCATTCGATCTGCAGCGGACCGACGACCGCATCGGCCAGGGCCCTGGTTCGCGCGCCGATCGCCGCGTCCAGGGCGTCCAGTTGCCGCTGCTGCTCGGGCGAGGGCAGGGGCAGCACCGGATCGGCGTTCCCGTTCCGGCCGTCGAGGCCGCGTTCCGGCACGTTGTTGAAGAACGCGTAGAACTGATAGAACTCCTTGTGGCTGATGGGATCGAATTTGTGCGAGTGGCATCGCGCGCAGCCCATCGTCAGTCCCATGAACGCCGATGATGTGGCGTCCACGCGGTCCATCACATACTCGACCTGGTACTCCTCGGCGATCGCACCGCCTTCGAAGTTGATCATGTGATTGCGGTTGAAGCCCGAGGCGATCTTCTGCTCGCGGGTCGCGCCGGGCAGCAGGTCGCCGGCAATCTGCTGGATGACGAACTGATCGTAGGGCAGGTTGCGGTTGAAGGCGTCGATCACCCAATCGCGCCACGGCCACATGCCACGCAAGCTGTCGATGTGGTAGCCGTGTGAATCCGCGTACCGGGCCGCGTCGAGCCACGGCATCGCCAGGCGCTCGCCGAACCGCGGTGACGCCAGCAGCGCATCCACGCGTGATTCGTACGCGTCGGGCGAACGATCCGCCAGGAACCCTTCGACTTCGCTCAGGGTCGGCGGCAGGCCGGTGAGGTCGTAGGTCAGGCGGCGCAGCAGCGTGACTTTGTCGGCTTCCGGCGAGGGCGTCAGTCCCTCGCGCTCGAGGCGCGCCAGGATGAATCGATCGATGGGTGTCCGCACCCAGTCGGCACGCCGCACCGCCGGAAGGTCCGGGCGCTTCGGTGACGAGTACGCCCAGTGCGCGTCCCACATGGCGCCTTCGTCGATCCACCTCTTCAGCAGGTCGATCTGTTTTTGTGTCAGCGCGTACCCGGACTTCGGCGGTGGCATGCGCTGCGCCGGATCCGTGGCGGTGATGTGCCGGTAGAGCAGGCTCTGCGCGGCATTGCCGGGAACGATGACGCCGGGCTCGGCGAACATTCCTTCCTTCGTGTCGAAATGGAACCTGGTCTGCCGTTGCTGCTCATCCGGACCGTGACACGCGAAGCAGTTATTGGAGAGGATGGGACGGATATCGCGGTTGAAGACGATCGGTGCGAGCGCCGGCGCCTGGGCGCCTGCCTCCCCGGTGTCCAAGGCCCGGACATCCGGCCCGGCCGCCCCGGCGATGGAGACCGCCAGGCACGCGGCCGCGGCGGCCAGCGCTCCCGCCCGCGCCCCTGAACGCATGGCGCATATTATGCCGGAACCGTAGAGAACGTCTTCAGGACGCCGAGCTCCGTTCCGCGAGCGATGCTACGATGCCGACGTTTCCCACGGCGATGACAGGAGCATGGACATGAAGCGAGCACTCGCGTTGCTGACGGCGATCTTGTTGACCGGGGCGGCGGCCGCCGCGCAACTGAAACCCGCGGAACGGTCGGCGTTCACCGCCGAGGACATGCTGAAGGTGGTCACGGCGTCCATTCAAGCCCTGACCGATGACGGCCGGCTGGTGGCGCTCACCGAGCGCCGCACCTGGGATAACGCCGAAACCAACAACGCTCGCTACGGCGATCCGACGTACGTCGCGCCGTCAGCGGTGACGTTCGCGGTGGTCGACACGGACACGGGCCAGCGGAGCTACCCGCTCGGCGAGAAGCTCGTGAACCTGCGACAGGCCGCGTTCTCGCGCGACGGCAGGCGCCTCGCCGCCCTCGTCGTGACGCCGGCCGGCAAGATCACCCTGATGGTGGGGCCGGCCACCGGGCCGCTCGCGGATGTGGCGCCCAGGACCGCCAATCTCTTGGCCGCCAACTCGGGCCTGGAGTGGACGCCCGACGATTCGCGCGTCGTGGTGTCGATGCGGTCGCCGCAACGCGATCAGCAGGCCGCCGCCAGGTTCCGCAACCTCACGGCGGGGCCCATCATCGTGCAGAAGTCGAGCGATCCATTCCTGGACTGGGACGCGCTCGGCCGGGAGGCCCGGTGGCGCAGCGTGGCCGAGGTCGACGTGGCCACGGGCAGCGTCACCGATCGGCTGCCTGAGCGCAAGCTCATGAACGTCCAGCTGCCGCGTGACCATTCGTTCGTCGTGTTCCAGGAAGACGTCACCGAAAAGACCGATTACGAAGTCATCGGCGGCAGCGGCGCCCGCCTGCTCGTCGCGGCGCCTGGCCAGTCGGAACCGAGGACCCTGTTCGCTCCGAAAGACTTGAAGGGCCTGGCCCTGCGCTGGGCGGATGACGGCAAGACGTTCGCGTACGCCAAGGGCGGCGAGGTCTTCGTGCGCGGCGTCGACGGTGGTGAGGCCCGGAACCTGACGCCGAAACCGAAGGCGCCTGAGAAACCGGCGGCGCCGATGGGTGCGGCCGACGAGAAGAAGGACACCGAGGCCGCCGAGAGTTTCTCGGCCGGCGCGTTCAGCCGCGACGGCTCGAAGCTCATCGTCACGAGCAGCAAGGGCTGGTACGTGCTCACGATCGCCGACGGTTCGCGCAAGCAGATCCTGACGCTCGACAAGGATGAGGCGAAGAACCCGCGGATGTCCATCATGGACTGGGCGCCGGACGGATCGGCGGTGTACGCCACGTGGAGCGCGAAGGACAAATGGGATCGCGGCTTCGTGAAGATCGATTCGACGACCGGCCAGATGACGACGCTCGTCAGGGACTCGCGGTTGTTTGGTGCAGCGCGCATGTCGCGCGACGGGAAGAAGTTCATTCTGCCGGTTTCGGACGGCGACCGGCCGGCCGACCTCTACGTCACCGATCCCTCGTTTCGCACGCTGAAGCCGATCACGTCGCTCAATCCGTGGCTCTCCGAGCGGGCGCTGCCGAAGTCCGAACTCGTGAAATACCGCGACGCCGACGGCAAGGAGCTCTTCGGCGTCCTGAGGTATCCCACCAACTACGTGCCCGGGCGGGCGTACCCGACCGTCTTCGAAGTGTACGAGACGTTCTTCGACAACGGCTTCTCCGCGCGCGCGACCTTCCTCTGCGACAACGGCTACGCCTTCTTCACGCCGTCAGTGAACCTGGTCGTCGGCCGCCCGGGGGAGTCGTGGATCAAGGGCGTGACGGCCGCGGCCAACAAACTCATCGACATGGGCGTGGCCGATCCGGAACGGCTCGGCGTGCAGGGCACGAGCTACGGTGGCTACGCCACGGTGCTCCTCATCACGCAGACCGACCGTTTCAAATCGGCGGTCAACATCTCGGGCAAGGTGAACATGGTCAGCTTCTACACCGACAGCGAACGGCTGGGTGTGCGCAATACCCACGCGCCCGAGAGGAGCCAGGACCGAATCGGTGGCACGCTCTGGGAGTACCCGGAGCGCTACCTCGACCACTCGGCGATCCTCCAGGCCGATCGCATCAGGACGCCGCTCCTCACGATCAGCGGCGACCTCGATCCGAACGTGCCGGGGAATCAGTCGCGGGAGATCTTCTACGCGCTTCGCCGCCTCGGCCGCGAAGTGGAATGGGTGCACTACGCCACCGGCGCGCACCGTCCGCCGAACAGTGTGGCCGAAGCCATCGACTTCGAGGGCCGCATCCTCGCGTGGCACGACAAACACCTGAAGGCCACGAAGAAGTAGGGGCGGCGTTACCGGGCGGTGTGTTCCACGAGCGCCACGATCTCGGCCACGGTCGATTCGCCGCGATCCCAGTCGTACCAGCCGGTTTTTCGGGCCAGCCGCTCGCTGGACGAGAGATCGGCATGCGCGATGTACCACGTCTGCAGCGCCGCCGGTCGCTCGATCCACGCGCCCGCATCCTCGCCGCGACGAATCAGGATGACGGTCGGTGTGGCCGTCCGCCCGTCGGGCGTGCGGTGTCGGTCGATCACGGCCGAGGCGGCCGCCTTGCGGACGATGGGCAGCGGAATGCCCGCCTC
>CAZJTG010000294.1:0-4552 GCA_964548865.1 uncultured Solibacteraceae bacterium
GCCCTTACTTCGGCGACAATGCGGCTGTACCGATGCGGCGCGGCCGTCCACGTGTCCCGGCTGCCGCGTTCGATCGAGTTCCTGCCCATCACGTAGCGGTTGTAGAGGAAGTTCTCGCCCATCTTCGCCGCCATGTCGAGCACCGCCAGGTTGCACGACACCGAGTAGTCCACCGACCTCCTGAAGCGCCACTCCTGCGGCGGCACCGGGAATGTCAGATCGCTGTTGGGCACCTGCCGGTCCATCACGAGCGGGATGCGCATCGGCGTCGGGCTGCCGATCATCTCCGTGAGGATCGCAATGGTGTTGTGAAACGCGGCGGTGTTGCGGATGCCGCCGTTCCACCAGCCGTCATAGGGGCCGCCGGACCGCGCGGTCGCGCCGGGCTTGCCTTCCGCCGCCAGGCGCGAATGCAGCGCAATCCCGATCGTCTGGATGCCGAGAACGAGCAACGGGTCCTGGTTGTAGTTGAACGGATCCCGCAACGGCGGCGACCACAGCACGGTGCCCTGCGGCCCGCTCTGGTGGTGGTTGTAGAGAATCTGTGGAAACCACTCCCGGTAGAGCACGCGATTGATGTTCTCGGTCTCGGCCTGTGTGGATGCAAAGAAGTCGCGATTGTTGTCGTGGCCGATGTACTTCTGGTACAGCCGCGGCAGGTTCGTCAGCGAACGCCCGGCAGGGTCGGGATTGCGCATGTACCAATCGGCGACGAGATCGTTACCGTCCGGATTGACGTGGACGAACAGGATGATCACGTCCTCGAGAATCCTCATCGTCTCGTCATCGGTCGCGCTCACCATGCGATAGACCATCTCGCCGAGCTGCTGCGCGCTGAGCGTTTCGGTGGCGTGAAGGCCGCCGTCGATCCAGACCACGGGCTTGCCTTCCTTCGCGAGCGCGCGCGCCTGCGCGTCGGTGAGGCCCTCGGCGAGGGCAAGCTGCCTGGAAATCTCCTTGTAGCGCGCGAGGTTCCTGTGGTTCTCCGGCGACGTCACAATCGCCATGAGCTGCTCGCGTCCCTCGGCGGTCTTCCCGATCGACTGCACGACCATCCGATCCGACTCGCGGTCGAGCTTCCGCCAGTACGCCTCAATCTGCCTGTAGTTGGCCAGGAAGTAGTCGTCGCCGAAGTTGTGCCCGAACTCCTGCATCGGCGAGGTGACCCTGGGCGGCGCCTGAGCGCGGGGTGCCCCCGCCAGGAAGGACACCACCAGCACGACGGCGACCGCGGCGAAACGTGGAGGCTTCATGGGCAAGAGCATAAGACGGATTTGAAGTACCGTCTTTCTCAGTGACTGAGGAGACACTGACGGCGGTCCGCCTCGACGTCTGGCTCGACGTGGCCTGCCTCTTTCGCACCCGCTCCGAGGCCCAGAAGGCCTGCAAGGGTGGCAAGGTGGGCCTGAACGGCCACTCGGCCAAGCCGCACCGGGAAATCAAGCCTGGCGACATCATCGAGATCACGAGAACGCTGGGCCGGCGGCAGCGGGTCGTGGTGCGAGGCCTGGCCGATCGGCACATCCCGAAGGCCGAGGCCCGGCTGCTCTACGGAGACACGACGCCACCCCCCTCCGCTGAAGAGCAGGCCCTGCTGGACCTGATAAAGCTCGCCGGACCGAAGCGCGGACTTCGACCCGCAAAGACGCCCGATCGGCGAGAGCGGCGCCGCCTCAGGGACGAAAAGGAGCGGGGCGGGTGACGGTGCTATACTTCGGTGTTTCCGGGCCAGAAACGGGCCCTGGAGTGCCCGCCGGCTCGGGGCACAGAGCCAAAGAGTGAGGATTTCCTAAAGTGGCTACCCGACACGCATCCGCGATGAAGGCTCATCGCCAGACCCTGAAGCGCACGACGCACAACCGCGAGCTGCGCTCGTCCCTCCGGACGGCTCTCAAGACGATCCGCGCCGCGATCAACGGCGGCAAGACGGCCGAGGCCAAGGCCGCGCTCAGCAAGACGTTCTCGATTGTCGACAAGATGTCCGCGAAGGGCATCATCCACGACAACGCCGCGGGCCGCTACAAGTCGCGCATCGCGCGGCGCGTCAGCAAATCCGCCTAACGGCCCCAGCTCTGCTTCGGGACCGGTCGTCCGGTCAGGTCGAGCACCAGCCGTTCCAGCAGCGCCCGTTCGTCGCCGCCCGAGCTCTTCAGGGCGAGGTCGGTGCGGAGCAGCGCGTCCATCGCTGTCTTGACGCGATCTGGCGCCGACGGCGCCAGCCGCTGCGACACCCACCAGCGCAACTGCCCCACGAGCTGATGCGGCGAGTCCCCGCGATCGCACCGCAGTGCCGTTTCCCGAAGCGCGCGAGCCGCGTCGCCATCGCCAATCGCATTCACGACGCCCCAGTCATCGACGTCGGTCTCGGCGGTCACGACTTCCTCGACGTCTCCGCGCGAAATTTTCGTTTCGGGCCCGACGTACAGCAGCAGGCGCTCGATGTCGCCCCGCAGCTTCGAGATGTCGCTGCCCGATCGATCCAGCAGCATCTGCAGCGCCGGCGCATCGATCGATTTCCCTGCCGCCTCGAGCTCGGCGCGCACCTGCGCGCCGGCATCCTGCCGGGCATCGCGACGCTCTCGCGCGTCCTTGCCGCCCAGTCCTTCGAACTCCACATGCAGCGCCTTGTCGAGGAGGCGTTTGGTCAGTCGCCGCGTCTTGTCGATCGCGGCGGCCACGAACACCACCGTCGAGAACGGCGCCGGTGAATCCACATAGTCCTCGAGGGGGCCGATATCGGCGACGCCAGGGTCTCCGCTTTCCTCCGCGCCGTCCCCACCATCCGACTCCGTGTCCTCGGCCGCCGCCCTTGCCCGCGCAGGCTTCAGAAAGCGCTCTGCTCGAAGAACCACGACGAGGCGGCGGTCCCCCAACATCGGGAACACGTTCGCCGCCCCGGCGATGTCCAGCGGCGACCCGCCTTCCTCGCCGGCATGAATCCGTTCGGCGGCGAACGGCCGGTCCGCGGGATCGATCAGCGCCTCGAACGCATCGACCATCTGCTCCATCAGACGGACGTCGGGCCCATGCAGGACATAGATCGGCGCGAGCTTCCTGCCCTGAATCTGTTTGCGCAGTGCGGCGGGGTCGAGGGCCGGCACGATGGAAACTAGAACGCCTCGAGGATCGACGAGACCAGCGTGCGCGCGAACGACCGTGCCAGCCGGACCAGCGCCTGCTGATCCTGGGTGAAGATCGCGGCTGCCGATTCGGTGGTTCCAGAGGGCAGCTCGTAGTCGTCGCTGACCCGCACATTGCCGTTCGACCAGATCACCTTGTTGTCCCGGAGGTCCTTGAACTCTACGGTCGCGGTCACGGTGATGAGGTACCGCTGCGCCTGCCGCGTATCGGTGAGCGCGGCCACGCCAAGCGTGACGGGCCGGACGGTGCCGGTGAGCACGGCGTCCACGCCCGTCGAGTCCGGCACGATGACGTACCGTCCCCGGCCCTGGAGTTCCTGGCGCACGGCCTCCGTGAGGATTCGCTCCAGTTCCGGCGTATCCGACAGGTTGCTGAACATCGGCACGCCGATTCGCCTGATGTGATCCGGCAGCGAGCTCCCGCGGCCCGCGAGGGCGTAGCCGCATCCGGCGGACACCATCGCCGCCACCAGGATCAGCCCGCCAGCCAGGGACCGACGGCTCACTTCACCACCACGCTGACCAGGCGCCCCTTGGCCACGATGACTTTGACGATCGTCTTGCCTTCGAGGTGCGGCCGGATCGCCGGCGCCGCAAGCGCCGCCGCCTCGATGTCAGCCTCCGAGGCGCCCGCGTCGACCACCACGCGTCCCCGGACCTTGCCGTTGACCTGCACGGGAATCTCGATGCTCTCGTCGCGCGCTGCCGCCTCATCCCACTCCGGCCAGCCTGCCGCGACGATGCCCTCCGGGTGACCGAGGCGCTCCCAGAGTTCCTCCGCCAGGTGCGGCGCGAATGGCGACACGAGGAGAATCAACGATTCAATCGCCTCCCGCAGCACCGCCGCCGTCTCCGGCCGATCCACGACCGCCGCCGCGTCGTCGTCCCGGCCCTGAGGCCGGACGCCGCGCTTGTCGGCGAACGTGCTGAGGTCGTTCACGAGCTCCATCAGTGCCGACACCGCCGTGTTGAGGTGCATCCGCGGGTCGATGTCCTGCGTGACCCGGCGGATAGTGACGTGCGTACGCCGGCGGAGCGCCCGCTCGTCAGCGTCCAGCACCATGTCCACGGGCGAAGCGGCGTGGCGCACCGCGGGCGCCAGGTGGTCGCACAGGCGCCAGATGCGGCCGAGAAACTTGGCCGCGCCCTCGAGGCCCGTATCGATCCATTCGACTTCCTTCTCCGGCGGCGCTACGAACATCACGTAGAGCCGCAACGCGTCGGCGCCGAATCTCGCAATCATGTCGTCGGGATCGACGACGTTGCCTTTTGATTTGGACATCACCGCGCCGTGACGCAGCACCATGCCCTGCGTCAGCAGGCGCGTGAACGGATCGTCGATCGTCACGAGGCCGACGTCGCGGAACACGCGGCTGAAGAACCGCGAGTAGATCAGGTGCAGGATCGCGTGC
>CAZJTG010000295.1:0-4462 GCA_964548865.1 uncultured Solibacteraceae bacterium
GGATGACATGCAGGGCCGGCAGGTCGGGACACCCGGCGGCGAGAAGGCGAGAAAGTACGTCGTCGAGCGCTTTCGAGCCTCCGGGATCCAGCCCATTGGGTCGGGCTTCGAGCAGCCCTTCACGTTTGCCGCGGGGCGGGGTGCCGAGGCCGCCGAACGCACGGGCGTCAACGTCGTCGGACGCATCGAAGGCACCCGCCATCGCGACCGCTACATCGTCGTGACCGCGCACTACGACCACATCGGCGTGATTAAGGGCCAGGTCGCAAACGGCGCCGACGACAACGCGTCGGGCACCGCCGCGCTCTTCGCCCTCGGCAAGTATTTCTCCGCCAATCGTCCCGCCAACTCGTTGATGTTCGTCGCGCTCGACGCCGAGGAGGTCGGCCTCCGCGGCGCGCGCGCGTTCGTCGCCACGCCGCCCGTGCCCGCCGACTCGATGATCGTGAACCTGAACATGGACATGATCGGGCGCGACCACAACGAACTGCTTTACGTGGCCGGCACCACCGCGCAGCCGTTCCTGAAGCCGTTCATCACCCGGATCGCCGCCAAGGCGCCGGTCATTCTCCAGATGGGGCACGACGATCCGACGCTCAAGGGTGTTGAGGACTGGAGCGGCCAGTCGGATCACAAAGCCTTCTGCGACGCGAAGATTCCGTGTCTCTACTTCGGTGTGGAGGACTTCTCGCAGCACCATCGCGTCACGGACGACTTCGAGACGATGACGCACCGGTTCTTCGTCCGCGCGGTGGAGACGATGGTGCTGGCCGTCCGCGAGTTCGACACGAATCTCGATGCGCTGGTGAAGGGGCGTGCGAAATGAGCGACACCGCGCAGAAGCGGGAGATCGGGTTCTGGACCGCGGTCTCGCTCGTCATCGGGAGCATGATCGGTTCGGGGGTGTTCGGCCTGCCCGCCACCCTCGCCGCGTTCGGTGGCATCAGCATGCTGGCGTGGGTCATCACGGCGTTCGGCAGCGTGACGCTCGCGCTGGTGTTCGCGCACCTGGCGCGCCGCAATCCTGCCGCCGGCGGCGTCTACGCGTACGCGCGCGATGCGTTCGGTGACTTCGGGGGCTTCTTTGTCGCCTGGGGGTACTGGATTTCGGCGTGGACCTCGAACGCGACGCTCGCGATCGCGTTCGTCGGTTATGCCGGTCCGCTCCTCACGCAGGCGATGGGCGTCGACATCGCGGGGCGGCCGATGGCCGCCGCGACCATGGCTATCGCGACTTTGTGGTTCCTCACCGCGGTCAATAGCCTGGGCGTCAAGACGGCGGGCAGGATTCAGGTGGTGACGACGGTGCTCAAATTGTCGCCCCTGCTCATCGTCGGGATCGGCGGAGTCCTGGCGTTCAATGCGGACCACTTTGCGATTCCGGAGCCGGCCCGCGCGTCCACGAGCGGCTTTCTGGGCATGCTGTTTCTGGCGATGACCTCCACGCTGTTCGCGTTCGTCGGCCTCGAGGTGGCCACCGTTCCTTCCGGTGTCGTGAAGAATCCGGATCGGACGATTCCCCGCGCCACCATCATCGGCACGCTCGTCGCCGCGGTGATCTACGTGGTGTCGACGGCCGGCGCGATGAGCCTGGTGACGCCTGCCGCGCTCGCGAATTCCACCGCGCCGTTCGCCGACGCGGCCAGGGTGATGGGGGGCAACTGGCTCGGGATTGTCGTCGGCGTGGGCGCCGCGATTTCCGCGTTCGGCGCGCTCAACGGCTGGATTCTCGTCGTGAGCCAGCTGCCGCTGGCGGTGGCCAGGGACGGCCTGTTTCCGAGTCCGTTCGCGCGTCTGTCGTCGCGTGGCGTCCCGGTCACCGGCATGGTCATCGCCGGCGTCATGAGCTCGCTCCTGATCATCCTCAACTATTCGCAGTCCGACACGCTGGTCGAGGTCTTCTCGAAGACCCTGGTGCTCTCGACGCTGGCGACCCTGATTCCCTACACGTTCTGCTCGCTCGCCGTGTTCATTCCGGGCGGCAGGAGAGCGAAGACGATGGGCGCCGGCACGGCGACCATCGCGATCCTCGCGTTCGTCTACTCGCTGGTGTGTATCTACGGCGCCGGGCAGGAGACCGTGTTCCTCGGATTCCTGCTGATCACGGTCGGCATTCCCGTCTATGTCTGGGTGGTGCGCCAGCGCGGCACCACTGCCATGGCCTAGGGGCGCATGACCGGCGCGGAGTATGGACCGCTCGCGCGGGTGGTGCTCAAGCACGCTCGGGACGCGTTTGGCGGCGACGGCAGGATCGGGGCCGAATGGCGCGCGCTGAACTTCACGAGCGCGCCAGACTTCGGCCGAGCCGTCGCCGAATACGAAGAATTCGTCGCTCTCATCCAGTGTCGCGGCGCCGACGTATTGTTCCTGCCTGCCGACGACAAGACATCTCTCGATTCCATCTACGTGCGTGACGCCGCCATCGCGACGCCGCGCGGAATCGTCCTGTGTCAGATGGGGAAGGTTCAGCGCGCGACCGAACCCGCAGCACAGGCGAGCGCCTACGAGGCGTGGGGCGTGCCCGTCCTCGGCCGGATCGATCCGCCAGGATCGCTTGAAGGCGGCGACGTGCTCTGGCTCGACGAGCGCACCGTTGTCGTCGGCCGCGGGTACCGCACGAATGACGAGGGCATTCGTCAGTTCCGAGCGCTCCTGGGCGACGGCATCGCCGAACTGATCACGGTGCCGCTGCCGCACTGGCGCGGCGCCGGCGATGTGTTTCACCTCATGTCGATCATCAGCCCGGTCGATCGGGATCTGGCCGTCGTCTACTCGCCGCTGATGCCGGTGCCGTTTCGCGAGTGGCTGCTCTCGCGGGGCATGGCCCTGGTCGAAGTGCCCGACGCGGAGTTCGACTCGATGGGGGCCAACGTGCTTGCGATCGGCCCGCGCGACTGCCTCATGGTCGACGGCAACCCCGTCACGCGCGCCCGTCTCGAACAGGCCGGTGCGACCGTGCAGACGTACGCCGGCCGCGAGATCAGCCTCAAGGGCGGCGGGGGACCGACGTGCCTCACGCGGCCGCTCGACAGGAGGCCGGGTCTTTAGCCCGGCGTTCTCGGTCGTCGGCCTATACTCACGCGTCATGAGAGTCCGATTCTTCGCCGTCGCCGTGACGGCCGGCGCGCTTCTGGCGTTTCCTCTCTCGGCCGTTGGGCAACGCGGCGGTGGCGCGGCCGCCGCGACGTACGTGCTCAAGCCGGCGCGGGTGTTCGACGGCGATGCGATGCACGACGGCTGGGCCGTCGTGGTCCGCGGCCAGCGGATCGAGGCCGCGGGCCCGGCGTCGGCCATGGCGGTGCCGCCGGGCGCGGAGACCGTCGAATTGCCTGGCACCACGCTGATGCCTGGACTCATCGAGGCGCACTCGCATGTGTTGCTCCATGCCTACAACGAGACGAGCTGGAACGATCAGGTCCTCAAGGAGGCCGAGTCGCTGCGCATCGCGCGCGCGGTGAATCATCTCAGGGCGACGCTCGAGTCCGGCTATACGACCATTCGCGACCTCGGCACCGAGGGCGCTGGATACGCGGACGTCGGACTCAAGCAGGCGGTGAATCAGGGCATCATCCCCGGCCCGCGGATGATCATCACGACACGCGCCATTGTCGCCACCGGCACGTACGCGCCCAAGGGTTTCTCGCCGAACTGGTCGATTCCCCAAGGCGCGGAAGAGGCTGATGGCCAGAGCCTCGTGCGCGTCGTGCGGGAGCAGGCCGGCCGCGGCGCGGATTGGATCAAGGTGTACGGCGACTACCGGGCCGGTCCGAACGGCGAAGCCATGCCGACGTTCTCGCAGGAGGAGATGAATCTCATCGTCCAGACGGCCGCGAGCATCGGCCGGCCCGTGGTAGTGCACGCGTCCACGCCGGAGGGCATGCGTCGGGCCGTACTCGCGGGCGCGCGAACGATCGACCACGGCGACGGCGGCACCGCGGAGATCTTCAAGCTCATGGTGGAGAAGGGCGTGGCGCTGTGTCCGACGCTTGCCGCAGGCGATGCCACCTCGCAGTACGGCGGCTGGAAGAAAGGCATCGATCCCGAGCCGGCGAACATCCGCAGGAAGCGTGACAGTTTCAAAGTGGCGCTCGCGGCCGGCGTGACGATCGCGGCGGGCTCGGACGTCGGTGTGTTTCCGCACGGCGAGAGCGCGCGCGAACTTGAACTCATTGTGGCGTACGGCATTACGCCGCTCTCCACGCTCAGGTCTGCGACCTCCGTCAATGCGCGCGTGATGGCGATGGAGAATCAAGTCGGCCGGGTCGCGGCCGGCCTTCTGGCGGATCTCATTGCCGTGCAAGGCGATCCGGCGGAGGATATTTCGGCGACGCGCAGGGTGACGTTCGTGATGAAGGGCGGGACGGTGGTCAAGGGTCGGTAGTGCCGGGTGCCGGGTGCCGGGTGCGGAGGGTGACACATTGAAAGCGATGCTGGCGATTGTCCTGGTGCCCGTGGTTCTCGT
>CAZJTG010000296.1:0-4444 GCA_964548865.1 uncultured Solibacteraceae bacterium
GGCACGTATCTCGGCCAGGCGGCAATCGACGCGGGCCTCGCCGACGACCTCGGCATGTTCGACGACGCGATGGCGGCGTTCGCGGTCGAGCTCGCCAAGCCCGACACGGCGGCGCCGGTCGATCCCGCACCCGCCCGGGCGAGCGGCGGCGCCGAGGTGATCGACCTGGCAAAGGCGCGCGAAGAAGGCGCCGTTCGTGCGCGGAAGGAAGAGCAGGAGCGCGCGAACGCGATCAATGCGGCCTGCGCCAAGGCGGGTGAGCGCGAGCTCGCCGGTGCGTACATCGCCGAAGGTCTCTCGGTCGCTGATGTTGCGGCGCGCCTGGAAGTCGTCGCGGACATCCGCAGCGCGTGCGCGACGGCGAAGCTGCCAGAGCTCGCCGCGGGATTCATCGCCCGGAACATGACGGCCGAGCAGGCGGCCGCCGAGATCGTGAGCGCGCGCGCCGCCGCCGACGAGGCGACGGTCGTGCACTCGCATCTCAGCCCGGATGCCGGCGGCGCTTCGAGCTCGCCGAATCTGTCCGTCAACGACGTCTACCGAAACTACAAGGCCCAGATGCAGGGGAGGAAGGGAGCGGAGCAACGATGACCACCTACAACGAAGGCACGCATTCGGCAGAGTTTCTCTTCGGCACCTGCGACATGCGCTCGCGGGACGGCGTGACCGTGCTGTCGGGCCAGAAGCTCAAGGCCGGCCAGGTGCTCGGGAAGATCGCCACCGGCGCGGCGGTGATGACGGCATTCGCGAACAACGCCGCCAACACGGGCGCCGCGGCGGCCGTGACCGTGGGGGCCGGGGCCAAGCCCGGGCGCCACAAGATCGTCATCATCGAGCCGGGGGCCAACGCCGGCGTCTTCGAGCACGAGGGCCCGGACGGAATCGTCGTCAAGACCGGAGTCGTCGCCGCTGCGTACAGTGGCGGCGGCCTGAGCTTTACGATCCCGGACGGGAGCCAGGACTTCGTCGCCGGCGAGGGGTTCTTCATCGACGTCGCCGACGGCTCGCTGAAGGTCCGCGCGATCGACTTCGCCTCCACCGTCGGCGCGGAGAACGCGGTCGGCATCCTCCTGGCGGCGGTCGATGCAACCGCCGCCGACCAGAAGGGCGTCGCGATCGTCCGCGATCAGGAGATCGTCGCGAAGGCGCTCATCTGGCCCGACGGTGCCACCGACAACCAGAAAAACGCTGCGCTCGCGCAGCTCAAGGCCCTGGGGATCATCCCCCGCTAACCGCGGCGGGATCACACGACGCGGCGGAAGGGGAGGAAACGACACATGAACATCATCCAGGAGATCCAGGGCAGCGATCTCTTCACGGCAGAGACGCTGAGCGCGAAGCTGATCGAAAAAGAGGACTACGCGCCGGGGCAGATCATGCGCATGGGCCTCTTCGAGCCGGAGCCCATCATCACGACGAGCGTGGCCCTCGAAGAGGTGGGCGGCAAGTTCGAGCTCGTCCCGGCCATCCCGCGCGATGCGCCGCCGACTCCGTACGTGCCCGACAAGGCCGTCGGTCGCACCTTCAAGGTGCCGCACATCCCGTACGAGACCCTGATCCCGTCCGAGTTCCTGCAGAACCTGCGGAAGCCCGGCACCATGGAGCTCGAGACGATCCAAGCCGAGCTGATCCGCCGCGGTGGCCGGATGGGCCGCAACATCGATGGCACAATCGAGCGCCTCGAGCTCGGCGCGCTGCGCGGCACGATCCTGAACGCCGACAACTCGGTCATCCTGAACCTGTTCACCGAGTTCGGCGTTTCGCAGGACGCGACGTACTACTTCGACCTGACCGCCGGCAGCCCGGCGCCCGGCGCGGTCCGCCGCAAGGCGGACGACGTCGTGCGGGCCATGCAGGATGACCTCGGCGGCAAGCCGTACGAGGTCGTCATGGCGCTCTGCGGCCGGACCTTCTGGGCCGACTTCGTGTCGAACAAGGAGGTCCGCGAGTCGTTCAAGGACTACTCGCGCACGGCCGACCTCGCCGGGGTCGGCTCGTTCCTGCGCGACGGCCAGGTCCGGAAGCCGCCCTTCCTCTGGGGCGACATCATGTGGGCCGAGTACCGCGGCGGAAGCGTCAACGACATCCCGACCGACGAGTGCATCTTCTTCCCGATCGGCGTGCCGGATCTCTACTCGATCTACTACGCGCCCGCGAACTTCATGGAGTTCGCGAACACGCTCGGCCTCCCGCGCTACGAGAAGCAGTGGCCGACTGACAACTCCGGCCGTTCGATCACGCTGCACGTGCAGTCGAACCCGCTGCCGCTCGTCAAGATGCCGAAGCTCCTGAAGAAGGGCAGCCGTCTCGTCCAGCCCTGATCCATGGACGTTCTCGCCATCACGCTCGCCGCCGCGTACGCCAGTCGCGGCATCCCGGCGATCCTCACGCCCGCATCCGGCTCCGGCCCGATCGCGTGCGTGGCGATCGCCGGCGATGTCGACGAAGTGGCGGCGCTGCTCGCGACCGGCGCGCGTGCGGCGGGAATCCGGCTGCGCATCCGGCAAGACGAAGTGCCGTTCCGTCCGAAGCAAGGTGACGTCATCGCGCTTCCGGGCGAGGACGACCTCACGCTCCGCATCGCCGTCGTCGTGACGTCGGCGTTCGACACCGAGTGGTACCTCACGACGACGCCGATCGTGGCGCCCATCTCGGCGCCGAGCTCGGCGATCGGGCACCTGCAACCGCCGCTCCTTGGAGGCTGGCCGTGGGCCTGAGTGGGGCACTACAAAAGATCACGGATCAAGCCACGGGCGCGCTCCTGGGCCTCCCGGGAGGGTCGGAGCTGGCGGTGGTGACGCCACCGGGGGGCGCGCCTCCGGTGGCGAACGTTCACGTCATCCTGCGCTTCGTGAACCCGGTCGTAAGGCAGGGCCGCGCCGGCGCGCAGCAAACCGGGGCGGCTCTGTTGATTCGGCGCGCTAACTTCTCCACCCGGCCGGTCAAGGGAACGGTCGTCGAGACAGCGAAGGCGCGCGTCCTCGTGCAGGACGTCGAACGGACAGCAGCCTGGTGGAAGTGCGCGGTGACCCGTGTTCCTTGAGGCCCGCGAAGCCATTCACGCTGCGCTCGAGGCGTTGCTGAAGGCGAAGCTCGTCCACTGCGACGTCGAGCGCAACACCGGAATCCCGACCGACTGGGATTCGATGACGCACGACCGGAAGGTGATCATTCGCGACGGGAGATTCCGGCGCGACCGCGTCACGACGGGCAACGCCATGTGGACGTTCCTGCCTCGGATCGAGGGGCACGTCCGCGCGTCCAGTGCCGCCGAGCTCGGCGCGCTGAGCAACGCGCTGCTGGGCGAGGTCTGCACCGCGCTCGAGGAGGATCTCACCCTCGGCGGTGCCTGCGACGACCTCGAATTCGAGATGAGCGAGGACGGAATGGACCTCAACACCGAGCCCGAGGCCGGCCCGCTCCTCGCATGGGAGCTCGTGGTCGCTGCCGAGCTCGAGCAACGCACTGACAGCTGACGGGAGGGCGGACGATGGCTAACGAGTACGTCAAAGAGAGAAACCTCGTCGTCACGGCGAAGAAGCAGACGACAGTTGGCACCTACGTCCAGCCGACGTCGGCGACCGATGCCTCGCTCGTCCAAGACGCGGCGATCGACGACAACATCCAGTGGACGGAGTCGAGCGAGGTCACCGGCACGGTCGACCGCGGCGAGGGCGAGGCCACGCACGCGGAGCCGAGCGGCTCATTGTCGTTCAAGCTGCGCGGCTCCGGCGACGTCACGACGCCCCCGGCGGAGGGGGTGTGGCTCGAGGTGGGCGGCTTCTCCGTTGCGACCCGGGCCGTGCTGCCCGCATCGGGCAAGTTCACTGCCGCAAGCGGCGGCGCAAACAGCGTCGTCGTGAGCCGGAGCGGCAGCCCGGGGAGCCAGCTGCCCTCGACGGCGGCGGGCTGCGCCCTGCTCGCCGGCCGGCTCGTCGAGCTCGACACGAATCCGGTCGCGCTCCGCCGCGCGCAGATCGAGTCGTGCACGATCGTTGGGACCGACGTGACGTTCGTCTTCACCGAGTCGTTCACCACGCCGCTCGACAACACCACGACCATGAAGATCCTGCCGGGTCAGCAGTATGATCTCGACCTGGCGCCCGACGATGTTCCCGTGCTCTCGACCGAGGTTTTCGAGGACGGCGCCGTGAAGCGGCTGAAGGACGTTCGCACCGATCTCGAGTTCAGCATCGAGGCGGCAAAGCACTGCATCGTCAAGGCGACGTTCAAGGGCGTGATGCACAACTGGGGGAACGCCTCCAACCCGACGGACATGAACCTCGGCGGGCGACCGGCGCCGCCGAAGTGGCGAAAGGGCCGTGCGCGGCTCGCGAAGCAGATGCTCGCGTGCACGTCGTACACGGCGACGCTCAGCACGGAGCTGCCGCAGCATGGCGCGCCCGAAGAGGAGCTCGGCGTCGATACCCCGCAGCTCGTCGAC
>CAZJTG010000297.1:0-4423 GCA_964548865.1 uncultured Solibacteraceae bacterium
GGCCGCACGCCCGTGCGGCCGGCCGGCGACTTCCAGTGGTCCGGTATCGTGCCGGGCGAGTCGTCGTCCACGCTCTGGACCTCGACACACCCGTATCAGGAACTGCCGCGCGTCGCCGATCCGGCATCGGGCTGGCTGCAGAACGCGAACGATCCGCCGTGGACGACCACGTTTCCCCTGGCGATCGACGCAAACAGATATCCGCGTTACATGGCGCCGCGCGCGATGTCGTTCCGCGCAAAGCGGCCGGCGGTGCTGCGGCGGAGGCGGCGGCCGTGCTCGAAGCCTGGGATCGATGCGCGGACGCCGACAGCCGTGGCGCGGTGCTGTTCGAGGCGTGGTTTCGAGCGATGTCGCGCACGGGCGCGTTTTATGCCACGCCGTGGAGTGAGGCGTCGCCGAGAACGACGCCGGACGGGTTGCGCGATCCGGCGGCTGCGGCGCGTGTGCTCGCGACGGCGGCCGCTCAGGTCAGGAAGATGCACGGCGCCATCGACGTGCCCTGGGGTCAGGTGTATCGCCTGCGGGCCGGCGGCCGCGATCTGCCGGCCAACGGCGGTCCTGGCGACCTCGGGATCTTTCGAGTCGTCGGGTTCAGCGAAGACAAGGACGGCAAGTGGCGGGCGGTCGGCGGTGACAGCTACGTCGCGACGATCGAGTTCGGCCGGTCCGTGCGCGCGCGGACGCTCATGTCGTACGGCAACGCGTCGCAGCCAGGATCGCCGCATGCGGGCGATCAGCTCGAGCTGTTCGCGAAGAAGCAACTCAAGACCGCGTGGCTCACGCGTCAGGACGTCGAACGCAACCTGGAACGCCGTGAAGCCGTGAACCGATAGCGTGCAGAAGTTCGCGCTCTGGCTGCTGGCGTTCGCGGCGGCCGCGCTCGTCGGTACTCACGGAATCGCCTACTGGGACGCGGGCGACTACACCCTGCTCGCCATCACCGGAGGCGAGAGCGGATTGCTGCTCGGCCGGCCCCTGTTCCTCGCGATCTCGCGCGCGATCCTCGCCACCGGTGTTGACGCGGCAAATGCGGAAGCCGTGCTGCGGTGGTTCTGGTCGGCGGTCGGCGCGACGGCCGCGCCCCTCCTGGCCGTGCTCGCCTCGAGGCTCGGTCTCAGCGATCGCGCCGCGTTCGTCGCGGGCGCGGCGCTCGCGTTGTCGCCGTCGTTCGCGCATACGTCGCATCAGGTGCTGACCGACGCGCCCGCGCTGGCGCTCTCCATCGGGGCACTCGCATGCGCGGCCGCGCGACAGCCGTGGCAGGCCGGCGCGCTGATGGCCGCGGCGATAGCGACGCGGGAAACCGCCGCCATTCACCTGATCGCGATGGTGCTGTTGGTCGGCGGCCGGGCGGCGGCAGCCGCGCTCCTGGCCTGCGCCGCCAGCCTCGCCGTCATCCTCACCGCCGCGCCGCCGTCCGGGATGGCCGAGTGGTGGGGCGCCATGTCTCGATCCGCGGGCGCGCATCCATGGTCGCCGCTCGATCTTCTGATTGCGGTTGCCTGGGTCTCTGCGGCCGGGCCGGCGCCAGTGGCGGGAGGCCTGTGGGCGCTGCTCCGCGGCGACGCGGATCGTCGCGTGCGGACGGTCGCAGTTCCCGCCGCGATCGGCACCGCGATCCTTCTCTTCTACCCCGATGGATCGTTCAGTCCGCGCTATGTGCTGGCGACGGTGCCGGTCGCGTTCTTTGTGGCTGCGGCTCCCTGGCTCGCGCGGCAATTGCCGATCGCCGCGGCGGTCCTCGTCCTTCCGCTCGTGGTCGCGGCGCTACCCGCCGCGCGCGCCAAGGCCGTGGCCGAGCGTGGTGCGACGCTCACAGCGCGGATCCCGGCGTTGCCGCAAAACGCGGTCGTGGTCCCCGGTCACTTCTGTCCTCAGGCGCGGATCGGCGCCGTGATTGCGAAGCGTCCCGATCTTCGTTTTGTCTGTCCCGGCTGGGACTGGCCGCGCGACGTGGCCGGTGAGCTCGACGCCGCGCTCGAGCGTGGCGCTCCGGTGGCCATCGACGTGCGTGACGCCGCCTGGGTCGGCCGGCGCGAGGATGCGCCGCGGGAGGCCGTCCGCGCCTGGATCGGTTCCCGCCCGGCGGCCGACATGGCCGGCTTCAGGGTCGTTCGGCGCTAGAACTACTTGATCGGAAAGATTTCGTCCAGGCCGTCCACCGGCCGTGGGATCACATGGACGCCGATGAGCTCGCCGACCTTGCGCGCGGCGGCGGCGCCCGCATCGGTCGCGGCTTTGACTGAGGCGACGTCGCCGCGGACAATCGCGGTCACCAGGCCGGCGTCGACTTTCTGCCATCCCACGAACACCACATTCGCGGTCTTCACCATGGCATCGGTGGCTTCGATCATGCCCACGAATCCGCGGGTCTCGACCATGCCGAGTGCCTCACCGGGGAGCGGCGTCTTGGACGACGACATGGCTAGAGACTCTAGCACCAATGCGCCGTCGGAGCGCGCCTGTTCTCAGTAGTTCCGCCCGCGCGCGGTGACGCACAGCCGATCCACCACCGCCAGACCGTCCGCGAGCACCAGTTCGCTGGCGAGGTTCGTGGCCGTACAGGCGTGATTCGGAATGATGCGCACGCGATCGCCCGGCTTCAGCCGGCACGACGACGGCACGCGCGCCACGGCATGTTCTTCAGACAGCCTCTCGATCGCGATGGATCCGTCCGGTTCGGCGGTCTCGAGATCCGTGAACACGAGCCCATGTCCGCTGGGCGCGCCAAACCCCCTGACGCCATCGGACGTCAGGGTCTTGCTGCCGGCGTCGAAGACGACGCGACCGGGAGCGGGACGGCTGACGACCATGGACACGACCGACAGCGCGCAGGAGGACAACTCGGCCGCGCGGACCCCGACCTGCGTGCGGTCGAAGAACACGTAGTTGCCGGGTCGCATCTCGGTGGCGCCCTGCTGGATCGCGATGAATCGTGCCGTCGGCGTGGATCCGACGCTGACTTCGGGAATCTGCACCCCGGCGTCCTTCGCCCGTGACGCGAGCAGCCTCAGGATGGCGATCTCGCTCGTGGCGATGTCACGCAGTTCCTGAATCGAGCCGGCGTTGTAGGCCTGGCCGGCGTGACTGAGCAGGCCTCGTAATGAGAGGCCGCCCAAATCCGCGACGCCTTTCACCGTGTCGAGCGCCGACGCCGACGCAGGGTCGATGCCGCAGCGGTGAAATCCGACGTCCACCTTCACAAGCACGTCGAGCCTGTGGCCCGACGAGGTCATGGCCTCCGACCAGCCACGGGCGACGTCGAGGTCGTCCACGATCAGCGAGAGCGTGACGCCGCGGTCGAGCAGCGCGCGCACGCGCGGCGCGTTGACGGGATTCACCGGATACGGCAGCCGGATATCAGTGATCCCGGCGTCGGCGAACAGTTCAGCCTCGGCGAGCTTGGCGCAGCAGATGCCCACTGCGCCCTCTTCGAGCTGCCATCGTGCGATCGCCGCGCTCTTGTGCGTTTTCGTGTGAGGCCGCAGGCGCACGCCCGCGCCGGTCGCGAGCGCCTGCATCGCGGCGATGTTCGCCCGCAGGCGGGCGTGGTCCACGGTCAGGAACGGTGTCGGGAGATCGGTGAGCTGCACGGCAACACCTTACAACTCCCCGGTGGCCGGCCGCCAACCGAACGGCGAGCCCGCTTCTCAGCTCTTCACGAACCCGAGCTGTTGCCCGTACTTGAACCCCGGGAACACCTTCGACACGTCGGTGGCGCCCAGGTGCCCGCGGAGGGCTTCCGCGAAGACATCGCGGAAGTCGGTCGTAATGGCAAGGTCGCGGCCCTGGTAGAGCTGCTCGCGGTCGAGGCCCGGCCACCGGCCGTACACCTTGCCGCCCTTCACGTTGCCGCCGAGGATCAGCATCGCGTTGCCGTGGCCGTGGTCGGTGCCGCGGTTGCCGTTCTCGCGCACGGTGCGGCCGAACTCCGACATCGTGAGCAGCATCACGTCCTGCATCCGGTCGCCGAGATCGCGGGCGAACGCCGCGATGCCCTCCGCGAACTCGCCGAGGCGGTTGGCGATCTGGCCGGTTGACGATCCCTCGTTCGCGTGGTGGTCCCAGTTGCCGAGTTCGGCGAACGCGACTTCGAGGCCGAGGTCGGCCTTGATGATCTGCGCGATTTGCCGCATTGCGTCGCCGAAGCCGGCGCGCGGGTACTCGGCGCCGTTGGCGGGCGCGTAGCCGGCCGGGTTGGCGTCCTTCAGCATCTTGATGGCGTCGAACGCCTCCTTGCCGGTACTACCGAGCACGCTGTCGGCCGCCTGCGAATACTGCGCCTCGAAGCCGGACGCCATGACGTCGTTGCCCTGGCCGGCGCGGATGCCGAACTGTCCGAGCTGGCCGATTGCGAGCGCGGGCGCCGTACCCTGGAGCGAGCGGGGCAGGGCTTGCGTGAGCGCGACGGCCCGGAACG
>CAZJTG010000298.1:0-4423 GCA_964548865.1 uncultured Solibacteraceae bacterium
GCCCAGGAGGTACGCGACGCCTTGTCGATCGAGCTGGGTGATCACGTCGTCGGCCGGGATTTTCTGGCGGACCCGCGCACCCCGAGCATCGCCGCGACACTGGGGCCGAGCCGCACGATGGTGGAGCGCGACGCCCTCGACGAGCGTGCCTCAGGGATCATCGAGATCGACTGATCAGGCGGGCCCGTCGGCTTCGCCTTCGGCGAGCGCGGCTTTGGCCGCCTGCTGCTCGGCCTCCTTCTTGGATCGTCCGGTCGCCCGCCCGATCGGCTGACCGCCAACCACGACCTCGACCTCGAAGCGCTTCCGGTGCTCCGGTCCCTCGGCCCCGACGAGGCGATAGTGTGGCAGGCCACGGCCGGCCGCCTGCATCTGCTCCTGCAGCGCCGACTTCCAGTCTTCGGTGAAGCTCGCCTCCGCCGCGCGGTCGCCCGCGGCTTTCACCAGCGGCTCGAAGCGGGAGAAGATGAAGTCCCGCGCCGCGTCGATGCCGCCGTCCAGGTAGATCGCGGCGATGACGGCTTCGAAGCTGTCGGCGAGAATCGCGTGCTTGTGCCGGCCGCCGGTCTTTTCTTCGCCGCGCCCGAGCAGCACGAAGCGCCCGAGGTCCATGGCTTCGGCCAGGCGCGCCAGCGAGGCCGCGGACACGATGCCGGCCTTGACCTTGGACTTGTACCCTTCGCTGTGGGTCGGGAACTGGTGGAAAAGCAGATCGGCGATCACGAACCCGAGGACCGCGTCTCCCAGAAACTCCAGCGACTCGTTGTCGATCACGCCCCCGGAGGCGTCCTCGTGCGCTCGCGAACGGTGCGTGAGCGCGTGCTCGAGCAACCCGAGGTCCTCGAACGTGTGACCGATGCGCTGCTCGAGCGGTCCGAGGTGCTCGCTCAAACGCCGGATCTCGATCGCGGCGGCCTCGTCGAGGTGGCCGGCGATGATCTCCCTGGCCCGTCCGGCATGTTCGGCCGCGACGGCGATCGCGAACTCCGCATGGCCGAACCGCATCGAGAAGATTGCCTGCGGCAGCGCGGACGCCACGCTCGCCTCGATGCCGTGCGCGTCGAGCAGGCCGCGCACGACCTCCGCTTCAATCGACGAGTGCGTGCGGAAGACCTCGGTCGGCGGACGATCCGTCTCGCGATCGGGCACCGCTAGGCCGCCCCCGTCACGGCAGCCTTCGCGATGTCGTCAGCCTGCTCGCCGACTCCAGTCCTGTCGATCTTCACGATGATCATCGTCATGTCGTCGTGCGGCTCGCCGTCGCCGACGAACGCCCGCACTTCACGGACCACCCGCTCGCGGATGCCCGGGGCGTCGAGCCGGTGATGGTTGGCCACGAGTTCTGCGAGACGGGCGTCGCCGAACAGGTCACCTTCCGGATTCATCGCCTCCGAGATGCCGTCGGTGTACAGCACGAAGACGTCGCCGGGCAGAAGCTGGCGCGTGTGTTCTTCGAGCACCTGGCCGAACCGCTCGGAGGCGCCGGGCAGGCGCAGGCCGAGCACCATGCCGCCGGGGACGACGACCTCACCCTCGCCGTTCGAGACAACCAGGAGAGGCGTGTGTCCGGCCCGCGCGCACGTCATCGTGCCGGCGTCGAGGTCGAACACCATGTAGGTCATCGTGATGAAGCTGCGATTGTCGAGGTGCGCGGAGAGCAGCCGGTTGGCTTCGATCATCAGCAGCCTCGGGGACGGCTCACGGGCGCTGAGCGACAACATCAGGCCCTTGAGCTCGGCCATGTAGAGCGCCGCGGACGTGCCCTTGCCCGAGACGTCGGCGATCATCACACCGAACATCCGCGATCCAAGGTCGAAGAAGTCGTAATAGTCCCCGCCCACTTCGCGTGCGGCTTCGCACAGGTCGGCGATCGAGACGTGCGGCAGCACCGGCGGGCAGGCCGGCAGGAGCGACTTCTGAATCTCGCGGGCGATCCGGAGCTCGTCGTCGAGCCGCTGCTTCTCGCGCTGAAGGTGCATGGCGTGCTCCAGGCCTGCGCTCATGCGGTTGTGCGAGCGCGCCAGTTCGCCGAGCTGGTCGTCGCTCGCCACGCGGATGCGATGCGAGAAGTCGCCCTGCTGGACGCGCTCGGTCCCGATGAACAGTTCGTGCACGGCAAACGTGATCGACCGCGCGAGCAGGGCACCGAAGAACAGCGCCGCGCCCTGGATCACGAGAAAGAGCGCCGCCAGCGTGACGAGCAGCAGCACGAGGGTGGTCGCGCCGGTTCGGCCGAACGGCGAGTTGGCCGCTACGGTGGACCAGAGCCGGCCCAACGGAGCGTCGAGACCCACGGTTGCCCGACCGCTCTCGCCGGTCTGCCAGTCCCGGCAGTCGAGCGCGGCCACCGTGTGCTGGAACATGGTGAACATGCCGGCCGCCGTCCCGCTGTCGATGGCCTCTGCCGGCCCGCCGCATTCGCGGCTCACCGCGACCTGGCCGATTCGTTCCTTGGTCCGGGCCTCGAGGGCGGCGGCGATGTCCGCGTCCACGGGAAGGTCGACGACTACGACCCGTGCTTCGTCGCGAGTCTTCACCGCCGACCGGATGACCACCATCCAGTCGGACGATCCCGAGGGCTGGAGACCGACGACGCCCCGAAACCCCGCGGGCGCGTCCCGCAGCCACGCCGGCGCCGCGGACGGGGCTGCCACATGCCGCCACGGACCCGCGGTGACCCGCGGCGCTGGCCGAACGTCGGCGCTGGCGGCTGCGCGCGCGGGCGATGTCAGCCTGGCGGCCGGGGCCGGAGCGGGCGACAGCTCTGGATTCGCCCCGGGCGGGAGCGACAGGACGACGATCGACAGCATCGGATACCGGGCCGCGAGGGTGGCGTATTTTCGGTTGACGGTTTCGACCACGCCGGCCGGGTTCCGTTCGATCTCGCTCGCCGCAGTCTCCGCGACCTGCTCGACGTCATCCGCGAAGTCCGTCATACCCTCGTGGAACATGTAGCCGGCCACGTTGTTGTAGGCGACGAGGCCGCTCACGAGCGTGAGCGACACCACGAGGAGCACCGGGACGAAGCCCAGAAACACGTACGAAAGAATCAGCTTCTCGCGGACGCTCCAGAGAAACCGCCCGCTGTTCCGCGACACGGCAAGAACGGCCAGCCAGACCGCGGCCACGAACCAGGCGAAGCGAACGACCTTGCGGAACGTCTCGACGAACTCCGGCAGGCTGACGAACTGCCGGACGATCAGGAGCGCGAGCAGGATACCCGTGGAGAGGATGAAGAGCCGACCCGGCAGCGTGCGCACGATCGAGCGGGCATCCCAAACGGAATTGCTGCCAACAGTGGTCACTGGGCTCGCCAAATTGCAATGCGAATCATAACAGACTAAGGTACCGACCCGACGCGTGCGCACGAGCGACGCGAGCTGAGCACAGCCCAATGACATTGCCGGAACGCGCACGATTCTCCACGGTTTGCATCCACGCGGGTCAGGATCCGGATCCGTCGACGGGCGCCATCATCACGCCCATCTTCCAGACGTCGACGTACGTGCAGGAGGAACTCGGCAAGCACAAGGGATTCGAGTACGCGCGGACGCAGAACCCCACCCGCGCGACGCTCGAGGCCAACCTCGCGGCAATCGAGGGCGGCCGTGGCGCGTATGCCTACGCCTCCGGCCTCTCGGCGATCAGTGCGATCATGGCGCGCCTGTCCCAGGGAGACCACGTCGTCATCACCGACAACACGTACGGCGGCACGTTCCGACTCGCCGACAAAGTGCTGTCGCGATACGGCATGCAGTTCTCGTTCGTCGATACGTCGGATCTGGCAGCCACCGAGAAGGCCATTACAGACCGAACGAAGCTGGTGTTCATCGAAACGCCGACCAACCCGGTGCTTCGACTCACCGACATCGCGGCCGTGGCCGAACTGGCCCACCGCAAGGGGGCGCAGCTCGCGGTGGACAACACGTTCGCCAGCCCCTGCCTGCAGCGGCCGCTCGAGCTCGGCGCCGACCTGGTCATGCACAGCACGACCAAGTACTTGAACGGCCACAGCGACTCCATCGGCGGCGTGGTCGTCGCGAAGGCCCAGGAGGATCTGGACTGGCTGAAGTTCATCCAGAACTCGGCCGGCGCGATCCTCAGTCCGTTCGATTCGTGGCTCGTGCTCCGGGGCACCAAGACGCTGCCGCTCCGCATGGCCCAGCACACCGCCAACGGCCAGGCGCTCGCCGAGTTGCTCGAACAGCACCCGAAAGTCACGAGGGCGATCTACCCGGGACTGCCCAGCCATCCGCAGCATGCGCTTGCGAAGAAGCAGATGCCGAACGGGTGCGGCGGCATGCTGTCCTTCGAGGTCAAGGATCTGGAGACGGCCCGGCGTGTGCTGAACGCATTCAAGCTGATGGCGCTCGCCGAGAGCCTGGGCGGCGTCGAGACACTGGTCTGCCACCCGGCCTCGATG
>CAZJTG010000299.1:0-4414 GCA_964548865.1 uncultured Solibacteraceae bacterium
CGCCCGCGTCGCTCGTGCCAGTCGTCGCGGCCGCCTCGCCCGAGTGCATGACGCTGGCCTTGCCTGAGGACCAGGACGGCCTGGTGACGCCGGCCGCGCTGGATTACATCGTCGAATTCAATGCCGATGTGATCGCGATCGGTCCAGGGCTGGGCCGGACGGCGGGCGCGAGGTCGCTGGTCCACGCCGTTGCCGAGCGTTCGGGCGTTCCGTTGATTCTGGATGCGGACGCGATCGTCGCGTTTGCCGGCGAGCCGGATCGCCTGGTGGGCCGCGACGGAGTGGAAATCGTGATCACGCCGCACCCGGGCGAGATGGCGGCGCTCGTGGGACTCTCGGCCGCCGACGTCCAGTCGCATCGGCTCGCCGTCGCGCGCGATTTTGCCGCGACCCATCACCTCCACGTCGTGCTCAAGGGCCACCGGACGATCGTGGCCACGCCCGAGGGACGGAGTTTCATCAATCTCACAGGCAACGCAGGCATGGCCACCGCCGGCGCGGGCGACGTCCTGACCGGCGCCATCGCCGCATGGTCCGGTCAGCTCCTGGATGCCGAGGCCGCCTGTAAACTGGCGGTGTACCTGCACGGCCTCGCGGGCGACCTCGCGGAATCAGATGAGGGCGAGGTGGGACTCATTGCGAGCGACATCGTGTCGCGCCTGGGAGAGGCTGTGCTCGACCTCACGGCTCGCCGGAAGAAACCAGCCCAGACGTCATGACGGACCGATCGGAACGGCGGGTCGACACGACCTCCGAGGAGGGCACGGCGGAAGTGGGGAAGTCGGTTGCCACGGGGCTCCGGGATGGCGATGTGGTCCTGCTCGCCGGCCCGCTCGGCGCGGGCAAGACAGCCTTTGTACGGGGCATGGCGCAGGGCCTGGGCGCGGACCCGGGCAACGTGTCGAGTCCGACCTTCACCATCCTGCAGGAATATCGCGGGCGCCTGGTGCTGCAGCACGCCGATCTCTATCGACTGACGCCGAAAGAGGTGGACGACCTGGGTCTGGCCGAGATCAGCGAAGGCGCCGTGCTCGCGGTCGAGTGGCCCGACCGATGGGCGAGTGCACCTGCCGGGGCGATCCACGTCTCGATCGAGCCCGCGGGCGGGGACCGGCGCCAGATCCGGATTCGCTCCTGAGACCTGGCGGGAACAGAGATCCAGCCCTATTCGACCCGGTAGTTCGGGGCTTCCTTCGTGATGATGACGTCGTGGACGTGGCCCTCGCGGATGCCGGCGGTCGTGGTCCGGATGAGCGCGGCGTCGCGCTGCAGCGTCGGGATGTCGGCGCAGCCGCAGTACCCCATCCCGGCGCGGAGGCCGCCCATCAACTGGTGGATCATCGCGGCCACACTGCCTTTGTGCGCGACCCGGCCTTCGATGCCCTCGGGGACGAGTTTCTCGGTGCCGTCACCGGACTCCAGATCGAATTCGTCCTGGAAATACCGATCGCGGCTGCCGCGGCGCATCGCGCCAAGCGAGCCCATCCCGCGGTACTCCTTGAAGCTGCGGCCCTGGAAGAGAATGATCTCGCCCGGGCTTTCATCGGTTCCGGCAAACAGGCTGCCCACCATCGCGCAACTCGCGCCGACCGCGAGCGCCTTGGTGATGTCGCCGGAATACCGGATGCCGCCGTCCGCGATGACCGGAACGTCCCGCTCGGCGGCCGCCCGCGCGCACTCGGCAATCGCCGTGATCATCGGCACGCCGATGCCGGCCACCACGCGCGTCGTGCAGATGGACCCCGCGCCGATGCCGACTTTCACGGCATCCACGCCACGGTCGATGAGGGCGCGCGTCGCCTCGGCCGTCGCCACGTTGCCCGCGACGATCTGCACCGAGGCGTGTCGCGCCCGGAGCGTGGCGACCATGTCGAGCACGCCCTGGGAATGGCCGTGCGCCGTATCGATGACCAGCACGTCCACATGTGACGCCACCAGCGCGTCGGCGCGATCGATCGTGTCCCGGCTCACGCCGACCGCGGCGGCGACGCGAAGCCGGCCCAACTCGTCCTTGCAGGCGTTGGGATACTTGATGAGCTTCTGGATGTCCTTGACGGTGATCAGGCCCTTCAGCCGGTAGTCCGCATCGACGACGAGCAGCTTTTCGACCTTGTGGACGTGAAACTGCTCGCGCGCCTGATCGAGCGTCGTGCCGACCGGCACGGTGATCAGGTTGTCCTTCGTCATGATCTCGGCGATCGGCCGATCCACGGAGGTCTCGAAGCGCAAGTCCCGGTTGGTCAGAATGCCGACGAGGCGGCCTTCCTTGCTTCCGTCGTCCGTGATGGGAACGCCGCTGATCCGAAAGCGCTTCATCAGTTCGAGCGCTTCGTAGATCCGGTTGGCGGGGGAGAGCGTGATTGGATTGACGATCATCCCGCTCTCGGACCGCTTGACGCGATCGACCTCGGTGGCCTGATCTTCGACAGTCAGATTCTTGTGGATGACGCCCATCCCGCCCTGCTGCGCCATCGCGATCGCCAGCCGGTTTTCGGTGACCGTGTCCATCGCGGCGCTGAGAATCGGCACGTTCAGCCGGATTCGCCGGGTGAATCTCGAGCTGACATCCACCTGGCTCGGCAGCACCTGCGAGTGCCTGGGAAGCAGAAGAATGTCATCAAACGTCAGGGCCTCGGTGAGCCCTGCGGCGACTTGTGCGGCCGCTCCCAAACGCTCAGTAGTCAACGGCATCGATTATGCTCCGTGGCACTTCTTGTATTTTTTGCCGCTGCCGCAATGACAGGGATCGTTGCGACCAATCTTGGGCTCGTCCCGCCTGACCGGCGTGATGGGCGCGTCGTCGCCGCCGGCGCGGGCCGGCCGGGCCGCACCGCCCAGGGGCGCCGTGGTTGACGACCCGCTCGAAAACGTGAGCGCGGGCGGCTTCCGCTGCGGCGGCCGAATCGGCGGAGGCGTCGGCGCGCCGTCGGGGCCCGAGATGACCGGGCGCAGCCTCCAGAGGTAGCGCACCATCTCCTCGTCGATGCGCGCCTTCATGGCCTGAAACAGCGTGAAGCTCTCTTTCTTGTACTCCACCAGCGGATCGCGCTGACCGTACCCGCGCAGCCCGATCCCCTCCTTCAGGTGGTCGAGGCTGTACAGGTGGTCCTTCCACTGCGCGTCGACGATCTGCAGCATGATGTCGCGCTCGATTCGGCGGAGGATGCCGACGTCCATGCCGAGCGTCTGTTCCTTCTCGTCGTATTTGGCGACGGCGAGACCGTAGACTTTGTCGGCGATCTCCGTGGCCTGAAGCTCGTCGAGCCCCAGCGCGTCGACCTCGGCCGGATCGATCCCGAAGATGTCGGCGGCGGCAATGCCGATGGCGCCCGTGTCCCGTTCGTCCACGTCCCGGCCGGCGTGCGTCTCGACGAGTTCGTGAATGAGATCCTCGGCGAGGGCCATCACATAACCTCGTGAATCTACGACCTCGTCCTCGCCCACCTTGATCTGCCCGTCGAGCAGTTCCCGGCGCAGCGTGTAGACGTTCTCCCGCTGCTTGTTCATGACGTCGTCGTACTCGAGCAGGTGCTTGCGGGTCGCGAAGTTCTGGGCTTCAACCTGCTTCTGGGCCCGCTCGATCGCCTTGGTCACCCAGGAATGTTCGATGGGCACGCCCTCTTCCATGCCGAGCTTCTCCATCAGACCGGAGACGCGGCTCGTGCCGAAGATGCGCATGAGGTCGTCTTCGAGCGACAGATAGAAGCGGGACGAACCGGGGTCGCCCTGACGCCCCGCACGGCCGCGGAGCTGGTTGTCGATGCGACGGGCTTCGTGCCGTTCGGTGCCGATGATGTGGAGGCCGCCGGCCGCGACCACGGCCTCGTGCTCGGCGGCGGTCTGGATCCGGAATCCCTCGAAGATGCGCTCGTAGTCAGCCCGGGGCACGCGATAGAACGCGTCGAGGTGAAAGAAATAGACGAACTCCTCGTCGTCGACGAAGCGCTCCTGCCCCTTGGGCAGCCGCTCCGCCACCTGATCGGCCAGGCACTGCTGCCGTGCCATGAATTCCGGATTGCCTCCGAGCAGAATGTCCGTGCCGCGGCCCGCCATGTTGGTCGCAATCGTCACGTTGGCGAGGCGGCCGGCCTGCGCGACGATCTCGGCCTCCTGCGCGTGGTACTTCGCGTTCAGGACGACGTGCTTGATGCCGCGGCGCTTGAGCATGCCGGACAGCTTCTCGGACTTCTCGATGGACACCGTGCCGACGAGCGCGGGTCGGCCGAGCTGCTGCCTGGCCACGATGTCGTTGATGATCGCCTCGTACTTCTCCTTCTCGGTCTTGTAGACGCTGTCCGGTTCCTCAACGCGACCGAGCGGTCTGTTGGGCGGAACGACGACGACGTCGAGCTTGTAGATCTTGGCGAATTCCTCGGCCTCGGTATCTGCCGTGCCGGTCATGCCGGCGAGCTTG
>CAZJTG010000300.1:0-3166 GCA_964548865.1 uncultured Solibacteraceae bacterium
GGCCGCAAGTCCAGGATCGGATACCCGACAAGCTGTCCGGGACCGTGGTACGTGATGTCTCCGCCGCGACCCGTCTCGAACACCGAGACGCCCTCGGCCGCCAGCACTTCCGGCGAGGCGACGATATTGACGGACTTGCCGCGGGTCTTCACGCCGAGCGTGATCACCGGAGGATGCTCGAGGAGCAGCAGGGTGTCGCCGGCCGCTCCGCTCCGCCGTTCCTCGACCAGCCGCGCCTGAAGTTCGAGCGCGGCGCCGTACTCCAACGTGCCGAGCCGGCGCACGTCGAGCGTCCGCGACGTGGCACTCCCGGGAGCGCCGGTGGCTACACCCACGATTCGTCGAAGTTCTGAAGCCGGTCCTTCAGCGCCTGCAGGAACCGTCCGGCGTCCGCCCCGTCGATCAGACGATGGTCGTAGCCCAGGGTGAGGTAGCACATCGGCCGCACGGCGATCATGTCGTCCACCACGACCACACGCTTGTCGACGCTGCCCACGCCGAGAATCGCCACCTGCGGCTGGCTGATGATGGGCAGGCCGAAGAGCGCTCCGAAGATCCCAGGGTTGGTGATCGTGAACGTGCCGCCCTGCACTTCCTCGGGCTGGAGTTTCTTCGAGCGCGCGCGGGCCGCCAAATCCTGGATCGCCCGCGACATGCCCAGCAGGTTGCGCTCGTCGGCGTTTCGGATCACCGGCACGATCAGGCCGGATTCGAGCGCCACGGCAATCCCGAGGTTGATGTCGCGCTTGTAGACGATGTTCTCGCCGTCGATCGACGCGTTCGAGAAGGGAAACTCGCGAATCGTGTCCACCGTCGCTTTCGCGATGAACCCCGTGTAGGTGAGCTTGGTGCCGGCGGCCTCGTACTCGGCCTTCTTCTTGAGGCGCAGCTGATCGATGCGGCTGAAGTCGACTTCGTACGCGGAATACACGTGCGGTGATGTATGGATGCTCATCACCATGTGCTCCGCGATCTTCTTGCGCATCACGCCCATCTTCTCGATGCGGACGGACTCGCCGGGGGCAAAGGCCGGCGGGCGCGGAGCGGAGGGGGCGGAGAAGCCGGAGGCGGCCGGCGCCGCGGGCGCCGCCGTCGTCTTGCCGCTCGCGATGAACGCCTGGATGTCGTCCTTCGTCACCCGGCCGGAAATGCCCGTCCCGTTCAACTTCGAGATGTCGATGCCGTGTTCTTTCGCGATCTTGCGGACCAGCGGCGACGAACGAACTCTACGAAGATCCTCAAGGGTCGAAGGCGCCGCTGGTATTGAGGACTCGGAGGTAAGGGCCGGAGTGGACGGAGCGGAGGTCGCCGAGGCGGATGGTGTCGCAGCCGCCGCAGGACCCGCCGCAACCGCTTCTCCCGCGACGCCGATGCGCGCGACGACGCTATTGACCGGTACGGTCTCGCCTTCCTTGACGCTGATTTCGAGAATCACGCCGGCGCCTGGCGACGGAATTTCCGCGTCCACCTTGTCGGTCGAAATCTCGAACAGGGGCTCGTCCTTGTCGATCGGATCGCCGACCTTCTTGATCCACCGGACGATCGTGCCCTCGGCGATCGACTCGCCCATTTGCGGCATTACGACATCAGTTGCCAAGAGCGGCCTCCATCAAACGACGCCAACGACGTTACCGACGACAACGACGCCATTGGGTGTGTCCGAATCACCAATCACAAGTGTATCGCCGCACCATGCGCCGCATGGGCGGCCTCGCCGATCGCCTCCGACATCGTCGGATGGGCGTGAATCGTGCGGATGAGTTCCTCGACCGTGCACTCCAGGCGAAGCGCCACGCCGGCCTCGGCCACGAGTTCTGTCGCGCGCAATCCGATCATGTGCACGCCGAGCACCTCGTCGTACTTCTTCTCCGCGACGATCTTCACGAAGCCTTCCGTCTCGCCCGCCATCTTCGCCCGGCCCAGCACGCCGAACGGGAACGTGCCGACCCGCACGTCGTAGCCGCGCGCCTTCGCTTGCTGCTCGGTCAGGCCGATGCTGCCGATCTCCGGATCGCAGTACGTGCAGCCCGGCACCTGATCGTAGTTGATCGGCCGGACGTCCTGACCCGCGATGCGTTCGGCCAGGAGAATGCCTTCGGCCGATGACAGATGCGCCAGTTGCGGGTGCGATCCAGTCCCCATCGTGATGACGTCGCCGATCGCGGAGATGCCCGGCGCGCCGGTGCGGAAGAGGTTGTCGACCCTGATGTACCCACGATCGAGGGTCAGACCCGCCTCGGCTGCGCCCAGTCCGTCGGTCACAGGACCACGGCCCGTGGCCACGAGCAGCGTCTCGACGGCCAGCGTGTCGGTCTTGCCGTCCGGGGAGAGCATCTCGATCGTGACGGTTCCGGCCGTGACCTTCGCCGACGTCACCTTCGTGCCCGTCCTCACCGCGATACCGCGCTTCCTGAACGCCTTCTCAAGTTCCGCGGAAACGGCCTCGTCCTCGTTGGGCACCAAGCGAGGCAGCAGTTCGATCACCGATACGTCGGCCCCGAATCGCCGGAAGATCGACGCGAATTCGACGCCGACCGCTCCACTTCCCATGATCGCGATCGACTTCGGCACGACCGGCAGGTGGATCGCCTCGTCGCTCGTAATGATGTGCTTCTTGTCGATGCCGATGCCGGGAACGCTTCTCGGCGAGGAGCCCGTGGCCACGATGATCTCCCGTGCGGTGAGCATGCGGGTGCCGCCGTCGGCGGTCACCTCCACTCGCCCCTTGCCCGCCAGGCGGCCGCTGCCCTTCACCCACTCAATCCTGTTCTTTTTGAACAGGTACTCAACACCTTTGGTGAGGCCGGTGACGATCTTCCCCTTCCGCTGGTGCACGCGCGCCATGTCGATCGAGGCAGCCGGGGGCTCGGCGCCGCCCGTCGCGAACCTGATGCCCCATTCGGAGGCCTCCTGCGCGATCTTGAGCGCGTGCGCGTGTTCGAGAAGGGCTTTCGTGGGAATGCAGCCCCAGTTGAGGCAGGTGCCGCCGAGCACGGGCTGGCGCTCGACCACGGCGGTGCTGAGTCCAAGTTGCGCGGCGCGGATGGCGGCCACGTAGCCGCCGGTGCCGGAACCAATGACGACGACGTCGAAATTGTCAGACATAAAGACTCAGGCCGGAGAGACGAGAGTTGGGGTCAGACCCCTGAACTTCGGGGTCTGACCC
>CAZJTG010000300.1:3176-4413 GCA_964548865.1 uncultured Solibacteraceae bacterium
GTGTCCGACATACCCAACCCGCCGGGCTAGACGAGTGTGGGGGACCCCCCCCTCACTTTGGGGGACTCCCCCCAACTCTCGCCCGCCCGGCCCAGGATCGTACCCGAAGTCCTACTTGCGCGGCAGAACGGCGTCCTTCAACTGCTTCGCTATCCGCGCCTTGACGACGGTCTTCGCGGGAATCTTGATCGTCTCGCCAGTGGCGGGGTTGCGGCCCTCGCGCGCCTTGCGCCGCTGGACGACCAGCTTGCACATGCCGGGCAGCACAAACTCATTGGCCCGCTTGAGCTCCTTCTCGGACAGGAGCATCAACTCCTCAAACATGTCCCGGACAAGCGTGCGCTTTAGGTCGAACTTGTCCGCGAAGTGCGCGAACAGCTCCATCTTGCCCATGCGACGGGCGTCAGCCATTGGACCACTCCCTGAACTCTGGCGCGGGTTAAGTGACTCTGTCATCGAATCCGAGCGCGCCCGCGGCTCGACGACAATTCTGGGAAAAACCGGCGGGTATCGTAGTCCCCGTTCCGAAACGATGTCAATTTGCAGCCAGGGCCACGACTACAATGGCCCGGTGGCCCTGGAAACATTCCCCAATCCCCGCCCCGAAAGGGACTATCAAATCGAGATCCGTGCGCCGGAGTTCACCTCCGTCTGCCCGATGACCGGCATGCCCGATTTCGGCGAAATCCAGGTCAGGTACACCCCCGACGCTCTCTGCATCGAGCTCAGGTCGCTCAAGTATTACCTGTTCGAGTACCGCAACAGGGGAATCTTTTACGAGGCCGCCACAAACCAGATCCTCGACGACCTCGTCGCCGCGTGCCGGCCGCGCCGCATGACCGTGACCGGCGCGTTCACGGCGCGGGGCGGCATCACGACCACCGTCGTCGCGGACTACAGCCGCAGCTGACGCCCGTACGCGTAAGCCCAGGCTTTGCTATATTCGCCCGCGGTGCCCCACTACGGCTTCGCGATTGATCTGCGCAAGTGCATCGGGTGCCATGCCTGCACCATCGCCTGCAAGTCCGAGCACGACATCCCGGTCGGCGTGAATCGCTGCTGGGTCAAGACCGTCGAGAAAGGTACGTTTCCACAGACGCAGCGCCTGTTCTTCCCGGTCCTGTGCAACCAGTGCGAGGACGCGCCCTGCATGAACATCTGCCCGACGGGCGCGCTCTTCAGGCGGCGCGACGGCATCGTCGATCTGAATGGGGACTCGTGCATCGGCTGCCGCGCT
>CAZJTG010000301.1:0-4401 GCA_964548865.1 uncultured Solibacteraceae bacterium
CTGGTGCCGCGGGAACGGATCAGCGAACTCGGTCTTTCGGACAACTTCTGGTCGATGGGCGACACCGGCCCCTGCGGCCGCTGCTCGGAGATCTATTTCTTTCGCGGCCGTGACATTCCCTGTGACGAACCCACGTGCCGGGGAATCGAATGCAGCTGCGATCGATACGTCGAAATCTGGAACAACGTCTTCATGGAGTTCGACCGCCAGCCGGACGCGACCCTGCGCCCGCTGCCCGCGCTCTCGGTTGACACCGGCATGGGCCTCGAACGCGTGACCTCGGTCATCCAGGGCAAGCTCGCGACGTACGACACCGACGCGTTCCTCGGCCTCCTCGGCGCCATCGGCTCCGCGGCAGGGCGCACGTACACGGCTCACCCCGGGGGAGGCGACCATCCGGATGTCTCCATGCGGGTGATTGCCGATCACCTCCGCGCGATGACGTTCCTCATCGGGGACGGCGTCGTGCCCTCGAACGAGTGGCGGGGTTACGTGCTTCGCAAGATCATGCGGCGCGCGATGCGGCACGGCAAGAAGCTGGGATTCACGGCACCCGTCCTCCACACGTTTGTCGACGTCGTGGTCTCCGAGATGGGCGGGGCGTATCCGGAACTCGTGGCCGGGCGCGAGAACATTGTGCGCACTGTCCGAGCTGAGGAGGAACGGTTCGACGCCGTGCTGACGTCCGGGCTGCCGAAGCTCGAGGAGCTCATCGAGAAGACGAAGGCCCTCGGACAGACGACCATCAACGGCGACGACGTGTTCCGGTTGTACGACTCGCTCGGCGTCCCGTTCGATTTCGCGGAGGACCTCGCCGGGCAGCGCGGCCTCACGGTCGATCGGCAGGGCTACGACGCGGCGATGGAGGGCCAGCGCGAGCGCGCGCGGGCCGGCAGCAAGTTCGGCGCGGGCGGCCAGACGGCCGTCAGCATCGAACGCCGGGGCGTCGATCGGTTCACGGGCTACGAACGCGTGACCGAAGACAACATCGCGGTCGTCGGCGTGGAGCCGGCGTCGGACACGAGCGGCGACCTGGTCGTCTTCCTCGACCGTACGCCGTTCTACGCAGAGTCGGGCGGCCAGGTCTCAGACGCGGGCGAGCTCTCGAACGGCAGTGGCTTTCGCGCGAGGGTCGTGGGCGTTCGCAAGGCGCCAGCCGGTTCCATGCGGGCGCATACGATCCGCGTCCTGTCGGGCGTGATCCGCTCCGGTGACACGGTCACGGCCAGCGTCGACGCCGCCCTGCGCGACGCGACTCGCCGTAATCACACCGCCACACACCTGCTCCATGCCGCGCTTCGCCAGCGGCTCGGCGCGCATGTGCACCAGAAGGGCTCGCTCGTGGCTCCGGATCGGCTTCGGTTCGACTTCACCCATGACGCCGCGCTGTCGCAGGCGGAACGGCGCGACATCGAGCGGGTCGTGAACGAGCAGATCTTCAGCAACATCACCGTGGTCACGGAAGAAAAGAACACGGACGACGCGATCAAGGCCGGCGCGATGGCGCTCTTCGGCGAGAAGTACGGCGACCGCGTGCGGGTGGTGTCGATTCCGGGCGTGAGCGTCGAGTTGTGCGGCGGCACGCACGTCCGCGCCACGGGAGACATCGGCCCGTTCGTGATCACCGAGGAATCCGGCGTCGCCTCGGGGGTCCGGCGCATCGAAGCCCTGACCGGCGCGGGCGCCGTCGCTCGCATGCAGGAAATGGCCGAGGAATTCGAGCGCACGCTCGATGCCATCGGCACGAGCCCCGACCAGGCCCCCGCGGCCGTGACGAAACTCGCGGCCGAGGTCAAGAGGCTGGCGAAAGAGAACGAGCAGCTCAAGCTGAAGCTGGCGCTGGGCGGCGGATCGGGCGGCGCCGGGGAGGCCGGTGACGAGGTGGCGATTGGCGACGCCCGTCTCGTCGCGCGACGCGTCGACGGCCTCGACAAGGGCGCGCTGCGCGGACTCGCGGACTCGCTGCGCGATCGACTGCAGCGCGGTGTCGTCGTCCTGGCCGCGGAACAGGACGGCAAGGTGACCCTGCTCGTCTCGGTGTCGAAGGATCTGACCGACCGCGTGAAGGCGGGTCAGCTCGTCAAGGAACTCGCGCCGATCGTCGGCGGTGGAGGCGGCGGACGGCCTGACTTCGCGGAAGCCGGCGGCAAGGACCCCTCAAGGATTGGCGACCTGCTCGCGGCCGCGCGCGAGAAAGTGACGGCGGCGCTGTCCTGAGCGTGCCGGCCGGGCCGCCGAACGTGAGGGGACTACCTCAGCCGGTACCCGACGAGGAACTGCAGCCCACGCTGGCGCGTCTGCTCTCCGCCCGCGGTGATTTCGTAGACGTCCGACACGCCGAAGAGGTAGCGCACGTCGATCAGCCACTTCGACTTCCACTCCGCCTGGGCGCCGACGACGATCGCAAGATCGACGGCCTTGTAGGCTTCCTTCACGCTGAAGGAATCCCCATCCACGCTCTCGCTCGCCGCCAGCCTGAAGGCCGGCGCGGCGCCGCCAATCACGCGCACCGGGACGTTGCCCGGCCTCATGACCAGATATCGCGCCACCAGGGGCGCCTCGAGATACGTGATCGTGTCGGAAATACCCGGCCCGAAACCCACGCGCCGCACGGACAGCAGGCCGCTCACATCGAAGCTGAGACGCGCCGCCTCACGGAAGGTGATGAAGCCGCCGACGGCACCGCCGGGGCGTTGATTGATCTCGCCGAGCTCGCCTGCCGGGTCCACCGCAATGGTTGACAGGTTGAGACCTCCGCGCGCCCCAATCGACTGCGCCCAGGCCGGGGGCGCCGAAGCCAGGCCGAGTCCGAGTGTGAGTAACAGGAGTCCGGTGAGTTTTGTCACTTGAGAAGGTCCTCGATTCGGCTTTCCCAGGCCGGTGTGGTTTCGAGCCCTGTAATCTGGCCGACGATGGTACCGGTCTTATCGACCAGAACCGAAAACGGCAGCACCCCCGTGTATCCCAGCCGCTCCAGGAACGCCTCGCGCCCGAGGCCGACCAGCATTGGATACGTCACCTGGTGCTCGGCGGCGAAGGCCCGGATGTCCTCGGGCTTGTCGTCGGTCGAAATACCGATGATCGTCAGCCCGCGCGCGTTGTACCGCTCGGCGAGGCCCACGAGCTGCGGCGTCTCGAGCCTGCAGGGCGCGCACCACGTTGCCCAGAGATTGATCACGACAGCCTTGCCCTTGTAGGCGGCGAGATCGAACTTCGCGCCGTTCATGTCATCGAGCACGACCGCGAGGTCAACCGTCGGGGCTCCCGGACCGGAGTGTACGGCGCCACCACCGCCCCGAACGGCAAAGGCCACCGCCATGAGAGCGCCGGCGATGGCCGCAGCGACGAGAACGCGTCCTGGCATAGCGCTGATTCTAACTCCGCACGGCCATCGGGATCGCCCGCCGCCGGTCCTGGACGAGCCCGCACGCGACCGCCTGCGCCGCGTCAGTAGAAGGCGTTGAACAGCATCTTGAAGGTCATGTGCGGCTGCGCGCGCTGGAGGATCTCGGGGCCGTAGAGGAGGAGCCGTCCCTTGCCGACCTTCGCTTCAACGGCGATCACGCCATCGCGCAGGTACTCCTGGCCCCAGGCCCATCCACTTGCGAGCGGTGTCGCGGTGTCGAACCACGCAAGCCGCGTGATGCCCGCAGCCTGCGCGCTCTGGCCCAGCCTCCAGACCGGGCTGTTGTCGAAGAAAAAGTTGGTCTGTTCGGTCAGCCCCGATGTCGCGGGCTGAGTGATGTCGACGCGCGCCCGCAGGACCGAACCGGGTACGTAGTACTTCTGCTGCGTGAGCGGCTGACCGTTCTCGACCAGGTGATTCTCAATCGGGATGCCCAGGTAACGCGCCAGGTTCGTCGCCGATGCGCCGATCGCGACGATCGTGCCGCCCTGTTCGACGAACGTCCTGAGTTGAGGAATCGTGCGATCGGCGCTGACGCTGCCCATCTGCTGGCGGTACTCCTCGGGAATCGCCAGACCTCCGGTGGCCCCCGCTCCGCCGCCCCCGGCCCCTCCTCCGCGTCCGCCACCGGGTCCTCCCGCCGGAATGCCCCCGTCAACGAAGACGAGCGTGTCGTACTTCGCCCTGAGGTTACCGGCGTCGAGTTGCGGCGCAAACACGCGCTCGAAGGGAAACTCGAACTGTTCGAGAATCCAGCGCGCCCAGCCCGAGTCCATCGACCCGCCGTACGTGTCCCACAGCCCGATCCGCGGAGGGGCCAGTTTTCGGGCGGCCGCCGGTCTGGCCGCCAGCGCTGAGGACGCGACGCCGCGGTCGGTCGCCAGCCGGCGCAACGCGTCCGGCGTGCCCGTCCTGCCGGTCACGATGAAGGCGCCATTTGTGTCGCGGTAGACCTCCTCCCCGGCGGCCATGAGGCGATTCACGGCCGTGAAGGC
>CAZJTG010000302.1:0-1754 GCA_964548865.1 uncultured Solibacteraceae bacterium
CAGCTCCGCGCGGCCGACTCGTCCGATGAGCGCGCCCAGCAACAGCACCGAGCCGCGCAGCTTGCCAACCATGGCCGCGTCGGGCTCCGACGTGCGCACGTCGCGACAGGTGATCCGCAGCGTCGAGGTGCCCTCGCCCTCCACCTCGGCGCCGAGCGATTTCAACAGACCAACCATCACCGCGACGTCGCGGATTCCCGGTACGTTGCGAATTTCGCAGGTGTCGCTCGTGAGCAGGCACGCCGCCAGCAACGGCAGCGCCGCGTTCTTGTTGCCTTCCACCGTCACCCGGCCGGAAAGAGCCCGTCCGCCTTCAATCACCAGATGCGCCATCGTCAGAACTTTCCCAGGAAAACGATTTCGTCCTTGAGCTCGACACCGAAATGGTCCCGAACCGTCTTGCGCGCCCGGTCGGCGAGCGCATGGATGTCAGCCGCGGTGGCCGTCCCGTCACTCACGAGGAAATTCGCGTGGACCGGCGAGATCATCGCGCCGCCGATGCGATGGCCTTTCAGGCCGGCGCGGTCGACGAGCGCGCCCGCCGATGCCGGAACGCCCGCGGGGATGACGTCCCGCGCGGGATCGGGATTCTGAAACATGCACCCCGCACTTGGAAACGCCAGCGGCTGCGTGCCCTTCCGGTACGCCAGGGACTGCCGGGCCACGAGACGCAGTGCATCGGGCGCGGCCGGCGTCACCGCGAACTCGGCCCAGATGGCGACCTCACCTGTCCGCTTCAAGCGGCTGGTGTCGTACGCAAACTCCATCTCCTGACGAGACACGCGACTGATTGTTCCATCACGGGCGACGACGCCCACGGTCTCCACCAGGTCGCCGATGTTCCGGCCGCTGAAGTGCGCGTTGCCGGATATCGCGCCGCCCACCGTACCCGGAGTCCCGGCCCAGGCTTCGAGCGCCGACAGCCCGCGCCCAATCGTCCACCGCACCAGGCCGTTCATGGTCACTCCGGCTTCGGCGCGGACGTGGCCAGGGTCGAACTGGCCGATTCTGGTCATGAGGAGGCGGAGCACTACGCCCCGCACGCCCTCGTCCGACACGACGACGTTGGAGCCGCCGCCGATCACCGTGACGGGCACGTCGGCATCGCGGCAGGCGGCGAGCACGCACGCAAGCTCCCGCTCGCTCCTGACCGCGACCAGCCAGTCAGCCGGCCCGCCAACCTTGAACGTCGTGAGCGGCGCGAGCGGCGCGGCCTCCGATATCGCGGGCAACCCGACACACTCAGCCAGCCGGGCGCGAAACGACGCCGGCGCCATCAACGCGATCCGGCGCCGAGCGCCGCGAGAAGCTTGTCGTGGATGCCGTCGAATCCACCATTCGACATGATGACCACCAGGTCGCCCTCGCGCGCCTCCGCGGCGATCGTCCGGACGATCTCCGGCACCGATCCGATGTGCCGGGCCCGGCTCTGGGCCCCAGAGACGTCCCTCACGATCTCCTCGACCGAGAGGCGATCTTCGTCGGGGAGCGACGAGCGGAACACCGATGCGAGGATGATCTCGTCCGGCGCCGCATCCCTGAACGCGCGCACGAAGTCCTGCTGAAACACCTTGCGGCAGGACGTCGCCGACCTTGGTTCGAACACCGCCCAGATTCGGCGGTCGGGATACGACCACCGAATCGCGCGCAGGGTCTCGAGAATCGCGGTCGGATGATGCGCGAAGTCGTCGAACACCGACACGCCGCGAGCCACGCCCCGCAGTTCCAGGCGCCGCCGGACGCCCCGATACGTC
>CAZJTG010000302.1:1764-4361 GCA_964548865.1 uncultured Solibacteraceae bacterium
GTGCCCGGCCGCCATCGCGGCGAGCGCGTTCCTCACGTTGTGCCCGCCCACGCACGGGATGCTCACGCCGCCGAGCAGATCGCCCCGGTAGGTCAGATCGAACTTCATGCAGTCGCCGTCGGGCCGCACGCCGGAGGCGCGCCAGTCCGCCTCGGCGTCGACGCCGAAGGTCTCGACGCTCGATCGCGCAAAGGCGGCGAGCCGGCTCGCCTCTTCGCTGTCCGCGCCAAGAATCAGCCGGCCATGCCGGGGGACCAGGCCGATGAGACGCCGGAACGCCATCCGCAAGGCCTCCATGTCGGCATAGATGTCCGCATGGTCGTACTCGAGGTTGCCGATGACCGCCACGTCGGGCAGGTATTTCAGGAACTTCGCGGTCTTGTCGAAGAACGCGCTGTCGTACTCGTCGCCCTCGATGACGAAGTCGCGGCCCGCGCCCAGGCGGTAGCTGCCATCGAAGTTGACGCTGATGCCGCCGACGAGGACGCTGGGGTCGCGACCGCACGAGGCGAGCAGCCAGCCGGTCATGGCGGTTGTGGTCGTCTTCCCGTGCGTGCCGGCGATCACGATGGACCGCGAGTTCCAGAGGAATTCGTCGCGGACGAGTTCCGGTAGCGACGTGAACCGGATCTTACGGTCGAGGACTTCCTCCAGTTCCGGATTGCCGCGGGAAATGGCGTTACCGACGACGACCAGCTCGAGGTCCGGCGTGATCTGTTCGGCGCGATAGCCCTCGAATGCCTGGATCCCCTCCCGAGCCAGGAAGTCGCTCATCGGCGGGTACACGCCGAGATCCGATCCGCGGATGTCGTGGCCGCGCTGCTTCAGCATGGCCGCCAGCGTGGCCATCGCGGTGCCGCAGATGCCGATGAAGTGGATGCGCACGGTCTCAGTATCAGTCGGCCGCGGCCGATTCCTCGAAGACCAGGCGCGGCTGCCCGGGACCGGCCACCACCGCGACCTGGACGCCGAGTGGCACGCTCAGCGTCGGCGACGTCGAATGGCCCGACGCAAACCCATGGAGGACAGGCCCGCCGAACCCCTGCAGCACGTCCCGGATCGCGTCCTTCGCCGTGACCTTGCCGCCCGGCTCATCACAGCCCGGCAGCTCGCCAAACACGATCGCCGCCGCGCGCTCGAGGCGGCCGCTCAGCCGCAACTGCATCAGCATCCGGTGGAGGCGATACGGACGTTCATTGACCTCGTCGAGAAACAAGACGTGACCGTGGGGCGGCTGAAACTCGTACGGGGTCGAGAGCGACGCGACGAGCTGCGTCAGCGTGCCTCCGGCAAACGGTCCCGCAGCGCCGGCACTTCCGCCGGGCGCGAGCACATCGAGGGCGGGTGACGACACGTCGCCCAGCGGTTCGGTGGTCAGGCTCCTGAGGAACGTCGTCGGGTCGTACGCGGACGGCCCCTTCGCCAGCCGGCCCTCGACCATCGTGCCGTGCACCGACGCCAGTCCGGCGGCGGCGGACAGATAGCTGTGCACCGACGTCACGTCGCTGTAGCCGACAAACGCGGTACGCGCTTTTCTGACGCGCTCCAGGTCAAGCAGCGGGAGGATCTCAACGCTGCCGTAGCCTCCACGGACGGCAATGACGGCGTCGGCGTCCATCGCCTCGAGCGCGCGCAGGAGCGATCTCGCTCGTACCTCGGGTCGTCCGGCCGTGAAGGCCTGACGATCGAACACGTCGTCGTCCCAGACCGGCTCGAGGCCAATGCGTTTCAATTCGACGACGCCGGCGTCGAACTCCGTCCGATCGAACGGGCTCGCCGGCGCGACCAGCGCGACGCGACTGCCCTTCCGGACAGGCCTGAACTTCACCAGGCCCGAAGCCGTGCGCGTGCTCATTGGAACGCCGCCATTTCGGCCGCCACGGCGCGATGCTCGTCGCAGCCGATGCGATCGATCCCGGCCGCCCCTGGCCCCATCGGGAACCGCTCCTTGATCGCCCGCTGCCGCCGCCAGGCATCGTCGATCCGCGTCTCGGCGATTTCCCCGGACTCGGCGGCCCGGATCAGCGCCTCGATCGTCAGCCACTGCTCGTCCTGAGTGGAGTTGCAGAGAAGTACGACGTCACAGCCGGCCCTCACCGCCGCCACGGCGGCCTCCGGAAGCGGCATGTCCCGACTGATCGCCTGCATGCCCATGTCATCGCTGGCCACGACGCCGCCGAAGCCGAAAGTGCCCTTGAGGAGATCCGTGACGACCCGGGACGACACGGTCGCGACGGCTCGCCGGTCGAGCGCCGGCACGAGAATGTGGCCGGTCATGATGCACGCCACCCCGGCCTCGATCGCGGCCTGGAACGGCACGAACTCCACCGCCTCGAGCCGGCGGCGGTCGTGGTCGATGCGCGGCATGGCCTCGTGAGAATCGACGAGGGTGTCGCCATGTCCCGGGAAGTGCTTGCCGCAGGCCGCCACGCCCTCCGCCTGCAGCGTTCGAATGATCGCCGCCCCCACCCTCGCCACCACGTCCGGATCCGACGACGGGGACCGGTCGCCGATGACGGGGTTCGAGGGATTCGAGTTCACGTCGAGCACCGGCGTCCAGTCGAGCTTGCCGTAGGTGGCGAGCGTCAGCGGCAGGC
>CAZJTG010000303.1:0-4353 GCA_964548865.1 uncultured Solibacteraceae bacterium
ACCGATCGAACGCGCCGTCGGCGCCAGCCCTCGTGGTCATCCCGGGCGTGCACGGCGGCGGTGTGGACGAGCCCCGCCTGGCGTCGCTCTCGCGGCGCATCGCCGCGGCGGGAGCGACGGTGCTGAGCGCGCCGATGCCGGACCTCCGCGCGTACCGCTTGACGCCGCGCGCCACTGACATGATCGAGGACACGACTCTTTGGATGTCGCGGCAGCCGCAGCACGCGCCCTCCGGTCGCGTCGGCCTGGTGGGCGTGAGCTTCGCTGGCGGACTGGCGCTGGTCGCCGCGGGCCGGCCGTCGCTCGAGGATCGGCTGACCGCGGTCTTTGCCCTCGGCGCCCACGCCGACCTGCCGCGCACGATTCGGTATCTCTGCATGGATGCCAACGCACCGAAGACACTGGCGCCGCCGCACGACTACGGCGTGGTGCTCATGCTGCGCGCATCGATCGAGATCGTCGTCCCCGCGGACCAGCAGGCGGCGCTCGATGCGGCGCTGGTCACGTTTCTCGATGCGTCGAGCGCGGAAGCGACGGACCGGCCGCTCTCCGAGCGGCTGTTCGCCGAGGCCCGATCGGCCGAGACCCGCCTCGGAGAGCCCGCGCGGTCGCTCATGCACGCGGTGAACACACGCGACGTCGCAACGCTCGGCAGATTGCTGGCACCGCACGCGGAGCGCATCGGCGGCGCGCCCGCCTTGTCGCCATCACGCTCGCCGGCGACGCGAGCGCCGGTGTTCCTGCTCCACGGGCTGGACGACAACGTGGTTCCAGCCAGCGAGTCGGGACTGCTGCGCGATCACTTGCAGAGGGCTGGCAATCCCGATCTGGATCTCCTGCTCACTCCGCTCATTTCGCACGCCACGGCGCGACCAGCCGCCGCGGCGGCGGACACCTGGCGTCTGGTGCGGTTCTGGACGCGAATGTGGGGCCGGTTCGAGGACCGCTAGGCCTTCGACTTGGTCAAAGCCCGAATCTCGGCGGGCGTCAGGTCCCTCAACTGGCCCGCCCTGAGCCCTGGATCGGTGATCGACCCGATCCGGATCCGCCGAAGGCGATCGACCGGGTGCGCGATCGCGTCGCACATCTTCCGGATCTGCCGGTTGCGGCCCTCGCGAATCGACATCTCGAGCACCGTCTGCTCCTTCTTTCCCTTGAGGACGCGCTTGACGCTGATCTTCGCCGGCTGCGTTCGGTCGCCGTCGAGCTGCACACCGCGGCGCAGGCGGTCCAGATCGCGCTCGTCGGGCACGCCCTCGACAATGGCCTCGTACGTCCGTTCGAGTTCGTAGCGGGGATGCGTGACCTTCTCGGCGAACTCGCCGTCGTTCGTCAGGATGATCAGGCCTTCCGAGTCGTAGTCGAGGCGCCCGACCGGGAAGAAGTAGCCGCGGATGCCGGCGTCCGCCAGGAGGTCGACGACGGTTCGGCGGCGCTGCGGATCCGATCGCGTCGACATCACGCCAACGGGCTTGTTCAGCAGCAGGTAGCGTTTGACCGGCGCGGTCTTCAGGCGCCGGCCGTCGACCCTGATCTCGTCCTGGCCGGGTTCCACCCTGGTGCCGAGCTCCATGACGACGCGCCCGTTGATTTCGACGCGGCCCTGCGCAATGAGTGCATCGGCCGCACGCCTGGAGGCGACGCCGTACATCGACAGGAGCTTGTTGATGCGGATGGACATGGGCGACCCGGGACCCGGCACTTCGATTTCAGTGAACAGCGTCGTCGGAATTCGTCTCGAACGGCAGGGGCGTCTGCGGCTCGGGCTCGCCGATCGACGCCGGCAGATCGAATCCCAAGAGCTCGGACACGTCCTCGACCTTCGGGAGATCCGAGATGTCGTTGAGGCCGAACCGATCGAGGAAATCACGCGTGGTCCCGTAGAGAAACGGCCGGCCGACCACCTGCTTGCGGCCCACGACCTTGACGAGGCGCCGCTCGACCAGCGTGCCAAGCACGCCACTGGTATTGACACCACGGATCTCGGCGATTTCCGGCGCGGTCACGGGTTGCTTGTACGCGATGACGGCCAGCGTCTCGAGCGAGGCCACCGACAGTTTCTGGGTCGTGCGCTCGTGGAACAGCCGCCGGACCCATTCGTTCAGTTCGGGGCGCGTCACGATCTGGTAGCCGCCCGCGACTTCGACGAGCGTGAGGCCGGACTGGCGCTGATAGTCCGCCTTCAGCGCCTCGATGGCGGCCATGATGTCTTCCTTCGGTTCCGTGTCGAGCAGTTTCGACAGGGTCTTCAGCGTCACCGGATCCGGCGACGCGAAGATGAGCGCTTCGACGACGGACTTCAGATCAGACATCGGTTCGAGGGGCTCCGCCCCTGCGAGCACCCCAACGGCGTCGCTCGCGGGGGGCCCTGACTCCCCGCTCCGCTCCGCCGACTCGCTCGCACAGCTCGCCCGTTCGGGCCATATGAAGTGTCACTTTATAACGTCTCAAATGTCGGGGCGTCTGCGGGTTTGGCGCGCCGGTACACTCGAATCGGGCCGAACGCGCCCTGCTGGAACACCCGGATCGTCTTCAGCCGGATCATCTCGAGCAGGGCCAGAAACGTCACGATCATGCCGGCACGGGTCTGGACGTCGGCAAAGAGGTCCTCGAATCCACACGCCTCGGTTTCGGACAGCCGCGCGAAGAGCTGCTCGATGCGCGTCTCGATGGGAATCTGCTCGGCCGGCAGAATGACTTTCGGCCGCGCCTTCATCCGATCGAGCACCTGGCGGAAGGCCGCCATGAGGCTGAACAAGTCGACTTCGACCTCGGGCTCGGGTGCCTCGCCCACCACTTCGGCGACGCGGCCATCCGGCCGGTGCCACATGGCGCTCCGCTGGATCTCGCGGTCGTGCAGGAGTTCGGCCGCCGCCTTGAACCGCTGGTGCTCGAGCAGCCGCCGGATCAGCGCCTCGCGCGGATCTTCCTCGGGATCTTCCTGCGCCGGGTCGGGCCGCGGCAGCAGCATGCGCGACTTGATATGAATCAGCGTCGCCGCCATCACCAGGAACTCGCCGGCCACGTCCAGGTTCATCTCCGACATCAGATCGAGGTACTCGAGGTACTGCTGCGTGATGCGGGAGATCGGGATGTCGTAAATGTTGACCTCATTCTTCTTGATGAGGTGCAGGAGCAGGTCGAGCGGCCCTTCGAAGTTGATGAGACGGACCGGATAGTCCTCCAGGATCGATTCGAACTCGAGCTGCTTCGGCTGTGGGTCCATGCTCATTGCGGGAGCTCATCAGTACCGGAGCTTCACGGCCTCGCGGACGCGGGTCATGGTCTCGGCCGCGACGGCGCGCGCCTTCCGGGAGCCCTCGACGAGCACGTCCTTCAGATAGCCCGGCCGGGCGAGCGCAACCGCACGCCGCTCGCGGATGGGATCGAGCATCGCGTTCACAGCCGCCGCGAGCTTCGTCTTGACCTCCACGTCGCCGACCTTGCCCGCGCGATAGCGGGCCTTCAGATCCTCGACCTCACCGGTGTTGGGATTGAACGCGTCGTGGTAGATGAACACGGGATTCCCCTCAACCGTGCCGGGAATGTCCGCGCGCACGCGCTTCGGGTCCGTGTACATCTGCCGGATCTTCTTCGTCACGTCCTCGGCTGAGTCCGACAAATCGATGGCGTTGCCGTAACTCTTGCTCATCTTCCGGTTGTCGAGTCCCGGCAGCCGTGGCGTCGGCGTAAGCAGGGGCTGCGGCTCCACGAACACGTCGCCATAGAAATTGTGGAAGCGGCGGACGACTTCGCGGGAAAGCTCGAGGTGAGGCACCTGATCGTCGCCCACCGGCACGAAGTTCGCGTCGTAGATGATGACGTCCGCGGTCTGGAGGAGCGGATACCCCAGGAAGCCGAGATTCGAGAGGTCCTTCTCGACCAGCTGCTCCATCTGTTCCTTATAGGTGGGTACGCGCTCGAGCCAGGGAATCGGCGTGACCATCTGCAGGAGCAGGTAGAGCTCGGCGTGCTCGGGCACGAGCGACTGAATGAAGAGCGTGCTCTTCTCGGGGTCGATGCCGGCGCCGATCCAGTCGGCGGCGTTGTCGAGCGCGTTGTCGACGAGGGGCCCCGTGTTCGCGTATTCGCTCGTCAGCGCGTGCCAGTCGGCGACGAAGTAGAAGCAGTCGTACTCCCGCTGCAGGATCTCCCAGTTCTGGAGCGCGCCGACCAGGTGCCCCAGGTGCAGGCGGCCGGTTGGCCGCATTCCCGATACCACGCGCTTCATCGTTCACCGCGGGGGGACGTGGTCCCCGCCGCACCCCCCTCACGCGTTCGCGCGTGGCGCCCGTCTGCCTCACTCCGCTCGCGCGGCCCCCTCGCACGGTTCGTTCGCACCATACTTCAGGC
>CAZJTG010000304.1:0-4306 GCA_964548865.1 uncultured Solibacteraceae bacterium
GTTGAGTGCGGAGGGGCCCCCTGGTACCTTCCCGAGTCCGCGCCTGTAGCTCAGTTGGATAGAGCATCGGCCTTCTAAGCCGAGGGTCGCAGGTTCGATTCCTGCCAGGCGCGCCAGTGCGTTCTCCCTGATCCGCGCGGGCCGACACCGGGGTCCGACTCGGCTGGCGCTCACGCAGACCGGCGGCCCGAAGCCTGGGCGGCGAACAGGTGGCTGGTCATCATCACGAGTACCAGCGCTGCCATGAACGTGGCCGCACCGATCGACACGGCCGGCCAGTGTTCTGGGATTTCCGTCAGCGCGCGCCACGTATAGTACTGAAGCTGCGGATTGTTGCTCCACGTTCGCAGCAGGGCGGCGGTGCCCACGAGCAGCGCTGAGAACGGAAACAGGAGCAGCAGCACCCACAGGGCAAGCTGAGGATGGGCCGCGTACCAGCGGACGATGCGCTCGGCGGCCCGCGCCGGCTGGGACTCGGGTGGCGGAACCCGCCGGAGAATCAGGGCCGCCACGAACACGATGGCAGGACCGACAAGGGCCAGGGTCCCGGCCGCTATCACGTCGTTGGTGACACTCATGAGCGGCTTTATACCGCAAGAAGATCGGCCGCGAAAGACCCTCGGGCTGCTCATGCCCGAGTGGCAGGGCTACGGTGTGTCCGACGCTCCTGCCCGGGGCGCACGGTCGCTCTGGGCGGCGCTCGATGTACCCGGAGAGAGCCTCACGATCGACGCGCCGGACGCTGAAGCGCTGGCGGTGGAGGATCGCGTGCTGGGGCTCGGCTCGATCGTTGGACGAGCCGCGCGCGCGCACGCCCTCCTGCGCGGGCACGCACCCGACCGCATCGTGATGGTGGGCGCCACGTGCGGGGTGGAAGTGGCGCCGATTGCCTGGTTGAACGAGCGATACGCCGGCGAGATCGCCGTGCTGTGGCTCGACGCCCACGCGGACCTCAATACACCCGAGTCCTCGCCATCCGGGCACTTCCACGGCATGGTCCTGCGCACGCTGCTCGGCGTCGGGCCGGCGTCACTCGTCGGCGGCATCGTCCGGCCGCTCGCGCCCTCGCAGGTCTGGCTGGTCGGCGCGCGCGACCTGGATCCGCCCGAGGAGGAGTTCGCGCTGACGGCCGGCATCCGGCGGGCGGGCCTCGAGGCCTTCAGCGACCCCGTGGAATTCGTCCGGTCGATTCGGCGCGCCGGATTCGAGCGCGCCTACCTTCATCTGGATCTCGACGTGACGAACCCGGATGATTTCGCCTCGTCGCTCATGCGGACGCCCGGCGGCCCGTCGCTGGACGACGTGATGGCGCTGGTCTGTCAGGTGCACGACCAGTGCGACGTCGTGGGATTCAGCGTCGTCGAGTTCTGCGACCGGGGCGGCGGCGACCTTGCGCGCCTGCGCGATGCGCTGGCGTCACGGTTTCCCGGGAGGGCCTGATCTCGGGTAGGCTGAAATCACGGAGGTTTCCCCGACTGTGCAGATGAAAACCAGACTGGCCGTACTCGGCGCGGGCGCGCTGCTTTTCTTTTCAGGCGCGGACGTCCGTGGCCAGACCAAGCCGGCGACCCAGGCCACGGCGAAGCCAGGGACGCTGTCGGTCACGGTGGTCACCGACGCGGGCGCCGTGCTCGACAAGGCGACCGTTGCGCTCCGCGGTGGCGTCGATCGTCAGGGAACCACCGGCCCGGACGGCGTCGTGACGCTGCTCAACATCCCGCCAGGGACGTACCGCGTCCGCATCGCTCGTGATGGCTTCTACACCTTCGAGAAGGAAGTCACGATTCGCGCCGGCGCACGGACGACCGCCGAGGGCGCGCTGTCCGCGGCGCCCGCCCCGCCGCCTCCACCTCCACCTCCTCCGTCGCCCAAGGAGCCGCCGCGTTCAGCCGATCCGGCCGGCCCGATCGGCGCGCCCAGGGTGCTGTCGCTCTCCGACCTCGCCGAGCAGATGCTGCGCGACCCGGCGCTCCTGGTCGAGCGGGAAGTGGGATGCTCGGTCGCCACAACGTCGCGCCTGATCCTCGTGCGCGAGACGCTGGCCAGCCACGCCCATGCCGACGCAGACGAGATGCTGTACCTGATGGCCGGTGATGCGACGATTCGGATGGGCGACAGGGACACCTCGATTGCGGCGGGGTGGTTCGCGCTGGTCCCGCGCGGCACCCCGCACACATTGTCGCGCCGGGGGCGCAACGCGCCGATCTTCCTGTCGATTCGGTCGGGCGCACCCTGCGGCGGCTGATGGTGTGTGACATCCTTAGTTCCGCTTAATGGCCGACGCACCGCCCGCCGTCACGCAAAAATTCGATCGCTCGATCGTCGAAGGCCCCATCGTGCCCGCCGTCTGGAAACTGGCGTGGCCGACGATGGTGCAGAACATCATCGCGGGGCTGCAGGGCGTGATCGACCACGCCATGGTGGGGCACTTCGTCGGCTACACGGCGAACGCCGCGATCGGCGTCAGCTGGCAGGTCATCATCGTCGTCATCGTCTTCATCAGCTCGCTGTTCACCGGGATGGGCGTGCTCGTGGCGCGCTTTGCCGGAGCCAACGAACCCGAGAAGGTGAATCGCGTCGTCTATCAGGCGTTTCTCACGGCCCTGATGCTGTCGGTGGTCATGGCCGTCGTCGGCTATGTGGCGGCGCCTGGGCTTCTGAATCTGGTGAGAGCCGCGCCGGACGTCCAGCGAGAGGCGCTGCCGTTCCTCCGCGCCATGTTCCTCGGCATCATCGGCCTGATGCTGTTCTTCATGCTGAGTGGCGCGTTTCGCGCTGCCGGAGACCCGCGGACGCCGATGCGGCTCGGCGTCGCGATGACCGTCCTGACCATCGTGTTGAACGTGCTGCTGATTCCGGCGTTTGGGACCGTCGGCGCGGCGATGGGCACCATCGCCAGCAGCACGCTCGTCGCCGCGTACGGCGTCAGGCAACTGTTCGTGCCGGGGTCGGTGATTCACTTCCATCGCGGGATGAGCATGGCGGCGGATTTCACGATCATCCGGTCGTTGTTCAAGTACGGCATGCCGACGGGCATCCAGGGCATCGCCATGAACATCGCGGGCATCCTGCTGCTGCGGTTCGTCGGCGGACTCGAGCACAGCGCCGCGGCGCAGGCCGCCTACGCGGTGGGCTACACGGAGTTGTTCTCGTTCATCACGTGGACGTCGGTCGGCCTCATGGGGGCCTCCGCCACGATTGCCGGGCAGAATCTGGGCGCCGGCAACCCCGAGCGCGCGATCCGCGGTGTGGCGGTGGCCTCGCGCATCGGCCTGGGCGTGGCCGCGTTCGTCGGAACGCTGTTTCTGGTGATCCCGGGCCTGCTGCTGCGCATCTTCGGCATGACGGATGAACTCGTCACGTCGCTTGGCGTGGAACTCCTGCGGTACCTGAGCGTGTCGGGGCTCTTCATCACGGTCGCGCTCTGTTACACGGGCGGCCTGCAGGGAACGGGCGACACCAGAAGTCCGCTGTTCATCTCGATCATTTCGCAGATCGCCGTGCCGATCGGGCTGTGCTCGTTCATTCAGACGATCCGGCCGCTCTCGCCCGGCGACATCTGGCTGGCCATCGTGCTTGGCCACTGCACGCGCGCGGTGCTCAGCGTCCTGCGGTTCCGTCAGGGCCGCTGGCGCCAGATCTCTGTGGACATCGAGCCGGCCCGCACGTAGTTCAGAAACCCGGAGATCGCTTCCTCGTCGTCGAGATCCACGACCAGCCATCGACCCCGCGTCCACAGCATCAGCCACCGGCGATCGGCGGCGTCGGTGGCGATCGCCAGCACGGATCCCGAAATGACGACGGCGGAGGGCGCCGCGGGCGCCGCGGACGTCGGGCGCGGCACGGCGATGCCCGTCGGCGGCTGCGACGGCGGACGGCTGCGCGCGCTGGCGGGTACATTCACCGTGCTGGCGATGCGGTGTATGGCGCCGCCGTAGTTCATGATGTAGATCTCTCCGCTCGCGTCCACGCCGAAGCTCGCCGGCGACTGCGCCGCCGCGCCCAGTTCGGCGGTGTGCTCGCGGAGGTCGCTCGCGGTGGCCTCGCCTGTCTGCGCGTTCACGGTGAGCTGGAGCGACCAGATGCGGCTGCGAACGAAGTCGCCGATGAAGTAGCGTCCACGAAAGGCCGAGCCGAGCGCCGAGCCGCGGTACACGAAGCCGCCCGTGATCGATCTCCCGTTCGAGTGGTCGTACTCGAAGATCGGATCGGTGAGCGGCTGCGAGAATGCCGGCAGCGTGGTGATGTGAACGTGCGCGCCTTCGCGGTTCCTCCACCCGTAGTTCCTGCCGCCGCGGCCGGCCGG
>CAZJTG010000305.1:0-4288 GCA_964548865.1 uncultured Solibacteraceae bacterium
TCCCGTGAGGCGGCCTGGTCGCGGTACGAGTACGTGAGGTACTCGTCGAACGAACCGTCCCAGGGCCGCTGAATCATGCGCTGACTCGGGGTGTAGTAGCGGCCGGTCGTGAGCGCCAGGCCGGCGTTCTGGCTGATGGTGTAGACACCCTGGACGAGCGCCTTGCCGAAGGTGGTTTCGCCGACCAGAATCGCCCGATCGTGATCCTGCATCGCGCCGGAGACGATTTCTGCGGCGCTGGCGCTGTTGCGATTGATCATGACGACCATCGGGACGTCTGTGAACCCGCCCTCCACTTCGGTCCGGTATTCCTGATCCGAATTCGGAATCCGTCCCTTGGTCTGCACGACCATCTGGCCGCGCTTCAGGAACCGGCTCGACACGGCGATGGCCTGATCGAGCGGGCCGCCGGGATTGTCCCGAAGATCGAGCATCAGCCGCTGCATGCCCGCCGCCTTGAGCTTCTTCAGGGCGTCGCCAAGCTCTTCGTCCGTCGTCTCGGAGAAGTCCTGAAGCCGCACGTACCCCGTGCCCGGCGCGATCATGAACGCCGTGCGCACCGTCGTAATCTGGATCTGGTCGCGCTCGACCGTGAGATCGATCAAGGCACCGACGCCCGGGCGACGGATGGAGATCTCGACCGTCGTGCCTTTCGGCCCGCGGACGCGCTTGACGACCTCTTCGGTGCCCCAGCCCTTGGTTTCTTCCCAGACGATCGTACGGGGCATCTTGCCGGCGGCAGGCTGGCCGACACGCGCAATCACGTCGTTACGCCGGATGCCCGCCCGATAGGCGGGCGAGCCCTCGAACAGCTGCGTCACCGTGATCTGGCCGTCGAGGGAAACGATCGTGATCCCGATGCCCGGATAGCGTCCCGTCTGCTGCTCGCGCATCCGTTCGTACTGTTTGGGTTCGAGGAAGCTCGAATGCGGGTCGAGGGTTCTCAGCATCCCGTCGATCGAGCCGTAGACCAGCCGGGCACCCTCGACCTTTTCGACGTATTCGCGCTCGATCGCCGCAAGCGCGCTGGTGTAGATACGGAGCCGGTCCTCGATGCGATCCCCGTTCGCCCGCGACTGTGCGCCGACCAGGCCGCCCGCGAGCGTCGACAGCACGACAACGCCGGCCGCCGCTGGAATTCCGCGCGTTCGCATCCGCATCTACAACTCCCTCGATTTCGGTTTGCCGAAGATCCACGCGACGCCAATGCTGACCACGTACAGCACGACCATCGGCGCGGCGAAGACCAGCATCGTAACGACATCCGCGCTCGGAGTAATCAGCGCCGCGAGAATGGAAATGATCAGCACGGCGTATCTGAACTGCTTGACGAGGAACTTCGCCGTGACGATGCCGAAGCGGGCAAGGAAATATACGAGCATCGGCATCTGGAACGTCAGGCCGAGCCCGAGGATCACCTTCACGTAGAACCCGAACGTAATGTCGAGGGCGGGCATGTACGAGAGGCCGGCGATCTCATAGCTGGCGAAGAACCGCCACATCGCCGGGAAGCCCACGTGGTGGCCGAAATACGCGCCTCCGAAGAACAGGATCGACGAGAAGAACACGAACGGGATGACCACGCGCTTCTCGCGCGTGTACAGGCCCGGTGCCACGAAGAGCCAGAGCTGTGAGAAGACGAACGGCGCCGCCGCGATCACGCCCAGGAGTACGGTCAGCTGAAGGCTGAACATGAATCCGGCCATCGGCTGCGTGTAGATCAGCTTGCCGCCGTAGGAGCTGAAGTACTGGACGAAGTAGGTGAACACCTCCTGCCAGAAGAAGAACCCAACCAGGCAGCAGGCGATGAGGGCGTAGAGCGAATAAATGATGCGCTTGCGCAGCTCGTCCAGATGGTCGAGGAAGCTCATGCGCGAGCGGTCTTCCGCGCCCTCGGACGCCTGGTCGAGGTCCTCGTCCAGGGCCGCGATCTCGGGATCAGACATGGCGAGGAAGACTAGCTTTCCGAGCCCTGCTGGCGGGCCACGGTTTCAGGCGCCGCCGGTGACGGCAGGTTGGCAGGGTCGGTCGCAGAGCCCGGGGCAACGGTCTTCCGTTCCTCCGCCTTGATCTCGTCGTCGAGTGTATTGCGCAGCTCGTTCGAAGCTCGCTTGAACTCGTTGATGCTGCGACCAAGCGACCGGCCGAGCTCGGGCAGCTTCCTCGGGCCAAAGAAAATCAAGGCCACGACGAGGATGATCAGCATTTCGGGCAGGCCAATTGGACCCATGGATGACTCCTGAAACCGCGCGTAGACCTTTCGAGTATACCGCCCGGCGCCCGTTTTCGTTGACTCCCGATCGAGTCGGGTACTAGGATTGCAATCAGCGCAGTCGCCGGCTGTTTCGTGCGGCATCGCGAACTGGCCGACGGCCACAGGGCCCCAGGGAACTCCCCATGCCCACCCTCAAGATCAACGCGTTCGCCGGGTTCGTTGCCGTCGCCTGTCTCGGCCCGACGGCGGCGCATGCGCAGGGCACCGGGGCGCCACCGCCGCGCGGAGCGGATCGCAGGACCGGGTTCAGCACACCCCAGGGCGACACCGGCATCTGGTTCGTGCCGACGGCCGAGGTGCTGCTCAAGCAGAAGTGGGCCATCAGTTTCCAGAACGTCAACATCGACGACGGACAGGGTTTCACCGACATCACACGGTTCCCCGCCACGTTCGCGTACGGCCTGAACAATCGGGCGGAGCTTGTCGGCAGCTGGACGCTCGTCACGCGAATCGATCGGGACGTCCGCCCGCTCTTCTTCACGAGCGGGCAGGCACGCTCGGGCACCGGAGGCGGCCTGGTCGTCGATCATCCGCTGGTCCGGGACGGCTGGATCGGCAACCGCCTCGGCGACCTCTGGGTGGGCGCCAAGATCAGTCTGGTCGCCCCAGGTCCGAAGCCGCTCGCATTGGCGCTCCGAGGCCAGGTGAAGCTGCCGACCGGCAACAGGGACACCGGAGCCTCGTCGGGCAAGCTCGATGGGCAGTTCGACGGCATCCTGTCGACGCGGCGGTCCACGGCAGACCTGTCCGGGTACGCGGGCTTCATGGTGCGCGGCAATCCGGGCGGCTACGACCTCACCCACGGCCTCCGCTGGGGCCTCGGCGCAGGATTCGTCGCACCGAGGGGCCTCTATGTCTCCACCGAGTTGTTCGGCGAGCGCTACTTGGATGACACGATCACGGCGCCGGCGGGCGTCACGGCAGCGGATCACTCCGTGGCGCCGGTGATATCGAGGGTGCGCGGCCCGGTCGTCGGCCAGATCGGCCTGACGTGGCGGGCGGCCCGCGGCTTCTATCTTGGCGTGGCCGCGAGCGCCAATTTCAACATGGCCAGCCGCGACAACGCGTCGGCCGTGCCCGCCCTGCCGGTCTTTGGCGGTCCGCAGTGGGACAAGGCAGGCGTGCAGATCCGCATCGGCTTCCACCCCGGAGCGAGCGCATCGAGATCGGCGTCGCCCCCTTCGCCGCCTCACGCGACCGCCCCCGCGCCGCCACCGCCGGCCAATCGGCCGCCGGAAGTCCAGGCGCTCTGCGATCCGTGCCGGGTGGAAGCGGGCCGGGCGGCCGTGATTTCGGCGGACGCGCAGGATCCCGACGGCGACCCGCTCACCTATGCATGGACGTACGGCGCTGGCACCCTCGCTACGTCGAACGGACGCCAGAGCCTGTGGACCGCGCCGCAGCAGACCGGTCCCGTGCAGTTCACCGTGACAGTCACCGACGCCCGGGGCGGCCGGGCGACGTCGAGCGTGACCGTGACCGTCGCACCGCCGCGCCGCGCTCAGTACGCCTTGGCGAACCAGGCCCGAACGCCCGAGGGCTTCCCGCACCTCACGCACGTACCTTCGACGCGGGGCGACGCGAGCGGAATGTTCCGCAGCGTCGCCTGGGTCTCCGCCTTGATCGTGGCTTCGCATCCGGCCGCGCCGCACCATGCGGCAATGACGAAGCCGGGACGCCCTGCCATCGCTGCGACGAACTCGTCCCAGGTCGCCACGTCGGTCGTGTGCTCGTCCCTGAACGCGCGGGCGCGCGCCAGGAGGTTCGCCTGAATCGCCCCCAGGACCTCCTCGACGCGAGCGCCGAGGCCGTCGAAGGGAATCGCGGCCTTCTCGCGCGTGTCGCGGCGTGCCGAGAACACCTGCCCCTTTTCGATGTCCTTGGGTCCGATCTCGAGTCGCAGCGGAACGCCGCGGAGTTCCCATTCCGCGTACTTCCAGCCGGGCGAGTTCTCTTCGCTGGCGTCCAGCTTCACCCGAACGCCGCGCGACGCGAGCTCGGCGCGGATGGCCT
>CAZJTG010000306.1:0-1312 GCA_964548865.1 uncultured Solibacteraceae bacterium
CGCGGCGGACAATCACCGCCCATCTTCGCGCGCTGGCGGCGCTCGGCGCGCGCGTCGTGGACGATCCGAACGGCCACCGGCTCGAGGCGCCGGACGGACTCACGGGCACGTCGCTCTATCTGGTCGAGGCGTCCGTCACCGGAACGGAGACGGCGTTGCTCGCGGCGGCACAGGCGCGCGGCGCCACCGAGATCCGCCACGCCGCCTGCGAGCCGCACGTGGCCGAACTCTGTCAGTTCCTCGAATCGATGGGCGCGCGCGTCACGGGCGGCGGATCATCCACGATACGGATCGAACCACCCGCGCGGCTGGGCGGGGCCGTTCACACGCTCCGCGGCGACTACATCGAAGCCGGCTCCTGGGCGGTGGTCGGCGCCGTGACCGGGGGCACCGTTGAAGTGGCGGGCGCCAGCGCCCAGGACCTCGAACCGATTGCCGCGATTCTGGCGACGATGCACGTCGACATGGATCTGACCGACCAGCAGCTGACGGTCCGGCCCTCGAATCTCGTGGCGGCCCGGCGCATCGTCACCGGCCTCTGGCCCGGGTTTCCGAGCGACATCGTGAGCCTCGTTACCGTGCTGGCGACTCAGGCGCGCGGACGGACGCTCCTGCACGACTGGATGTACGAGCTGCGGCTGTTCGCCCTCGAGCAGCTGAGCTCCATGCGCGCGGATCTCTTCCTCTGCGATCCTCACCGCATCATCGTCACGGGCCCGACCAAGCTCCGCGGACGCGTCCTCGACAGCCGCGACATCCGATCGGGCATGGCGCTCGTGGCCGCCGCACTGGCGGCCGAAGGGCAGAGCACCGTGCTCGAGATTGAAACCGTTGAGCGAGGCTATTCGCAGCTCGTGGAACGCCTGCAGTTTCTAGGGGCGCAAGTAGAGAGGGTCGAGTAGTACCGGAGCCGGGCTATCGACTGATTTCCGTTCCCCTGGGAAACTGGAACAGGAAGGCGTCGTCTCTGAGCCCCGTGTTCTCCTTCACGTTCGCGAGCCGGATCGAGTTCGTGCCCTGGTCGTCCACCGTCACGAAGCCGCGCAGGGCGAGGGTGGTGCGATCGACGATCAGTGTCAGCGTCTGGAAGTCCGATTGCGGAGTTTTCGGGACGAGCGTGAGCTGCCATTCCGTCGGCGGCTGCGTGCCGGAGAGCGACGCGGTGAAGTCGCGGATGATGTCGCCCTGACCCGCAATGAACATCAGCGCCGTGGACGATTCACCCTGTTTCGGCAGCGGATGGACGGAGCCCGCCCGGTCAGCGGGGAAGTAGCTGAAGAACTGCGTTCCGTTCGCCACGAAGACCTTCTTT
>CAZJTG010000306.1:1322-4251 GCA_964548865.1 uncultured Solibacteraceae bacterium
CGGGCGCCTCGTAGGTCATCCGGATGCGGCTGGGCTTCTTCAAGAGGAGCTTGCCGGACTCGGTGGCGCCCTTTCGCAGCAGGACGCCCTGGTAGGTCTGTCGGAAGTCCGCCGTAAAGTCGCGCACGGTCTGATACCGCGCCTGGAGACGGCGGGCGAGGTCCGCGGCAGCCGGCTGGTCCGTCTGGGCCGCCGGCCCGGCGGCGAGAATCACCACCAGCACGGCCACGCCACCCCCCACGGAAGCCAGGACACGCCTCATCTAGTTCACCCTGCAGCTTCCCGGGCCCCGCGGATCTCCGCAGGCGCCACAGGCACCGACGGACCGGCTCAGAGAGGCGCTGGAGCCTTTGGCCGACACGGCAAACACGGAATGCTGCTTGTCGAGCTCGCGGCCCTGGCAGCTGGGGCAGACGGCGGCGCGCGACGCCGTGACGATGGTTTCGAACTGGTGCTGACAGTCGCGGCAGATGTACTCAAAGATAGGCATGGCGGCTCCTTCGATTGTAAGGCCGCGCGGGACCTGGAGACTGAGGATCACGAATGTCGAACGAAACAAACGCGTTGCTGGCGCTGAAGAATGCCTGGGCCGGCGCCATCGCCGCGGCCGACCGGCTGCGCGAGTTGGGCGGGGCGTTGGAGAGCCTGCCCGAGGAGACCGACGTCAGGAGCCTGGACCTGGACACCTACCGAAAAGCGGTGCTTGGGACGTGTCTGGCCGCGCTGGCGCTTCGCGGCTTGATTGAGGAACTCCAACCGGCGCCCGCCCCGGTACAGGAGTAGCGGTGGCGCGATTGGCGATCGGACTGTTTCACGTTAGACTTGGGGGTCCGAGAGTGGGCGGCTAGCTCAGCTGGGAGAGCGCCGCGTTCGCAACGCGGAGGTCGCGAGTTCGATCCTCGCGCCGTCCACCAAATTTCCTCAGTCAATCGGCAGACTTCGGCGCGGCGGCAGCCGCGCCTGGTTCCCGACTGTCCAACTCCAGCCCATCGACGTTGAAAGACGTTCCGAGCGCGGACTTACCACCAGAAACGCAGGGTCTTCGATGAAATAGCGCACGCGCGCCGGGAATGGCAGCTCAGCCTTCAGCCGTTCATCGATGCAACGATTTTCTGGATCAGCGTCGTCGCGAACGGCGTCCCGTCCGGCGAACGGCGATTGTCGTTGCCGAGCCGCGCGACGATGAGGTCGAGGCTGGGAATGACGTAGCTGTGATTCAGGTTGTGGCCGCGCGACATGAAGAGGTCGGCGGGCACGCCGGCCTCGCCGTTGTGCGTCCAGAAGGTGAAGCCGTAGTTCGACGGCGTCTCGCCGTTCTCGCGAACGAAGCGTCGCGTCGCCAGCGTCATCCAGGCCGCGGGCACGAGCTGCCTGGTTCCCCAGCGGCCCCGGTGCAGCCACAGGTAGGCGAGTCGCGCCAGATCCCGCGCCGAGCAGCGAAACGTGCTCCCGACGACGGAGTTGAACCCGAGCGGGCTCTCGCTCTGGTCGGCGCCGTACGCATCGCAACCCGTGCTGCCGCCTCGACCCCAGCCGGCTTCGTCGCTGAAGTTCAACTCGCGATTGTCCGCGTACGGCATGTCGCGATACTGATTGTCACGGATGCCGCGTGGCAGCCCCATCGGCCCGAGCACGCGGTCGTAGACGTAGGGCCCGACTTCCTGTCCCGTCCGCAGCCGCATGGCGAGCGCCATCATCTCGAGGCCGTAGTTGCTGTAGTTGAACGCCGTGCCGGGATCGAACCGCAGCGTCCGCTGCCCGGCGATGCCGTCGAATTGCCACCAGCCGAAGCAGTACTCGTACATCTGGAATGGCCCGCGATAACCGGGTGTGAGCTGGCGCGCGCTCGGTGCGAGCCAGGGCTCGCGCGTCTCGTGGCCGGATGTCATCGACAGCACGTGCTTGACGAGGATGCGTGACTTCCGCGGGTCGGTCAGCGACTGCTGCCAGATTGGTGGGATGAGCGACTGGCTGGCGGACTCGCCGACGAGCGGCGTGTCGAGCGTGATGTCCCTGTGTTCGTCGAGGAACACGCCGACCGCCGTGCCGAAGACTGACTTCGTCGAGGACTTGATGTCGTTCGTCGTGCGCGCCGTCCACGGCTGCGGGCCCTGCGCGCCGGTGACATAGCTCTCGGCGACGACGTAGCCGCGATGGATCACGACGATGGCGCCGCCGTGGCTGGTCGTGAGGATGCTGTCGTCGTGGTAGCGGATCGCGTCGCGCAGGCGATCGGGATCCAAGCCGAGCGTGCGCGCGTCGCCCGTGCGCCAGCCGCCGGCAGTCTCGGGAGGAGGAGCGTAACGGTCGTCTGGCGTCTGGCCCGCGCGCTCGAACGAGGCGGCGTCGGTCTTCTGCCGAACCGCTGCGGCCGCGGCGACGACGCCGCCGACGCTGTTCAGCAGGAATTCGCGTCGTTGCAAGGGAGGCTCCTAGGCGCGCGCCACTACATCACCACACCGACGAACGCCGTCAGGCACGACCGTGCATGATGCGGTCAAGCATTGGATCGATCCTGACGCTGGAGGATGCCCATGTCGATGTGCTGCCCCGTGGAACCCGCGCATCGTAGCACGGTGATTCCCCGCGGGCTGTTACACTGGGCGCCCGATGCCCACTCCGATCAGACGTATCGGTGTTCTCACCGGCGGCGGCGACGCCCCCGGCCTGAACGCCGTCATTCGCGCCGTGGTGAAGACGGCGGCCAACAAGAACATTGAATGCGTCGGGCTGGAAGACAGCTTCGATGGCCTCATCTATCCCGAGCGGTCGCGCGTGCTGACGCTGAAGCACGTCACCGGCATTCTGCGGATTGGCGGCACGATCCTCGGCACCACGAATCGCGGCAACCCGTTTGTGTATCCCATTGATACGGCGGACGGGCCGGTGGACTACTCGGATCGGGTGATCGAGAACTTCCACAAGATGG
>CAZJTG010000307.1:0-4241 GCA_964548865.1 uncultured Solibacteraceae bacterium
GCCGCCTCCGGCGCGTCCCTGGCCCTGCTGCGCCTGACCCTGCGCCTGCGCGCCGCCTTGCGCCGCAGGCGCCGCCAGCCCGAGGCCGGCCACGACGGCGACCGCCGCCGCGGTCGCCCACGTTCGCGAAATCCATCCAAGTCTCATGCCCATACCTCTAAAACCCTGTCCGGACGTCTATTTCGACCGCTTTGGGCCAGGAAAGCTACTCCCCTCGATTATCGCCGCCTGTCTGACGCCCTTGAGTGAAAGTTTCGTGGCAGAAACACGAACGATCCGATTACCGCTTCAGCGTGCTGAGCCTCAGCTGGAGCGTCCGCGTGTCCTGTCCTTTGAGCGACAGCCTCGTGCCCAGGGTTCGCAGCTGCGCAATCGACCGTTCGTCCTGCCATCCCTCGGCCAGGGCGTCGTCGATGGCGACGATGAGGTAGTCGCCCGGCGGCAGTCCGGTGATCGCGAATTGGCCGTTCATGGATGCACGCGCCTGACGGGTTCGATTCGGACTCCAGCGTGATGCCGCTGCCGGCAGGACGAGAATCGCCGCGCCGGACGCGGGCTGCATCCGGGCGTCCCGCACGGCTCCCGCGATCGTCGTCGGATGGCTGGTGAGCGTGATGCTGATGTCTGAATCATCCGACCCGCCAAGTCGCGCAGGTTCGTCGAGAGCATCCTGACCGTTGACGCTGATGCCCTCGAGGTACAGGCCGGGTGGCAAGCCGGTGACGCGCACGTCGTAGTCGCCGGGTACAAGCGGCGACGTCTGGAAATCGCCGTTCACGACGCGTGGTGCCGTCGCGCGCGAGAGGCCGGAAACGGCCGGCACGATCGCGATCGAAACACGCGACCACTCGATCCCGGCCGGAGCGCTGACCGTGCCGGAGGCGGGGCGTCCGATTCGCATCTCGACTTCAAGGCCATGCACGTCATCATCAAGGACCATGACCGACGCCGTTCCCCAGTGGGTGTGGGAGGGCTGGCCGACGTCCTCGGGGAAGTACGCTTCGACGATGCGCGGCGGGCCGAAGGCGCCGCCGGCCTCGAGACGATACTCGCCCGCCGGAACGCGCTCGAACAGGAAGGATCCATCGGGGGCCGCGATGGTGATCGCGGCTTCGCTTGCGATGCCGATTTCGCGCGTGTCCACGGGGACGAGCCGCACGACATGGACGCCGGATGGCATCGCTTGGCCAACCAGCCGCCCGCTGACCGAGTGCGCCGGCACGGGGGACCACCTGAAGTTCACGGCGTAGCGGACCTCTCCGGAACCAATCAGTATCGGCAGGGACAGGAGCGAGTGGCGGGTCGCCGAGTAGTACAGCGTCGGGTATGCGAGGTCTGGTGAGTCGGTCAGCGGCACGCCGCCGGCGGCGAGCCGCTCGTCGGGAACGCCGGCGTTCAGCTGCGCGGTCGGCGTGGTCACGATGTACTCGCCTGGCTCCAGGCCGTGGATGCGGTAGCGGCCGCCGTCGTCGGTCGTGACCGCACCCGCGGCGACGAAATGCCAGTCGCCGCCCGCGCGGAAACGGCGGATGGCCTCGACGCGCGCGCCGACGACCGGATCGTTCGCCTCGTCCAGCACCGTGCCTTCAATCACGCCCGCGCGGAACAGATCGATTTGCAGATCTGACGCCGCCTGGCCCGCGGCGATGGCGATCGGCAACGGGAATCCGCCCGGACGCGTCTTGCCAAACGCGCCATCGTAGAACCCGCGCTTTCGCGCAACGACAACGTATTCGCCGGAGGCGACGCCCGCGAACAGGAAGCGGCCGCGCGCGTCCGTGACCGCGCGTTGGAGCGATGACGGGCCGAGCAGCCAGACGGTGGCGTCCGCGACCGCGCGCGCCCCATCGTCGACGACGCGCCCCGACATCTCCGCGGCCGGTCCGGCCTTCGGAGTCAGGGTGAGCGGTGGCGTCGCGGTGGGCCGCGCCGATCCCACGGGCGACGTCATCGGGGGAAAGACCACGGGCGGAATCGTGACCTGTCCCGACACAGCCGCCGCCGCGCCAGCCATCACTGCCACGGCGAGGAACGGTCTCATGGAATGCCCCACGGATTATGGACGATGGGGGAGGAGTGCTGGCTTGGCGTCGTTGGCGTCGTCTTACTGGACCAGGATCATCGTCCCGACGCCCATGCCAATGAGGATGAGCTGCCGGATGGCGTTCCGGTCGAGCGTGCCGCGGTGGAGCGTGGGGATCAAGTCCGTCATCGCGATGTACAGGAAGTTGCCGGCGGCGAAGGACAGCACGTACGGCACGGCGCCGGGGACGCCGGAGCCGAAGGCGAGCATCGTCGTCGCGCCCAGCAGGCCGCCCGCGGCGGAGGTCAGGTTCAGCAGGAACGCCCGCCGGCGCGAGTGGCCGGCGGCGAGGAGGATCGCGAAGTCGCCGGCTTCCTGCGGGATTTCGTGGGCCGCGACCGCGAGCGCGGTCGTGGCGCCAAGCGGGATGGACACGAGTGTCGCGGCTGCGATCACGATGCCGTCCACGAACGTGTGAACCGCGTCACCGGCGATGACGAGCGTCACGGTTGACTTGTGCACGTCGCACTCGTGGTCGTCGTGCGAATGCCGCCACAGGACGAGCTTCTCGAGCACGAAGAACGTCATGATGCCGGCGAGGAGCGTGCCGAGTGCCTGTGCCGGTGGGAGCGACTCGAGCGCTTCCGGGACGAGTCCGAGGAGCGCCGCGCCGAGGAGGGTGCCCACGGCGTACGAGACCAGCCAGGGCACGACGCGCGCGCGGGTCGCGGCGGGGGCGAAAAGCAGGAGGGCCGCCGTCACCATGCCTCCGGCGCTTCCGACGACCGACAGCGCCAGCGCAGCGGGCCAGATCATCCCCGCAGTCTATCTGGGTTTTCTCGCCTCGAAGTAGCTCACGCCGTCCACCGACGCGAGCTTCCTCACGGCCACGCCGCCCGCCGCCCTGAGGAGCGCCAGCATCGCGTCGGCCACGGGCGCCTGGGCCGGCTTCTGGAGCGCGCCGAAGATGCCGGCGCGGCGCTGGCCGCTCATCCCAACGATGCGGCCCGCGGGCTTCGCGACACGCATGGCCTCCGCGACGACCTCGGCGGTGGCCGCGCCGACGTCTGGAATGACGATCACGTCGAACAGTTCGTCGTCGAGGGGCAGCATCGCGGACGGTGCCGCGAGGAACTCGACGAGCGCGCCGGTGTCGGCGGCAGCGGCTTCAGTCCGCTTCTCGTCGTCCCCGGTGCGGCCCACGACCACGGTCCGGCCGTTCAGGCCGGTGACGGCGGCGCAGGCGGCTGCCAGGCGGGCGTTGGACGCGCCAACAACGAGAAGCACGTTGCCGGGCCGCGGATCGACCATGGCCACCGCGGTTTCCCGCATGGGCGCGGCCGATCGAAACCACCGGAACATGCGCCGAATGATATAGTTTTCGTCCGTGACACAGGCGTCTTCCATCAAATCTGCCGAGGGCAGGCTCGGCGTTCTTCTCGTCGGTCTCGGCGCGGTTTCCACGACAACGATTGCGGGCATCATGGCGGTGCGGAAGGGCATCGCCAAACCGATCGGGTCGCTCACCGAGATGGGGACGATCCGGCTGGGTAAACGCACGGACAACCGGTCGCCGGCGATTCGCGATTTCGTTCCGCTCGCCCGATACGACCAGCTGGTCTTCGGCGGCTGGGACATCTTCGAAGACAACTGCTACGAGGCGGCCAAGCATGCCGGCGTCCTCGAGGACAAGCTGCTCGATCAGGTGAAAGACGAACTGGCCGCCATCAAGCCGATGCCGGCGGTGTTCGATCGCCAGTACGTCAAGCGGCTCGACGGACCGAACGTCAAGAAGGGCAAGAACAAGAAGGATCTCGCCGATCAGTTGATCGCGGACATCCGGAAGTTCAAGTCAGACAACCGGTGCGACCGTCTTGTGCTGCTGTGGGTCGGCAGCACCGAGATTTTCATGACCGAAGCGCCCTGCCACAAGTCGCTGGCGGCGTTCGAAAAGGGCCTCGAGGCAAATGACCCGGCGATTTCATCGAGCCTGATTTACGCGTATGCGGCGATCAAGGAAGGCATACCGTACGCGAACGCGGCGCCGAACCTGAGCGCTGAAGTTCCCGCGCTGCGCGAGCTGGCGCAGAAGACGGGGTCGCCGATCATGGGCAATGACATGAAGACGGGCCAGACGCTGATCAAGACGATCATCGCCCCCGGGCTCAAGGCGCGCATGCTGGGCATCAGCGGTTGGTTTTCCACCAATATCCTCGGA
>CAZJTG010000308.1:0-4240 GCA_964548865.1 uncultured Solibacteraceae bacterium
GTCTACAGGGTCCCGATGTCCGACAACGGCAAGACGTACACGAACACCATCACCGTGCGGCCCGATCCGATCGTGGCCGGACAGAAGTAAGCGCACAGCGCAGAGGCGCGGAGCATGGCTCCGCGCCTCTGCCCTTCGACCCCTGCCATTCGCCCCGTCTCAGATCAGCGGCTGAGTCTCGCCAGCCGCTGCGTCTTGACGTCCACGAGGTAGACGTTGATCCTGGCGGTCGACCACCCCGCCGCTCGGGACGTGCACGAAGGCGATCTGGTCGCCATTCGGTGACCACCGCGGGTCCACGGCATCACCCGTCGGCATCGTGACGAGCAACGTCTGATCCGCGCCGTTCGCCCTCATCGTGAAGATCTCCGTGCGCCCGTTGCGCCAGCTCATGAACGCGATCTGACTGCCGTCGGGCGACCACGTGGGGTACATGCCGTTCTGCGGCTCGTGCGTGAGGCGCACGATCTTCCGGTCCTTGAGCCCCAGGACGTGCACGTCCCGCATGGCGTGGAATGCGATCTGGCTGCCGTCCGGCGAGTACTGCGGGAACCAGTTCGATCCGCCGGAGGTCAACCGTTCGACGTTGCTGCCGTCCCGATCCATCCGATAGATGTCGAATTCGGGGTTGTCGCGCGTGGACATGAACACGATGTGGCGGCCGTCAGGCGACCAGGCGGGGGCGAGATCGCGCCCCGGATGACGCGTGATCTGCTGGGGCGCGTCCCCGTTGGCGTTCATCGTGAAGATTTCGAAATTGCCGGCCCGGTCGCTGTCGAACGCGATCACGTCGCCGCGCGGAGAGTAGGCCGGGGCTCCCTCCGACACGGCGGGCGTCGCGGTCAGGAACCGGCGACCGCGCCCTGACGCGCCGACCACGGCGATGTCGGCACGGCCGTCCCGCTCTGAATAGAAGACGACGGACCGGCCGTCGGGCGCCCACGACGGCGCGCCGCCGCGGATCGCTCCGTCGCCGGTCGCGGATCGCCAGTACCACCAGCCCATTCCGGCGACGATGGCGATGAGGAGCCCGCCGAAGAACACCCCGCGGATCGTGGCGTCGAGACTCGCGGATATTCCGCCGCGCCGGTCGCTGGCGCGGCGCTGCTGCCTGGATTGCTGGGCCAAGGGTGTGGAGCGCTACCTCCGGATCTGCCGTTCGCGCTCGAGCTCGACGATGTCCACGCCACTCGGTTTCGCGCCCAGCAGATGTTCCGCGAAATAGTCGATCCGGCGCCACGTCACGTAGTCGTTCATGGCGGCGTATCCGTGGCGCTGGCCTGGCACCAGAATGAAGTCAAACCGCTTGTTCGCGCGGATGAGCGCATCCATCACGCGAATCGTGCCGGCCGGGTGCACGTTGTTGTCGATCTCGCCGTGAATCAGCAGCAGCTTGCCCTTGAGGTTGCCGGCGATGTCCTGGTTCTTGTCGATGTCGTACTCGAATGTCACCGTCTTGCCGTCTTCCGACGTGACCTCGCGCACGCCATCGTGCTTCTCGCTCCACCACCGGTTGTAGACCGCGTTGTCATGATTGCCGGCCGACGACACGCCGACCTTGAAGAAGTCGGGAAAGCCGAACATGGCCGCCGCGGTCATGAAGCCGCCGCCCGAGTGCCCGTAGATGCCCACGCGATCGATGTCGATGAACCCGTGGCGCTTGGCCAGCTGTTCGACGGCCGCCTTCTTGTCGGGCACGCCGTAGTCGCGGAGGTTGCCGTAGCCGTAGTTGTGGTACCACTTCGAGCGTTGCGGGTGCCCGCCGCGGTTGCCGACTTCAATCACGATGAAGCCGACATTGGCCAGCATGACGTTCTGGCTGCGCGGGTTGAACGTCTTGGTGACCGACTCGGTCTGCGGACCCGGGTACACGAAGCAGATGATGGGGTACTTCTTCGACGGGTCGAAGTCGAACGGCTTGTACATCACGCCGTACAAGTCGGTGATGCCGTCGTCGGCCTTCACGTGGAACGGCTCCGGGAACCGGAATCCGGCCTCGATGAGCGACACGATGTCGGCCTTCTCGAGATCCATGACCTTGTTGCCGGCCGCGTCGAAGAGGCTGGACTCGGGCGTGCCGTCGATGCGGGACGCGTTGTTCACGAAGAACGTGCGCTTGTCGTTCATCGCGACCGTGTGCGACGCGTTTCCGGGGTTCAGCAGCTTGATGGCGCCGGTGTCGAGATTGGCGCTGTAGAAGTGCTGGTAATAGGGATCCTCGCCTTTCTCCCGCCCGACCGCATTGAAATAGAGCGTGCGCGTCTTTTCGTCCACGTCAACCACACCGGCGGTGACGAACTCGCCTGATGTCAGCTGGCGGATTACCTTGCCGCTCATGTCGTACAGGTAGTAGTGCCCCCAGCCGTCCCGCTCGGACCAGTGGATGGCTTCCTTGCCGTTACCCAGCACGCGGAACGGCTGGATCTCGATGTAGGTGTTCGAACGTTCGGCGACAACCACCTTGGGCTCACCGGTCGTCGTGTCCGCCGACACGATGTCGATGCGCTTGAGGTCGCGGCTGGTCCGGTTCAGGACGATCCGATCACTGCCCGGCAGCAACCAGCGCGAGTGAGCCTCGCCCTTTTCGCGCTGCAGGTTGGTGGTGGGCGCCGTGGCCAGGCCCATCTGCTGGTCCTTGAACGCCTCGGTCGAAATCTTCGTGACCTTCTTCGAGGCGATATCCACGACATGGAGCTCGGCCTGCGGCTGGTTCGCCTCGCCGGGCATGGCGTATTTGTAGGTTTCGAGCGTGGGTCGGGGGTTGGCCAGCGTGTTGATCACCCACAGGTCGGCGACCTTCCGCTGATCGGTACGCGTGATCGAGAACTTCTTGTCGTCCTGCGACCAGGAGACGCCGCCGGCCGACGCCCTGGGCCCGCCGTATTTCTTGTCGGCCTCGCTCTGCTGCGTCGCGCTGCCTCGTCCGGTGCCCTGGACCTGCTGATCGTTCTGGTCCTGCTGGTCCTGATTGCCGGCGCCACCGCCACGCCCGAACGCGTAATCGCGCACGCCGTCGGTGGTGAGCTGGTGTTCCACGATGGTCGGATCGGCCGGATTCTTCTTCGCCTTCTCGAAATTCTCGGCGTCCATCATGAACAGGTTGAAATTGCGCGAATAGACGATGGTCTTCTTGTCCGGGGACACCGTGGCCCAGGCTGGCGGGGTCTCCTCGGGCTTGTACTTGTCGTTGAGCACGGCGGTCTGCGTCGCGAGGTCGTACTCGATCCACCACGTCGCAGTGCCGACGGCGTTCGCATTCGCACCCTGGCCGCCCTGGCGGCCGCCCTGCTGCACCTGCTGGCCGCCGCGTCCGCCGCCCCGGCCCTGTCCGCCGCCACGGCCCTGATCCTGCTGCTGCGTCATACCGGTGATTTCCTCGCCGGTCGCGGTTTCGACCCGGGAATCACGCGGGAGGGTGACGCTGAAACGAATCTTCGCGTCGTTCTCGATGAAGCGAATCGTGGTGATCGGCAGATGCTGCGCGTCGTAGGGCGTGCGAAGGATGCGCGTAAGCTGCGCGGCCATCTTCGCGGTGTCGAACAGCGGCGTCTTCGTCTTCTTGATCGGGTCCACGATCATCCAGCGGCGGCCGGCCGGGGTTTCGTAGTCGTACCAGAAGCGGTCGCTGAACTCGAGCCAGTGCGGCGTGACCGACGTGGAGAAGACGTACTTGCCGACCTTCGTGGCCGTCCACCGCGACGCGAGGTCGTAGTTGGCCTTCGGCAGTTCCCGCGCCTGGGACTGGCCGCCCGCCTCTTCGGCAGCCGACAGCGCTGGCGCCGCGACGTCCCGTTCGGCCGCACTGAAGGCCATCGGGAACGCCGTCACGACAAGCACGAGCACGAGCGAATACTTCAGAAGACGCGTCATAGAAAGGGACTCCTTGCGATTGGGCGTGGAGATATTACCCGAGAGCGGGCTCGGGGCGCAGGGAGCGGGGTTCGGTGAATGCTGGCCGGGATCGCCTTCCAGAGCGGCGGCGCGGCAGTCTTGCTATCCTGTGTGCGGACGGGGCGTGGCTCAGCCTGGTAGAGCGCTCGCTTTGGGAGCGAGATGTCGCTGGTTCAAATCCAGTCGCCCCGACCAATATTGATCTGGGGACTGCGTCCCCAGACCCCGCACGGCGTCGCTTGCGGGGACCCCATCGCCCCGCGCCGCTCCGCCGGCTCCTGCGCTGACCGCGCACTCGCGTCCCACTTTACTGACGGCGTCCCCAGACCCCGCACGGCGTCGCTTGCGG
>CAZJTG010000309.1:0-4174 GCA_964548865.1 uncultured Solibacteraceae bacterium
ACCCGTCGTCACCTGTCGTCACCCGTCGTGACCTGTCGCAACGTCTAGTATCTAATGGAAGTTCCATGCACCTGTCGGCGCAGCCAAGCGTCATCAAGGCCGCCGGCCTTTCCAAGAATTACGGGTCCACGCGTGCCGTCCAGGACGTGTCGCTCGAAGTGTTCCAGGGCGAAATCTTCGGGCTGATCGGCCCGAACGGCGCCGGCAAGACCACGACCATGGAGTGCATCGAGGGCCTCCGCGTGCCGGACGCCGGATCGGTGTCCGTGCTCGGCCTGGATCCCTTCAAAGATACCGTCCCGCTCCTCAGCCGCATCGGCGTGCAGCTCCAGGAGGCGCAACTCCAGAAACGCATCACGGTAGCTGAGGCCCTTGGCCTGTGGTCGTCACTGTACGCCCGGCCGATCGACGGCCGGCAGTTGCTCGATCAGCTGGGGATCGCCGGCAAGGCCCGGGCGCGCTTCATGACGCTATCCGGCGGCCAGAAGCAGCGGCTCTTCATCGCGCTGGCGCTCATCAACGATCCCGAAGTCGTGTTCCTGGATGAACTGACGACGGGCCTCGATCCGCAGGCCCGCCGGGCGATCTGGGAACTGGTGCGTGGCATCCGCGACCGCGGCAAGACGGTGTTTCTGACCACGCACCTCATGGAGGAGGCCGAACGGCTGTGCGACCGGGTCGCCATCATCGACCACGGCCGCGTGGTTGACGTGGACGCCCCCGCGCGGCTCGTGGCCCGCCATTGTCCCGAACGCACGATCGTCATCACGACGGACGACGCCCGCGCCGCAGACCTCGTCCATCGCGTCGCCGGCGTCGACTCCTGTGTGCGCGACGGCGCGAACGTGATCCTCCACGCGCGGTCGGTGGACGTGATGACGGGCCTCATCGCCTGTCTCGCCGATCAGCGGATCCAGGTCACCGATTTTCGAACGATCGTGCCGACGCTCGAGGACGTCTTCCTCAAGCTGACCGGCCACTCGGTGCGCCAGTGACGACAGGCGCATTTTCGTTCCGCGGCCTGGGCGCGCTCACCTGGCTCGAGATCAAAATCTTTCTCCGCGAGCCGCTCGGCGTGATCGGATCGGTGTTCGTGCCGGTGCTGATCTTCCTCGTCATCGGCCGGACGTTCGGGGGCCGGATGACGGGCGCCGACGAGGGCGGGCGGGGTCTCGTGGGACCGGACCTGGCGGTGTTTGCGGCGCTGCTGATTTCGATCAGCGCCGTGCTGTCGCTCGTGACCATCATCGCGATCTACCGGGAGGGCGGCATCCTGAAGCGCCTGCGCGCGACACCGCTCCGGCCGCTCACGATCCTCACGGCGCACGTACTCGTGAAGCTCCTGTTCACGGCGGTCACGGTGACGCTGATGACGCTCCTCGGTAAACGGTACCTGCCGGTGGACATCCCGATTCCGTGGTTCACGTTCACGGCCGCGACGGTCGTGAGCACGCTCAGCATCCTGTCGCTGGGGTTCGTGCTGGCCAGCGTCGCGCCCACCGCGCGATTCGCGCAGCCCATCGCCACGATCGTGTTGTATCCGATGATCGGCATCTCCGGTCTGTTCATGCCGGTGAGCGACATGTCACCGGCGCTCAGGGCCGTGGCCCGGCTGACGCCGGCCAGTTACGCCGTGTCGCTCATGCGCGGCGCCTGGCACGGCGATTCGTGGCTGCAACACGGCACGGACCTCGCGGCACTTGGGGCCATCTTCGCGATCTCCACGGCCATCGCCGTCCGCGTCTTCCGCTGGGAGTAGGCGCCGATCTGGCTCGATTCCTTACAATGGCTTCATGGCCCGCTGGTTGATCGGCCTTGTCGCCATGGCGGTTTCCGGCTGCCTGGCGTCGCTGCCCACGGCCGCGCCTCCCGGTCCCTCGCTGACCGAAACCATCAACACGCGCATCAGGGAACTCGGCGCGTTCGCCTGGACGCCGAAGCGTCCCCTGACATGGAAGGACTTCCGCGGCCGAACGCCGCGGGAGAGCCCGGCTGCGGCGGAGACCGCGTACACGCTGCTGCACGGCGTCCGATGCGTCGGCACGGCGTTCGAGTTCCGCGTGGTTGCGGCGTTTCGTGCCGAGGAGTCGTGGGTCCGTGCGGACCTGCTTCAACGGCCGGCCGAGAGCGCCCGCGCGCTCCGGCACGAGCAGACGCATTTCGATCTGGCCGAGGTTCACGCGCGACGCCTGCGCCGGTACTTCACCGAGCTCGTCGCGCCGTGCGCCTCGAACGCAGACCTGTCGGGCGCGGCCGGCCGCTTCGTCCGCGACGAAGCCAACGCGCAGGCGCAGTACGACAACGAGACCGATCACGGCCGAAAACCGTCAGAGCAGGCGCGATGGGACAAGGACGTGGATGACCAGCTGTTCTCGATGAGCCGGTTCACAGCGCCTGGGAATGGCAAGGCGCCCGGGGCCCTATAATCTGCTCATGCGTCGCGTACCCGCGCTCGTCGCTGCCCTGCTCCTGATCCCGTCAACCGCCTCGGCGACCTGGTCGATCATCGCCGTGGATAAGGCCACGAAGCGCGTCGTCATCGCGTCGGCGACCTGTGTCAACAGCAACGATCAGTTCATCATGGGCGTACAGGCGGTGGTCGTGCCCGGCAAGGGCGTCGCCGCGTGTCAAGCGAGCGTCGATGGCACGAAGGCAAACCAGATGCTCGTGTACAACGAGCTCCAGAAGGGCACGGACCCGGCGAGAATCATCGAACTGCTGAGCGCCGACCCCGCGTTCCAGTCGCGCCAGTTCGGCATCCTCGACCTCACGGGCCGCAGCGCCGGACACTCGGGCCTGACGAACGGCTACGTGTCCCAGGACATGCAGGGACAGGTGCCCGGAACGGACATCTACTACTCGATTCAGGGCAACATCCTCCGGCCGGGGCAGGTCGTCCCGAACGCGGTGAAGGCGTTTCTCGAAACGACGGGCGCGCTCACCGATCGCGTGATGGCGGCGATGGACGCGGCGGACAATTCCGGCGGGGACGGCCGCTGCTCGTGCCCGCCTCCGCCCGCAGATGGATCGGCGCCGGCAAATCCGTGCGATGGCAAGACGTCGCACATTGCCTACATCCTGATGTCCGAGCCGACAGACACGAGCGGCGATTCCCACAACAACGGCAAGTACGCGATGTACATCACCGTGTCGCAGCCTGGCGAGAACCGCGGACCCGGCGCCATCAGGCCCGGCGAGAACCTCAACCCGGTCAAGACGCTGCGAGCGCGCTACGACGCGTGGCGCAAACTCCAGCCCGTAACGTTCAGGTAGCCATGGCACGGCAGACCATCGGTCTCGCGTTCGTCGGCGCCTTGCTGCTCGCGGGTGGCGCCGGTCCCATTGCGTCCATGTGTCTCCGCCTCGACGCGATTGGTCTTGCTGCTCCGCCAATCGACGCGGCGGCAATGCGGGCGCAGGCGTCCTCGCCACCGCAACAGGCGCAGGGCCAGCGTGGCGCAACGCCGCCGCCGGGTGGCGGCGGGCGTGGCGGCCGCGGTGCGGTCGCCGTGATGACGCTCACGACGACCGGCTGGCCGGACGGCGGCACGATTCCGGCGAAGTTTTCACAGGCCGGCGACGAGGCGTCTCCGCCCCTCGCGTGGTCCGGCGCACCGAACCCGACCGCCAGCTTCGTCCTGATCGTGCGCGACGTGGACGCGATGCGAGGCAATGACGACACGCTGCACTGGCTCGTGTGGAACATCCCGGGCACGGCGACGGGGTTGCCAGAGAAAGTGCCGCAAGGTCCGGAATTGCCGGACGGCACAAGACAGATCAGCGCGACCGGCCCGAACTATCGCGGTCCTGGCGCGCCGGCGAACGGGCCCGCGCACCATTACCTGTTCGAACTGTATGCGCTCGACACGATGCTTGACGTGCCCGCAGTTGGCGCGTCGCCTGCCGAAACGCGTGCCGCGGTGCTCGCCGCGATGGCGGGACGCATCCGCGGCAAAGCGGCGATGGTCGGCCTCTACAAGCGCGGGTCCTGAGGCCGGTTGTGAAGAAATGACGGACGCGGTTCAGGGAGCCGGGCACCGGGTTCAGGGAATCGACCTGGTGCTGACGAGGCTCAGGTCGCTCCTTGGCGATCGGGCCAGCGATGCAACGGCCGTTCGTGAGCACCACAGCCACGGCGAGTCGTACCACACGCCGGCGGCCCCGGACATCGTCT
>CAZJTG010000310.1:0-4167 GCA_964548865.1 uncultured Solibacteraceae bacterium
GACCGGCTCGGCTATTTCAACGAAGTGAACGTCGAGACGCCGGCCGTTCCCGGCGCCCCGTAGAGCTGGGTGTATCCCACCTTGGGTGAGCCGGGCACCTGGCGGTCGCCCGCCACCCCGCGTGACCTCCCGAGGGAGGGTGTGTCTAGAAGCGCACGAACGCCAGGACCCGGTAGGTCCGCGGCGCCAGGAACGCCGCGCGCGCAGTCGCCGTCCCGAACGCGGTGCGGGCGGTGGTGCAGGCACCGGCGGTGGTCGCGTTGCACCACGCGGTGTTGTTGACCGCGATCTTCTCTTCGTTATTGAAGAGATTGAACGTCTCGAACTTCACGCCCACTTCCGACCGGCGCGCCGCGCGATACGACGCCTCGAGCGCGAGATCGGCCGTGAACAGGAAACCCTCGACCCGCTCCGAACCCACGCCGTCGTAGTTGAAGGTCTGCGTCTGGCCGCTCGCCGACTGTGTGCCCGGAAGCAGGACGCTCACCGTTCTCGTCTTCGAGAACGTCACCTTCGACGTGCCGGATCCAATGAGGCCGGCGGTCACGTCGATCGGGCCGAGCGGCTTGCGGTACGAGGTCGCGAATTTCACCAGGTGCGGCCGATCGAATGCCGGCCGGCCGGTGAGTTTCGCCTGCAGCTGCGCGCACGGGAAGACGCCATTGGCGTCGCCGAGCGCGTTGTCGGTGGTCTGCCGGCAGTTCTCGCCTGCGAAGTCCCCCAGCGCCGTGAAGTCGGTGCCGAAGTGGTTGCCGCGCGTCTGCGAGTACGTGTAGCTGCCGACGGCGGACCAGTTGTTGCTGAAGCGCTTGTCGAGCGTGAACTCCACGCCCCTGTAGGTCCGCTCGGCCTCGTCCACGTTCTGAACGACACGGTTAATCGTGTTGTCCGCGCGGAACGTCCGGACGTCGTCGATGAAGTTGTCCCACTTGCGCCACACGAACCTCGCGCCGACACCGAGCACGTTGCTCAGCTGACGCTCGGCGCCGATCGTGAACTCGTCCACGTAGCGCGGCGTGACGTCGAGGTTCGGCTTGAACGTGTTCGCGCCCTGCTCGTTCCGGAGCACGAAGACGTACGCGGAGCCGTTCCACGAGAAATAGTCGTAATTGCCCTGCTGCGGCACGTTCGCGAACGCATCCGAGAAGCCCTGCAGGATGCTGTCGTGCACGCGGCCGTACGACCCGACGACGATCGTCTTGTTGTCGCTCGTGACCGAGTAGCTGGCCGACACGCGCGGCGACACCGCCGTCGCGTCCACCGTGCTCGCGCCGACGTCGCTCGTCCCCGTCTGCTTCTCGAAGCGGATGCCGGCGTCGACGCTCAACCGCGGACCCAGCTGGAACTTATCGCGGACGTAGAACGCCAGCTGATCGCCCTTCGACGTGGACGGCGCGTCGTCGAACACGAACTTGTCCTCGGGGACGAACGTGCGGTTGACCGGGTTGAAGCTGCTGACCCCGTAGTAGACGTTGGTCGGGTAGCGGAAGTACGCCACGGACTTGAGGCCCTGCCAGTCCGCCCCGAACTTGACGGCGTGGCTGTTGCCGCCAAACGTCGTGAAGTACTCGAGCGCGCCGGAGGCCTGTTTCCGCGGGCGATCGACCGTGCCGTCGAACGTCGCGCCGTTGTAGTACCGGCCGTCGCTGTAGTCCTCGAACGGCGCCCCGCCCTCGAGCGCGCCGGACGTCCTGAACGGCACGACGTCGATGAACGACGGCGCGTTCGACGCCTGGAAGGAGGCCGCCCACTTGCTGCCGAGCACGCCGTTGTAGCTGGCTGCGATGTTGCTGCCGCCCTGATTCTGCTGCGTCAGCGCGAGCAACTCGGCCGAATTACCCCAGTAGTCGACGATGAATCCGTCGGTCGGCGACGTGTTGTACTTGACCCACACATTGTGGTTCTGCGCCAGCTGCATCGTGCCGCGCAGCGTCCAGAACTGCGACTTGGTCGTCTGCTGGTAGTTCTGATTGAGCGCCGCCGTCTGGCCGTTCGTCTGCCGCTGAGGCGTCGTGGCGCGAGCATCCTCATACGTGAAGAAGAACCAGCCGCGATTCCGGACCACCGGGCCGCCGGCGGTGCCGCTGTACGTCGAGTTCACCTTGTCGAACTTCACGCGGGCCAGCGACGTCGCGGCCGCGTTCTCGGCTTTGGTCGAGTTCTGCTCGTTCCAGTTGTCGTTGGTCGCGAGGTACTTGAACGACCCCTCGAACCGGTTCGTGCCGGACTTCGTGATGACGTCCACCACCGCGCCCGAGCCCCGGCCGTACTCGACGCCGAGCGCGGACGTGCGGATCACCACCTCCTGGATGGCCTCGAAGTTCAGGTTGGCGCCGAACGTGCCCGTCGTCGGGTCCGTCGTATTCACGCCGTCGAACATGAAGATGTTGTTGCTGGAGAGCGCGCCGTGCGCGTTGACGTTGCCGGTGCCGACGACGCCGGGCGTGGAGCCCATGAGCGCCTGATAGCTGCGGCCCACCGCGAGCTTCGAGAATTCCTCGACGCGCACGCGGGTTTCGAGGGTCTGGTTCTTGGTGTCGACGATGGGCGTGGAGCCCGACACGGTCGTCGAGACCTCGATGCCCGCGACTTTCAGCAGGATCGCGAGGCTCGTCGTGCGCTCCGCCTCGACGAGGTTGTCCGTGAGCGTCGTCGTCTGGAAGCTCTGCAGCTTCACGCTGACGTTGTACCGGCCAATCGGAACGGCCGTGAACAGGAACCTGCCGAACTCGTCGCTCACGATTGTCCGGGTCAGGCCGCGGTCGACGCTTGCGAGCGTCACCGTCGCGCCGGGGAGCACGCCACCCGTGGCGTCTTTCACTTCGCCGCTGATCTGGCCGACCTGCGTGGCCTGGGCGAATGCGAGGGCCGGCGCGAGCAGCAGCGTGAAAACAGCCGCAGCGATCCGAACCCGTAGAGACTTGTTCATTCCATTCCTCCTGAATGGGCCTTGGCGGCCCTGTGATGTAACAAGGGGTTCACTGCAAGCCCGTGTCCACACCGCGGCCGGCGGACAGGGGCCGAGCGGCACGCCACAAGGTGCTGAGAACAGGAAGGTTAGCGGGAGCGATCGATGTAGAGCGATTTACTGCTCTGTCAAAGAATCCAAGGAAACCAACGGTCCGAGCCCAGTGATTTGGAGAAACCACGCAGCCAATTGCCGAGTCAGGCAGCGCGGCAGGCCAGGCTGTGCAGGATATCGCCTATATCCCGCCGCCGGGCGCCATGAGGCGCTCCGGCCGCTGCACGAGGTTCTCGATGAAGAACTCCATCATGCGCTGGTTGTTGACGCCGGTGTGTCCCAGATCGGGGCCGACCTGCACCTCGAAGCTCTTTCCCGCCTGCTGCAGCGCGCGAATGAGCTGCATCGAGTTGTTCGGATGCACGTTGTTGTCCGCGGTCCCGTAGTAGATCAGCAGTCGGCCCTTGAGATTCCCGGCGTAGTTCATGGCGTTGCCGCCCTCGTAGCCGTCCTTGTTTTCCTGCGGGATCCACATGTACCGCTCGGTGTAGATCGAGTCGTAGTGGTACCACGACGTCACCGACGACGAGGCGGACGCGGCCGTCCACACGTCGGGGTACTTGAGCAACGACAGCGCCGCGCTGTAGCCGCCGTACGACGTGCCGTAGATCCCGACGCGGCCCTTGTCGAAGTACGGCCGCGACCAGAGCGCCTTGATCCCCTCGGCCATGTCGGCCATCTCGGTGATGCCGAGCTTCATGTACGACTGATCGAGGACGGCCTTGCCACGGCCCGGGGCCGAGCGCGAGCTGACCTGCACGAGCAGGAACCCGTACTCGGCCATCGCGGATGGCGCCGCGAAGTTCTCATTGGTCACGGCCGAACCCGGCCCGCCGTAGACGGACGCGAGCGCCGGGTACTTCTTCGACGGATCGAACGTCGATGGGAACGTGATCGTGCCGTAGAGCGTCGTCTTGCCGTCGGCCGCCAGGTAGGTGAACTGCTCGACCTTCCTGAGGCCCAGCGACTCGAACTTCGTCATGTCGCTCTTGGCCACCTGCGCCACGACCTTACCGGTCATGTCGACCAGTTGCGTGGCGGGCGGCTGGTTGTGGGTCTGGTAGACGTCCACGAAGTACTTGTTGTCCGGTGAAATGGCGCAGCCGGCCGCGCCAGCCGGACCGCCCGGGCCCGCGCCGCGGCCG
>CAZJTG010000311.1:0-3560 GCA_964548865.1 uncultured Solibacteraceae bacterium
CGGACTGTTCGTATCCCGACAAGGGGCTGGCAGGCGTGGGTGTCGCCCTCAAGCTCGTGCAGGCGCTGCTCTCCGAGAGCGGCCGCGGCGCCGAGTACCTGCCGAGCTTTCTGAAAATCGCGGCCATCGGCACGCTGGCCGACGTGGTGCCGCTGACAGGAGAGAACCGGGTCATCGCGCATTGCGGACTCGCCGCCCTTTCGCGCGGTCCGCATGCCGCCGGGCTCGAAATGCTGCTCGCTGAAAGCGGGCTGGCGGGCAAGACCCTGGACAGTTTTCACGTGAGCTTCATCCTCGCGCCGCGGCTGAACGCCGCGGGACGAATGGGGTCGGCAGACGCGGCACTGGATCTATTGCTGATCAAAGGGCGCGACCAGGCTGCGCTCGATCGAGCGCAGGTGCTCGCACGCTCGCTCAACGAGGAAAACGCAAAGCGGCAGGGGGAGGAAGCGCAGATCGTGGCTGACGCCCGTCACCTGGTGGAGGGTGATCCGGACATCGGCGGGCACAACCTCCTCATCGTCTCTGGCGATGGCTGGCACCGTGGCGTGATCGGCATCGCCGCCTCGAAGCTCGTTGATGCGTACCACAAGCCCTCGCTCGTGCTCTCGGTCGCCGATGGGGTGGCTCACGGGTCGGGGCGCAGCATTCGTCAATTCGATCTCCTCGAAGCCCTTGAATCCGTGCACGACGTCTTTCTGAAGTTCGGCGGGCACAAACAGGCGGCCGGCGTGACGCTCGAGGCGGCGAGGATTCCGGAACTCCGCCGCCGGCTGACCGCCTATGCGAACGCGAAGCTCGAACCGGACGACTTGATTCCACGCCTGCGGATTGACGCGACGCTTGGTCTCGGGGAGATCTCGGGAGAGGTCGTCGAGTCGCTGCAGCGGCTCGGGCCGTTTGGCGCGGCCAATCCCAAGCCGGTGTTCCGCGCCTCACCGGTCGATCTCGTCACGGCGCCGCGCCGGCTCAAGGATCGTCATCTCTCGCTTCTGTTCAGGCAGAGCGGTCGCTCGTTCAGAGCCATTGCGTGGCGGGCCATCGACAAGGAGGCCTATCTCAGCACCCATCGCGCCGGTCTCGAACTCGCGTATTCGCTCGACCAGAGTGAGTATCAGGGACAGCGGACGATGGAACTGACGGTCGCGGACGTCCGACTGCCGAGCCTGGTGGCGGAGGGCGTGTGAACTGGAGAACCGGCGTCCGGGTCGGCGTCGCGGTCGTTGGCCTGGGTGTGGCGACCGCGGTGTTCATCCAGTCGCGCAACGGGCCGCCGCCACCGGCGCTGCCCGCAGATCCGCCGAAACTCGACCCGAACGTCAGTCTGGTCGGCGGCGCGACGAAGATCGTTCAATACAAAGGGGGCCAGCCCTCCGTCGAGGTCACAGCCTCGGCGCAGACGAACTACACCGACGGGCGGGCGCGATGGGAGAACGCGATCATCCACGGCCTGGGCGACCGCACCTTCACGTTGCACGGCGCCGTCGTCGAAACCAGGGGTCCGGCCGTATCGGGCGAGAACCCGGTGCAACTCGAGATTACGAAGAGGCTGAAGTTCGAGGCATCCGATGGCCTGGTCGTCGAGTCCGACAACGGGTCGTACGACGACGCCACGGGCGTGATGACGATGCCCGGCGCCGTCACGTACCGCCGCGGGAGGCTGTCGGGCACGGCGATCGGCGCGACCTACGAGCGCGAGACGGACACCATCCGGTTACTGGACGCCGCAAAGGCCGACGTGGCTGCCGACGCCACCGGCAAAGGCGCGGCGCAGGCCAGTGCGCGCCGCATGATCATTCTTCGCGGTCAGCACAGCCTGCAGATGGAGGACGGCGCGCGGATTGTTGGCGACGTGCAGGTGCTGTCGGCGCGCAACGCGACGCTCGGCTTCTCGGAGGATGAATCCGTCATGAAGTTCCTCGAGCTCGTCGGCGACGCGCGCGTGGCGCCAGGCGCCGGGGCGGCGGCAGGGCAGCCGTCTCTGGAGGCCGACAAGATCACAATGTCGTTTCAGCCAGACGGCGTGACGATGCAGCACGCGACCCTCACGGGGCGCGCCGTGATGACCACGACGTCGGCCGCGTCTACGCGGACGATTCGGGCCTCCTGGATCGACCTGTTTACCGGCAGCGATGGCCGCACCCTGACGGCGCTCAAGGCCCGTGACAAGGTCATCGTCGACATCCCCGCCACGGCGGATCGGGGTGGTCGAGCGATCTCGGCCGCGACGCTGGATGCCACCGGCGATGACAAGAGAGGCCTGACGTCTGCGCGTTTCGAGGGCGCTCCGTGCTTCCAGGAGGACACCGCTCCGGCCGCGCGCGGACGCGCGGCCTTTGCCGCGGATCCCGCGGCGTGCACGCCGGCGGCTCGGGCAGCGGCGCGGGCCGGCGCGGGCGGCACGCGACGCGTCGGCACCGCGACGGCCATTGTGTTGCGGCTGGGCGGGAGCCTGGATGCGATCGAGCAGGCGGACTTTCTGCAGAACGTCCTGTTCGACAGCGGCCGCGCCTCCGCGACGGGCTACTCCGGGCTCTACGACGAGAAGCGAGGCACGCTCTTGCTCAGACCCGATCCGCGCGAGCCGAAGCGCCAGCCGGGCGTCGTGACCGGCGACATGACCGTGTCGGCGAACGAGATCGACCTGCAGCTCGAAACCGAGAATCTGGCCGCGCGCGGTGTGGTCGGCACGCGCACGGCGAAGAAGCCGGCGACCGGCCAGGCAGCGGGGGCCTTGTTTGGAGGCGACGAACCTGTGTTTGGCACCGCCGACGCCCTGGACTACGTCCGCGCCAGCGGTAAGGCCATCTACACGGGTGGGGCGCGAACGCCGGCGCGACTGACGCAGGGCGCGACCGTGATCTCCGCTGCCCGGCTCGACTTCACAGAGAGCACCAGCAATCTTGTGGCGACCGGGCAGGTCGATTCACAGATCGTCATGACGGGTCCAGCAGCGGACCCGAAGGCGCAGGCAAGGCCGCAGAAGTATCGGGTTCATGCCGATACGTTCACATACGACGACGCGAAACGGACGGCAGTCTACGAGGCGCCGGTCGTCGTGCTGACCACCGAAGATGGGAACAGGACCGAGGCGCGCAAGTTGACGTTTGAGCTGGCGAAAGAGGCACGAACGCTTGAGCGGATGCGCGCTGAAGGCGCGGGCGGCGGCGTCCTCGCCACCGTCAGCGGCGGCTACGAAGTGAGGGGCGACCTGCTGGTGTACCGGGCCGACACGGACGTCTACACGGTGACCGGCAGGCCGGCGATGGCAAAGTCGGCCGAGCGCGGCGGGCGCTGCGAGCTCACGGTGGGCACGCGCCTCGAGATGAATCGCCAGACCGGCAGTTTCGAGGTGCCGGGCAGTCCCGGCGGCAGTTCGACCGCGCCGATCGCGTGCTCCGAGTCCCTCCGCACGATCCGCAAATGACCGCGACGCTTCGCACAGACGGACTCACCAAGTCCTTCAGCGGCAGGACCGTCGTCCGGCAGGTGAATCTGGATCTGAAATCCGGTGAGATCGTCGGCCTCCTGGGCCCGAACGGCGCGGGCAAGACCAGCCT
>CAZJTG010000311.1:3570-4123 GCA_964548865.1 uncultured Solibacteraceae bacterium
TTCGGCATGGTCGTGGGGCTCGTCGGTCCCGATGCGGGACGCGTGCTGCTTGACGACCAGGACATCACCGGCGACCCGATGTACGTCCGCGCCCGGAAGGGCATCGGGTACCTGCCGCAGGAGGCGTCGATTTTTCGAGGCCTGACCGTCGAGCAGAACATCCAGGCGATCCTCGAGACCCTGCCAATCGGCCGCGCGGAGCGGCGGACGCGACTGGAGTCGCTTCTCGAAGAGCTGAATCTCACGCCCCTGGCGCGGGCGCGGGCCTACACGCTGTCGGGCGGGGTGCGGCGCCGCGGCGAGATCACGCGCGCGCTCGTGAACCAGCCGAAGTTCATGCTGCTCGACGAGCCGTTCGCGGGTATCGATCCGATCGCGGTCGGGGACATCCAGAAGATCGTGTTTCACCTGAAGGCGCGCGGCATCGGCGTGCTCGTCACCGATCACAACGTCCGGGAGACGCTCCGGATCACCGATCGGGCGTACATCATCCACGACGGAGCGGTGTTCCACAGCGGCACGCCTGCAAGTCTGGCGTCAGATGCGGAAGTCA
>CAZJTG010000312.1:0-233 GCA_964548865.1 uncultured Solibacteraceae bacterium
CAACCTTCCTTGCTCGCTCGCTAAGGCTGCGGTCATGCGACAAGATCTCCTGCCCTGCCTGCCGCAGCCAGGCGATTCGCGAGTACGAACGATACGCGCGGATGTTTGACTCGGCTTTGGGCGTCTCCGCACTGAGGCGCTGCAGCATCTCCGTTCGGCGACCGGCACGCGCCCCGACCCCTAATACAAGATCAAGTTGGCCCGCGGCCGTGGCACGGTGCGCCTGGCGCGTG
>CAZJTG010000312.1:243-4076 GCA_964548865.1 uncultured Solibacteraceae bacterium
CAAGCTCTCTGAATCGTTCCGGGATCGTCGGAGGGCTCTTTCTGAGAGAGGATGGAGCCCATGGGTCGACCGAGCAAGTATCCCCGAGAGTTACGTGAGCGCGCCGTACGGATGGTCTTCGAGCACGTGCACGAGCACCCGTCGCAGTGGGCGACGATCAAGTCCGTCGCCGCAAAACTGGATTGCACCACCGAGTGCCTGCGGCGGTGGGTGCGCCAGGCCGAGCGGGACGAAGGCAAGCGCCCGGGCCTGACGACGACCGAGCGCGAGCGGCTCAAGGAACTCGAGCGCGAGAACCGCGAACTCAAGCGCGCCAATGACATCCTGCGGAAAGCCTCCGCGTTTTTCGCCCAGGCGGAGCTCGACCGCCGGTGGAAGTGATGGTCGCCTGCGTGGACGCGCAGCGTGAGACCTATGGGGTCGAGTCGATCTGCGCGCAGTTGCCGATCGCCCCCTCGACGTACTGGCGGCACAAAGCCCAACAGGCGGATCCGACGACGCGGTCCGCCCGCGCGCAACGCGATGACGAGCTGAAGCGGGAGATCGCTCGCGTCTGGCACGAACAGGAAGCCGTGTATGGGGCAGAGAAAGTGTGGCGGCAACTCGGACGCGAGCAGATCCCGGCTGCGCGCTGTACCGTCGAACGGTTGATGAAGGATCTGGGGCTGCGGGGCGTCCTCCGTGGCGGCGCGTTCGTCGTGACCACCCGTCCGGACGAGACCGCTGTGGTGCCCGACCTGGTCGACCGCGACTTCACGGCCACACGTCCGAACCAGCTCTGGGTGGCGGACTTCACCTACGTGGCGACGGCCGACGGCTTCGTCTACACGGCCTTCGTGATCGACGTCTTTGCGCGGCGCATCGTCGGCTGGAAAGTCTCCCACGCGATGCGCAGCGACTTCGTGCTCGATGCGCTTGAGCAGGCGCTGCATCAGCGCGGGGACGACGCAGCCGCCGGCCTCGTCCATCACAGCGATCGCGGCGTGCAGTACGTGTCGATGCGGTACACGGAGCGCCTGGCGGATGCCGGCATCGCGCCGTCGGTCGGCAGCCGCGGCGACTCCTACGACAATGCGCTCGCTGAATCGGTCATTGGACTCTACAAGACGGAGGTGATCGGACGACGGGATCGGTGGCGCAGTCTGGAAGCCGTCGAGTTTGCGACGCTGCGCTGGATCGATTGGTTTAACCATCGCCGGCTGCTTGGGCCGATCGGGTGGGTGCCACCGGCAGAATTTGAAGCGAGCTACTATCAGCAGGTTTCAGTCGCGTGAGTCACTAAATCCGCCCTCTCGCGATCCCGGGCCGATTCAGACACCCAAAACCGACAATTAATCGACAGCTGAAAACCGACAATTCACGGCTGACGGCCGAGACGTTGACGCAGGCGAGGTCCGCATGGTCCCTCGCCGGATGGGCAATGTCTTGGACGAGCAGAAGCAGCACGACGTCATCGCACTGGGCCGACTGGGCTGGACGCTGAGCCGGATCGCGGCAGCGACGGACGTCCATCGTGTGACGGTCGGCGAGTACCTGCGGACCGCGGGAATTCCTGTGCGCGGTCGCGGCCGCCCGCGCGAAGGGACGGCAAAACCGACAATTTCTCCGCCGGAGGTGTCCACCGACCTGGGAGCAAAACCGGCCATTGCCCCGTCGGAGGTGTCCACCGACGCGGCGCCGGCGCGAGCGCCGAGCGCCAGCGCGTGTGAGATCTACCGCGAGGTCATCACCGAGGCGCTCGCGCGCGGGCGCAATGCGATGGCGATCTGGCAGGACCTGGTCGATGACCACGGCTTCACGGCCCGGTATGCCAGTGTGCGGCGCTTCGTGCGGAGCCTGCGCGACACGCCGACCGCGGAGGCGCGCGTCGTGATCACGACCGCGCCCGGCGAAGAAGCCCAGGTCGATTACGGCGAGGGGCCGATGGTCCGCGACCCGGCGACCGGCAAGTACAAACGCACACGGCTGTTTGTGTTGACGCTCGGCTATTCGCGCAAGGCCGTGCGGCTGCTGGTGTGGAAGTCGAGCGTGCAGGTCTGGGCGGAATTGCACGAGCAGGCGTTTCGGCGACTCGGCGGCACCGTCAAGGTGATCGTCCTCGACAATCTCCGGGAGGGCGTGCTGACGCCCGACATCTACGATCCGGCGCTCAATCCGCTCTATCGCGATGTGCTCGCCTACTACGGCGTGGTCGCACTGCCGTGCCGCGTCGGCGATCCGGATCGGAAGGGCAAAGTCGAGGCCGGCATCGGCCACACGCAGAAGACGCCGCTCAAGGGCTTGCGCTTCGAGACGCTCGCGGCCGCCCAGGCGTATCTCGATCGCTGGGAGGATCGCTGGGCCGACACGCGCATTCATGGCACGACCAAGCGTCAGGTCGCCGCGATGTTTGCGGAGGAGCGGCCGGCACTCGGGCTGTTGCCGCTCGAGCCGTTTCGGTACTACCGCTTCGGCACACGCACGGTCCACCTCGACGGCTGCGTCGAAGTCGAGGCCGCCTACTACAGCGCGCCGCCGGGCTGGCTCGGTCAGCGGCTCCAGGTCCAGTGGAATGACCGACATGTCCGCCTGATCGATCCGAACACCGGGCAATTACTGTGCGAGCATCCGCGCGCGCCGCGCGGGTGGCATCGCATCCGCGACGAGGACCGGCCGACCCACACGCCGAAGCCCGTGCAGGGTCTGCTCGCGGTCGCGCGATCCGCCGGCCCGTCCATCGGCCTGGTCTGCGCCCATATCCACGCGCACGACGGCGCCGCGGGCGTGCGACGCATCCAAGGCGTGCTCCGGCTCGCCAAACAGCACGGCCCCGCGGTCGTCGAGGACGCGGCCACGGCGGCGGTCGAGCTCGGGGTCTACACGTACCGCTTCCTGCGCCGCTATCTCGAGCGGCGGCCCCCGGTGCCGCTCACGCTGCGCCAAGTCGATCCGCTCATTCGGCACCTCACGCTGTACCGCGACCTCATTGACCGCAAGACAGGAGACTGCTCATGAATCTCGTCGAAGTCGATGCCGCCCTCCGCAAACTCCGCCTCTCCGGCATGGCCACCGTCCTCGAGGCGCGGCTGCGCCAGGCGCAGGCCGAGCGGCTCGCGCCGCTCGATCTCGTCGCCACGCTCGTCAGCGACGAGTTGCAGCGCCGGCAAGACCGGCTGTTTGCGCGGCGCCACGCCCAAGCCCGTTTTCGCGACGCCGACCGCTCGCTTGACTCGTTTGATTTCACCTTCAACAAGAAACTCGACCGCGCGCTCGTCTTCGAGCTCGCCACGGCCCGCTTCATCCCGCAGCGCGAAGACGTGCTCTTCCTCGGGCCGCCGGGCACGGGCAAAAGCCATCTCGCGCAAGCGCTCGGCCGCGCCGCGATCCAGCAGGGCTATCGGGTCATCTATCGCGAAGCGCACACGCTGCTCGAGGACATCACCGACGCCACGCTGGCCGGCACCCGCAAAGATCTCCTCGCGGACTTGGCCACCGTCCCGCTCCTGATCGTCGACGACCTGGGCATGCGGAAGCTCCCGCACACCGCCGCGGAGGATCTCTTGGAGCTCATCATGCGCCGGTACGAACGGGCGTCCACGATCCTCACGTCGAATCGACCAGTGGATGATTGGGGCAAACTGCTCGGCGACACCGCCGCCGTCACGGCGCTCCTCGATCGGCTGTTACACCACGCCCACGTGCTCAAGTGTGGACCGCGCAGCTGGCGGACGAAGCTGCACACGGACTTGCGCACAGAGGCCGCGGCGAAGTAGAACTCACCAGTCTCCGCCGTCGGTCGTAATTGTCGGTTTTGCTCTGTCGATTAATTGTCGGTTTTCAGCTGTCCACCGAGG
>CAZJTG010000313.1:0-4060 GCA_964548865.1 uncultured Solibacteraceae bacterium
GAGACTTCGCCCAACGCGTCCTCAAGCCCCTTCGGCGGCTCAGGCCCGGCCGGCGCCGCCACAAGGCCCGGACGTGCCGGTTTATTGCTTGGCGCGAAGTAGCCACGGCGCGCGCGCACGGTAAGGCCGGGCGCCTTCGCCTTCACCTCGATGCGCCGGTACCGCCCATCGTGGGTCGGGTTCGTCGAGTAGTAGCCGAGCAGGTAGTACGCCGACACGTCGTCGACGATCCGCTTCAACCCGCTGGCCAGATCGTTCGTGTTGACGATGGCGATGCCGTCGGTGCCGAGCGCCAGATCGTGCAGCCCTTCGGCCCTCTGACGGAGGCGGCGACCATCCTCCGCGAGGCTCGGCTGGTACTTCTCGCTGATCGGCGTGTCGAACATCACGAGGCCCGCGGGATTGATGGGATAGAAACTGACATTGGCGCGATTCGCCCGGGTCACGATGTGGGGCAACCTGCGATCGTCCTCGAGACCGGCCAGCCGAATGAGCTCCTGCGTGCACTCAATCGTGTTGCCCGTCGTCACGCCGCGGTTCGACTGGTCGCCGGTCGTGAGTCGTCCACCGAGCACGCCCACCGGCATCCCCTGCATCGGTCCGAACACCTCCGCCTGGTTGGCCAGCCCCTGATCTCGGCCGAACAGCCGCCATCCCTCGGTGACGACGATCGCCACGGTCCGCGCCTCGCGCGTTGCCGCCAGTCGATCGATCACGCCCTCCAGCGCCGTGAGCGCCCGGTCCTCGCGCCGGCGGTCCCAGAGCACGCGGTAGAGCTCACGAGGCTGCCCGTTGTCGTCAACCATCCATGGCGTGCCGCTCCTGGGGTCCGTCGCGAAACACGAATGCAAGAGCGTCTCGACCGGATCGGATGGGTCGGACAGAAGGCTGTTGCGGACGCCCCAGGTCCAGTACTTCGTCAGCTGCTCCTCGATGCTGATCAGCCTGCGGCCGAACGTCAGCGCGCGAGGATCGAGCGCCGGCGTCGTGAGGGCGAACAGATCGCGCTCGCCGATAATCCGATTCAACGCGTCAACGAGCGGTCGCCTGGACGCGTGCGAACCATCAACGCTTACGTTGCCGCGGTCGAGCAGAACGACGAACACGCGGTTGTGCGGGTCGGCCACTTGCGCCAGCATCTCGCGGACGGTGTTCGGGTCGCGCCGTTCCGACTCCGACAGCACGGGTTCGACGCGCACGAACTCGACGGTCTCCACCGCCTGTGGCTTTCCGTCCTCGAGGACCTCGAAGTCCTCGGCCTTCAGTCCCTCGACGATGCGACCGTCGCGCTGGGGATACGCGTCCACGGTGACGAGGACGGATTCCCCGCGGAAGACCGGCGGTCGCTGCTGCGGGGGCGGAGGCGCGGCTTGCTGAGCGACGAGCCCGCACAACGTGACAAGCGTGGCTGCGATTCGCATTCTGAACGTCCCGTGAACTGGCTGGCTGGCGCTCTCAGTGTACGCCTTACGCGCTACACCTTACGACTTACGCGCTACGCCTCACACCCTACGCCTTATGCACCCGCAACGGGCGCGCCGCCCCTGGTGAACTAGCGGATCAACGCCTTCACCTCGAAGCTCTGCGGCGTCCCGAGCGGCGTCACGGTCTCGCCCGACACCTTCACGAGTTGGGCGAAGTAGCGGCCTGGTGTGACCGGCGTCCCGCCGCCCGCGCCTCCGCGGCCGCCGCCGCGGCCGCCACGACCTGCGGCCGGGTCGGCGCCCGCAGCCCCGGCTGCCGGATCGCCGGCGAGATTCCAGGCCACCCGACGCAGACCAGCCTGGTTGTCGATCGGCATGCTACGGACCAGGCGGCCCGTTGTGTCGGAGACCCGGATGGCGAGCGACGAGCCCGGCGGCATGGCCTCGCGCACGTGATACGTGAACACCGCGCCGTACGGCGGATTCGGCGCCGCCCAGTTGCCGTCGGCGGCGCGGAACTGGCCGAGCGGCGAGAACTGGTACGCATGCCGCAGCGGGAAGAGCGCCGCCTCCTGCTGCATCGCCGCGGCGGTCACGCCGCGCAGCGCGCTGTAGTCGTCGAGCACGTAGAAACTCCGGCCGAAGGTGCCAAGCACGAGATCGGTTTCGCGGCGCTGGATGTCCATGTCGCGGATCTGTGCCGTGGGCAGGCCGCCGCGAAGCTGGATCCAGCGCTGGCCGCCGTCCGGCGTGAAGAAGAGCGCGAACTCGGTGCCCACGAAGAGCAGGTTGCCGTTGACGTGATCCTGCATCACCGACCAGATCGGCTGGCGGTTCGGGATATTGCCGGCGATCGACGTGAACGTGCGCCCGCGATCCGTACTCTTGAGCAGGTACGGCCTGAAGTCGCCGCGCTGCCAGTTGTTCAGCGCGACGAAGACCGTGTTCACGTCGCGCGGCGAGGCGGCCACGTCGGTCACGTACGATCCGTTGGGCACGCCGGGGAACGTCTCGACCCGCCGCCAGCCACGGCCGCCGTCCTCGCTGACCTGCAGCAGGCCGTCGTCGGTGCCGGCGTAGAGCAGGCCCTCGAGGAGCGGCGACTCGTCCATCGACACGATGTTCGAGAGCGCCGTCGTCGCGCGGTTCCACGACACGGTGGTCTGCGGGTTCCAGTTCCTCCCCATGATCGGCACTTCGACCGGGTCGAGGTTGCGCGACAGATCGCCGCTCACGCGCGTCCACGAGTCGCCGCGGTCCTCGCTGCGGTACATGTAGTTCGTGCCCCAGTACACGCGGGTCGGCGAGTGCGGCGAGATGAAATACGTCGCGTCCCAGTTCGCGCGCTCGTTCGCAAATCCGCCGCCGCGACCGCCGGTGCTCACGGGCAGCGTGCTGCCGTCCATCGCGCGGGCGTTATTGGGATTGGGACGGATGCCCTGCGACTGGCCCGTCCGCAGATCCATGCGCGTGATGTTGCCGTTCTGGCTGGTGGCATACGTGATGTTGGGATCGGACGGATCGCTGCGCGTCGTGAAGCCGTCGCCGCCGCCGGATCGGTACCAGTCGCTCGTCCGCACGCCGATGGCGTTGAGCGACCGATGGGGTCCGCACATCGATCCGTTGTCCTGCGATCCGCCGCACACGTTGTAGAACGGCGTCATGTTGTCGGCCGAGACCCGGTAGAACTGCGTAATCGGCAGCGTGTCGAAGTGCCGCCAGGTGCGGCCCTCGTCGTACGTCTCGTAGACGCCGCCGTCGTTGCCGAGCAGGATGTGCTTCGGGTTGACCTGGTCGAACCACATGGCGTGATGGTCCACGTGGACACCAGGGGTCGGGAACGTGCGCCACGTCCGGCCGCCGTCGTCGCTCCGCTCGAGGTTGGTGCTCATGGCCCAGAGCACGTCCGGGCGCACGGGATCGACAAAGAACTCGTTGTAGTACCCGGGGTCGGCGTTCATGAACCAGTTCTCATTGCCTTGCGCCGGCGCCTCGGGAGGATCGTCGCCTCCGCCACCTGCCGCGCCGCGCCCTCCGGCTCTTCCTCCACCGCCTCCCCCACCGCGTCCTCCGCCATCGGCTGCTCTCCTGCCGACGCGCGCCCAGGTGGTCCCCCGTCATCAGATCGATAGAACCCGCGCTCCGGCGCGAGGGCTTCGATCATGGCGTAGACGCGGGTCGGCTTCACGCGTCCGTCGACGCCAAGGTTGATGCGGCCCATGTCGCCCTTGGGCAGGCCGGTCGTGAGCTTCGTCCACGTGCGGCCGGCGTTCGTGGACTTGTAGATCCCGCTTTCGGGGCCGCCGCCGACGAACTGGCCGGTGGCGCGGCGGCGCTGCCACATCGCGACGTACAGCACGTCGGGGTTGGCCGGGTCGATCAGCACATCATTGGCGCCGGTGTCCTTGCTGATCTGGTGGATGTTCGTCCACGTCTTGCCGCCGTCGATCGTCTTGTACAGGCCGCGATCGCCGCCCTCGGACCAGAGCGGCCCCTGCGACGCCACGTACACGACGTTCGAGTCGCGCGGATCGATCTGCAGGTTGCCGATGTGTTCGGAGTTGACCAGCCCCATGCGCGCCCACGTCGCGCCGCCGTCGGTCGTCTTGTAGACGCCGTCACCGAACATCGAGCTC
>CAZJTG010000314.1:0-4006 GCA_964548865.1 uncultured Solibacteraceae bacterium
AACGGCACCGTCCGCAGCAGGAAGTCCGAGGGCGGCACGAAGTCGGCGTCGAAGATCGCCACGAACTCGCCCTTGGCGGTTCTGAGGCCCGCATCGAGCGCGCCGGCCTTGAAGCCCGTGCGGTCCGCGCGGTGGTGATACGAGATGTCGAACCCGCGACCGGCCTGGCGCTCGACCGCCAGGCGCGCGATCTCGCACGTCTCGTCGGTGGAATCGTCGAGCACCTGGATGTCGAGCCTGTCCTTCGGGTAGTCAATCCGGCACACCGCATCGACGAGCCGATCGACGACGTACATCTCGTTGAAGATGGGCAGCTGGATCGTGACGCGCGGCAGGTCCGCCTCCGCCACGACGGGCGGCGCGCCGGGCGCCCGATCCTTGTGCTTCATGTACTGGTAGACCAGAAAGTACCGGTGCCACCCGTAAATGCCAAGGATGCTCAGGACAAAAAAGTAGGCGATGAGGACTGCGGTCTCTGGTGCCGTCATAGAATGGGATCCGGGCGCCCTGCCCGACCCATCATTCTAAAACGGAAACCCCCCACCATGACAGCCGGGCCCTCCAAACCCTCCGCCCTTCGCGACCTGTTCGAGGCGGTGCGCGACGGACGGCTGGGTCCGGCCGACGCGGAGGCCGAAGCCCTCCGGATCCAGGGCCATCCCTTCGAAGACCTCGGCTTTGCGCGCGTGGACCACCATCGCGCCATCCGGCAGGGCTTTCCGGAGGTCGTGTTTGGCCAGGGCAAGACGCCGGACCACATCGCCCGAATCTGCCAGGCCATCGTCAATCGGGGCCACAGCCTGCTCGTGACCCGGACGGACGAGGCAGCCCACGCCGCGGTCGCGGAGGTCGTCCCGGACGTCGTGTTCCACGCGCACGCGCGATTACTCGAGCGGCGGCTGCCGGTTGAGCGCGGCCGCGGCCGAATCATGGTGGCCGCCGCGGGAACGTCGGATCTGCACGTGGCGGAGGAGGCCGCCATCTGCGCGGAGGTGATGGGCAACGAAGTGGATCGGCTGTACGACGTCGGCGTCGCCGGGCTCCATCGACTGCTGTCCGAGCAGGACCGCGTGATGGCCGCGCACGTGATCATCGCCGTCGCCGGCATGGAGGGCGCGCTCGCGAGCGTCATCGGAGGGCTGGTGAAAGTGCCGGTGGTGGCGGTCCCGACGAGCGTGGGTTATGGCGCCAGTTTTGGCGGCGTCACCGCGCTCCTCGCCATGCTGAATTCGTGCGCGGCGGGTGTCGCCGTCGTCAACATCGACAACGGCTTCGGCGCCGCGGCGATCGCCAGTTCGATCAACCACCTGCCTTGAACGACGCCAATGACACCAACGACGCCAACGGCGTGAACGACTCCAGGTTGTAGGTTGCGAATCGCAGGTCTGTTCGTGGCGCTCGCGGCCCTGTTTACGTGGCCGCAGGTCATTCATCCGCTGAGCGTTCCCGACAACATCGACGCGTTCTTCAACATGTGGCGCGTCTCCTGGATTGCTCACCAGGTCGTCGCCGACCCCACGCATCTGTTCGACGCCAACATCTACTACCCGGAGACCGGCACGCTGCTCTTCTCCGACGCGGTGCTGCTCCAGGGACTGCTCGCCCTGCCGTTCCTGAAGACGGGTCTGCCGGCAGTCCTCGTGACGAACGCGCTTGTGTTCGCGGGATTCGTCGCGTCGGCGCTCGGCATGTTCCTGCTCGCGCGGGAATTGACGGGCCGCACGCTGCCGTCGGTACTGGGCGCGGTCGTCTTCGCCTTCGCGCCGTTCCGCTTCGACCACTATTTCCACCTCGAAATGGGCTGGGCGCAGTGGATGCCGCTGGCGCTCTGGGCGGTGCACCGCACGTTCAGCACGGGGCGCGTGTCGAGCGGCCTGCTGGCCGGGCTCTGCATCGCGCTGCAGGGCTATTCGGCGGTCTACTACGTGATCTTCCTTGCGGCGGGGCTCGTGGTCGCCGCGCCGATCCTCATCTGGCAGGCGCATCCGCGCATGCGGTGGCCCGCGATCCGGTCCCTCGCGCTGGGCGCGCTCTTCGCGGGCGTGCTCCTCGCGCCCTACATGCGGGCGTACGCCGGCGCCGCCGCCGCCACCGGCGGCCGGTCGCGCGAACAGGCGCTCTACTCCTACGCCGCGGGCCCGAAGCACTACCTGGCCGCGATGCCCTCGAGCGTGCTGTATGGCGGCACGCTTGGCGCGATCGGCCAGCACGAGAAGCGCCTCTTTCCGGGTTTCCTCGTCCTCGGTCTCGCCGCGTTCTCGCTCTGGCCGCCGTTCGATCGGCGCCGACTCGCCTACGTGCTGATGCTGGCATTCGCCGTCGACGTGTCGCTCGCGCACCGCGGTCTCCTGCCCGGCTGGCTGTACGACAACGTTTTCGCCTTCCGCGGACTCCGGGTCCCGCCGCGAATCGGCCAGCTCGGACTGATGGCGGTCGGCGTGCTCGCCTCGTTCGGACTCGCCCGCCTGGTGGAGGTCGTACGCGCGCGGCGGCCGACGTGGTCGTCGGCCGTCGGCATCGCCGCGATCGCCGTCACGTGCCTGGAGTACGCGTCCCGGCCCCTGGCGCTCATCCCTGTCGACCCGCGGCCATCGGCGGTCGCCAGCTGGCTGCACGCGCAGCCGCGCGGCGTCGTCGCCGAATTCCCCGCGCCCGGTCCGGTGTCAGAGGGCGTGCCCGAAGTCCGATACCAGTACGCGTCCATCTTTCACTGGCAGCCGCTCGTGAATGGCTATAGCGGCATGTATCCGGCGACTTACGTGCAATGGATCGAGGCGATGAAGGCGTTCCCCGACGATGCGTCCATCGCCGCCCTGCGGGAGCGCGGCGTGACGTACGTCGTGCTGCATGAGCGGTACTACGGGCGCGGCGAGTATCAGCGCGTCGTCCGGGCGCTGGCAGAGCGACGCGACCTCGCCGCACATGGTCCGTTTCCAGACGGCCATAACGAGGCTCGGGCGTACCGGTTGCTGGCGCAGGCGCCGCAGCGCTGACGGAAGGCCCCCTCTTCACGTCACACGCGTTCGAACCTCGCGGTGAAGTGGCGAAGCACGGCGGGTGCAGACACGATGCGGTACCCACCGAGTTCGCTTCGACGGCGGGCGACACCGGCCACCGCCTCAGCGACATAGTCGATGTGGGACTGGGTGTAGACCCGCCGCGGAATCGCGAGGCGGACGAGGTCCATGGCCCCAGGCGTTTCGGTGCCATCGGGGTGCTGGCCGAACATGACCGTGCCGATCTCGACGCCGCGGACGCCGGCGTCCTCGTAGAGCGCGTTGACCAGCGCGATTCCCGGGTACTGCAATGGCGGAATCTGCGGCAGCAACGCACGGGCATCGATGTAGATCGCATGGCCGCCCGGCGGCTCGATGATCGGCACGCCGGCCGAGCGGAGCTTGTCGCCCAGGTACGCGGTAGAACGGATGCGGTAGTGCAGGTACGGCTCCTCGACGACCTCCTCCAGGCCGCGCGCGATGGCTTCGAGGTCGTACCCGGCCAGGCCGCCGTAGGTCGGGAACCCTTCGGTCAGAATCAGCAGATTGCGCGCCGCCTCCGCCCAGCCGTCGTCGTTCATCGCGAGGAAGCCTCCGATGTTCGCGAGACCGTCCTTCTTCGCGGACATCGTGCAGCCATCGGCCAGCGAGAACATCTCCTGCGCGATCGCCTTGGGCGTCCGATGGTCCTGCCCCGCCTCGCGTGTCCTGATGAACCAGGCGTTCTCCGCGAACCGGCAGGCATCGAGGAAGAGCGGCTTCCGGTACCGATTACAGAGCGCGCGCACACCGCGCAGGTTCTCGAGGGAGACCGGCTGACCGCCGCCGGAGTTGTTCGTCACCGTCACCATCACGAGCGGCACCCGATCGCCGTGCTCGGCGAGCAGGCGCTCCAGCGCCTGGAGATCGACGTTGCCCTTGAACGGGTGCACGACCGACGGCTGTCGTCCCTCGGCGACGACGAGATCGCGCGCTTCCGCGTCTTCCACCTCGATGTTCGCGCGCGTCGT
>CAZJTG010000315.1:0-4003 GCA_964548865.1 uncultured Solibacteraceae bacterium
TTGGCGGCATCGGCTTCGTGAAGGAGTACCCGGTCGAGAAGCTCTATCGCGACGCCATGATCGGCCTGATCTACGAAGGCACCTCGAACCTGCAATTGCAGACGATCGCCAAGCAGATCATGGGCGCGTGAGACGCGCGGGGCTCAGGCGGTCTTCTTCTTCGTGTACATGGCGCGGTCGGCCTCCTCGATCGCACGGTTGAGCGACACGGCGTCCGCGAACTCGGAGAGGCCGATCGAAGCGCGCAGTACGCGCGGCGCGTCCGCGCCGGGCATGGGCGTCGCGGCCAGTTGATCGTTGATCCCGCCGAGCCGCGCCTCGGCGGTGGCGGATTTCTCGCCCTTCAGCAGGATGACAAACTCGTCGCCGCCCCACCGGAACAGCAAATCCTCCGGTCCGATGCAGGCGCGCAGCGCCTCGGCCAGCGCCAGCAGCGCGGCATCGCCGGCCGCATGCCCATACTGGTCGTTCAGTCCCTTGAGGCCATCGAGGTCCACGACCGCGACCACGCCGCTCGTCACCGCCCGGCCGTCCCGCGTGCGATCGGCCAGCACGTCTGAAAACGCGCGGCGGTTCAGCGTGGACGTCAGCGGATCCATCCGTGACGTCGTCTCCAGGCGATCGCGCGCGCGCTTGAGGTCGGCAATGGCCGCCTCCAGATCCTGCTGAACCCGCCCGGTCATGGTCATGACCATGCCGAACGCCAGCATGACCTGGAAGATCAAATCGTAGAGCGGCGCGTACTGCAGGTACGGATTGAAGACCGTCAGGCCCTTGTATGCCGCCGTGGCCCTGAGCGGCGCGTAATGCAGGTAATCGATCGTCAGCAGCAACAGCGCGAGCTTCATCACCGCCAGGCCCACGCGGACATGGGGGCCGGGCCTCACTCCCCCGAGTACGCGAAGCGATCGGAAGAACAGGTAGGCGTACACCAGCGTGTGAACCGCGAAGAGCACGTTGACGTCGCCGCCGGCGAACAGGGACAGCCAGACGCACCAGATGGCGGCCGGGACGATCAGCCAGATCTCGCGCCGCTGCGGCGGCTCGTCGAGGGCGAAGCGGCGGCATCCGACGTAGACCATGTAGCCGAACGTGTACTGGCCGAGCAGATAGACGACCTGGCCGGGAAGCGCCAATGCCTGTTCGTAGGTCGCGAGGTAAAGGCCCTGGAGCGCGACGCACAGCGTGACCCAGCCCACGGACCAGTAGCGCAGCGCCGGCCGCGACACCGTCCGCAGCAGGGCGACGCACAGCGCCGCCATCAGCAGCGCGCCGATCGCCTGGACGAGCAACGCGATCAGGTCAGGTTTGAAAAAATTCGCCATCGCGTCCCGTCTACCGGCGGCGATCCATCACGTGCTCGGCGATGACCATGCGCTGGACCTCGGACGTCCCCTGATAGATTTCGGCCGCGCGCACGTCGCGAAACAGCCGTTCGACGGTCGACCCGCGGCGGTACCCCTCGGACGCCAGGATCTGCATCGCCCGATCGGCGGCCCGGTGCGCGGCTTCAGACGCATGCAGCTTGGCCATCGCGGCGTCGAGCCCTACGCGATCGACATGGTCGTGGAGGCTCGCCGCGCGCCAGATTAGCATGCGCGCCGCTTCGAGGTCCGTGGCCAGGTCGGCGAGCTGAAACTGGATGGTCTGGAAGCCGCCGATCGGCTGACCGAAGGCGTGGCGGCGGCGCGAGTACGCCAACGCTTCCTCCAGCGCCGCCAGTCCGATGCCGAGGGCCTGCGCCGCAATGGCGATGCGGCCGCCCTCGAGCGCCCGCATGGCCAGCCGGAATCCGCGGCCCGTCTCCCCGATACGGGCCTCGGCGTCCACGCGGACGTCGTCGAACACCAGATCCCGGCAGCCGAGGCCTCGAACGCCGAGCGAGTCCAGTGTCTGGCTGCACGAAATCCCCGGCGACGATAGCGGCACGAGAAACGCGCTCACGCCCCGTCCGCGCGCGCCGGGCTCGGTCGACGCGAACACGATCGCCACGTCGGCCGCCTCGGCGTTCGCCACCCAGACTTTGGTTCCGGAAATGAGATAGCCGCCGCCATCCGGGCGTGCGACGCTCTGCTGATTCGCGGCGTCCGATCCGGCATTTGCCTCCGACAGCGCGAACGCGCCAATCGACTGGCCGCTCGCGAGACGGCGCAGCCACCGCTCCTTCTGCGCCGCCGAGCCGAACTCCAGAAGCGGCTCGGCGACGAGCGAGTTGTTGACGCTGAGGATCACGGCGAGCGTCGCGCTCGCCTGCGAGATCGCCTCCATCGCCAGCGCGTAGGTGACGTAGTCGCGCCCGGCGCCGCCGAAGGCGGCCGGAATGGTCACGCCCATCAGGCCGAGGGCGGCGGCTTCCGCCACGAGTTCCTGTGGAAACGCGGCCGTGTCATCGATGCGTGCGGCGGCGGGCGCCACGCGGTCGCGGGCGAACGCCCGGACCTCGGCGAGAAATGCGTCCTGCTCGGCACTGAGCGAAAAGTCCATGCTGCTAGCGGGGGGACGTCGTCCCCGCCGCTTCCTTGTGGCTGGTCACTGACGGGAACCCGCCAGGGACGCGAATGCCGCGCGCAGGCGCGCGGCGGTGGCCGGCAGTTCCTCCGGGAGCACGCGGGTCTCACCGACCACCGAGATGAAGTTGGTGTCGCCGTTCCAGCGCGGCACGACGTGCATGTGAAGGTGATCGGCGATGCCCGCGCCCGCGGGCGTGCCCAGGTTGAGTCCCATGTTGAATCCGTGCGGCCCGTAGACGCCGGCGAGCGCGCGTTCGGACATCTGCGCCAGCACCATCAGCTCCGCGAGCTCGGCTCGATCGAGGTCGGCCAGGCGGCCGACGTGGCGGTGCGGCACGACCATCAGATGGCCGTTGTTGTACGGGAACTTGTTGAGGATGACGTAGGCGCTGCCGGCGCGATGCACGACGAGGGGATCGGCATCGAGTCCGGAGAGCGCCGCACAGAAGATGCAGCCTGGCGCGGGCGTGCTGGCATCAGTCACGTACGCCAGCCTCCACGGCGTCCACAGTCGCTCCATGCGGGGCCAAAAGAAATGCGGGATTAACCGTCGACCGGATCGGTGTCCGTCGTGGTCCGGTTGATCAGGTCCTTGAGCTCTTTGCCGGGCTTGAAGTACGGAACGTGCTTCGGCGGCACGTCCACCTTGTCGCCCGTCTTCGGGTTCCGGCCCTTCCTCGGCTCGCGCCGCCGAAGGCGGAAGCTGCCGAACCCGCGAAGCTCGATCTTCTCCCCGCGATGCAGCGCATCGACGATGGTCTGGAAGACAGTGTCGACGATGACCTCGGAGTGCTTCTTCGTCAGATCCGAGACCTTCGAGACTTCTTCGACGAGTTCGGCCTTGGTCATTCTTTACGCGGGGGGACGTTGTCCCCGCCGCACCCCCCTGACGAGCTCACTCGCGAGGGCCCTTCATCCCCCGCGCCGTGCGCTCGGGCTCGCGTCGCGTCGCGCGCTCGCGATCCTGGTCCCGCGACGCTACTTCAGGTTCTTGAAGTGGTCGCCCAGCGTCACTTCGGGCCGGCCCGTCATTTCGGTGTAGGCCTCCCAGTCGGCACGGAATTCGGCATCCTTCAGCGCGCGGATGCTCAAGCCGATCTTCCGCTCGTCGGGCACGAGACGGATGATCTTCATCTGGTAGTTGTCGCCGGCCCTGAGCTCCAGCTTGTCGCCGCCCTGGGACGAGTCGAACTCCGAGACATGGATCAGTCCCTCGATGCCGTCCGCGAGCTCGACGAACGCGCCGAAGTTGGTGAGGCGGACGACCTTGCCCTCCACCACGTCACTGACCTTGTGCCGCTCGAAGAACTCCTTCCAGATGCCCGTCTGGAGCTGCTTCAGTCCCAGTGACAGCCGCTGGTTGTCGGCGTCGATGCTGAGCACCTGCGCCTCCACCGTGTCGCCCTTCTTCAGCACTTCGGACGGGTGCTTGATCTTGCTCCACGACATGTCGGAGATGTGGATGAGCCCGTCGATGCCTTCCTCGACTTCCA
>CAZJTG010000316.1:0-3979 GCA_964548865.1 uncultured Solibacteraceae bacterium
CGCGGCCGCTACGGCGCCTATTTGCATCGCGATCGGGTGAACGGACGGTTGAAGCCTCGACGCGGCGCCAGGCTGGCGGCAATTACCGGAGGCGGCGCGATCCCGGACACGGCGCTCTATCAGGTCGTCACGCATCCCGAGGGCACGACGGTCGGGACGGTCGACGAGGACTTCGCCGTCGAAAGCTCGGGCGGCGACATCTTCCTGCTAGGCAATGCGTCGTGGAGGATTCGCCGCGTGTCTTCCGGACGCGTCATCGTGGAAGACGCGCGCGGCGCATCGCCGACGATTCCGTTCTGGCGAGGGGAGGCGCCGTCGCGGACGATCGAACTGTCGTCTGCCGTCGCGGAAATTCGGGAGACGGTCAGCCGGCTCGCGCCCGACGCGCGACCTGAGGACGCCGGCCGGCGGGCGCCCACGGCGGCCGCCGCCGTGGCCTGGCTCGTCGAACACTGCGGCCTGGACTCTGCCGGCGCCGAGCAGGTCGTCGATTACGTCGTGGCCGGCCGGACGATCCTCGGCGGCGTGCCGACGCAGGCGCGCGTCATCGCCGAGCGGTTCTTCGACGAAGGCGGCGGCATGCAACTCATCCTGCACGCGCCATTCGGCGGGCGCATCAATCGCGCCTGGGGACTCGCGCTCCGCAAGCGATTCTGCCGATCCTTCAACTTCGAGTTGCAGGCAGCCGCCACAGACGAGGGCATCAACATCGCCCTCGCCGAGCAGCACAGCTTTCCGCTTGGGGACGTGTTCAGATTCCTCAGTGTCGCCTCCGTTCAAGGGGTGCTCGAACAGGCGGTGCTGGACGCGCCCGTGTTCGGCACGCGGTTCCGCTGGGATGCAAGCCGGTCGCTCGCCCTTACGCGCTTCCGTGGCGGCAGGCGCGTGCCGCTGCCGATCCAGCGCATCCAGTCGGACGACCTGCTGGCCTCCGTCTTCCCAGATGCCGCGGCCTGTCAGGAGAACATCGAGGGCGACATCAGGATCCCGGACCATCCCCTCATCCGCGAAGTCATGAAGGATGTGCTGACGGAAGCGATGGATCTCGAAGGCCTGCAGGAGACGCTCAGTGGCATCGCCTCCGGACGCATCGAGTGCCTGGCCGTCGATACCGTGACGCCGTCGCCCTTCTGCCACGAAATCCTGAACGCCAATCCGTACGCGTTCCTGGACGATGCGCCGCTCGAGGAGCGGAGGGCGCGATCGGTGCAGATGCGGCGTGTGCTGCCGGAGAAAGCACTCGAAGACGTCGGCGCGCTCGACGAGGAGGCCATCGCCGAAGTCTGCGATCAGGCGTGGCCGGACGTTCGGGACGCGGACGAGGTCCACGACGCGCTGCAGAGTCTCATCGCCCTGCCCGAGGCCGACGCGGCGGCCTGGCGGCCGATGCTGGAGTCCCTGGCGACCGAGCGCCGGGCCGCGCGCGCAACCGCTGGCGGCCGTACGTGGTGGGTTGCGACCGAACGCCTCGCGCTCCTCAGGGTCATCGCCCCCGCCCTGGAACTGGAACGGCCGTTGCCCGCGCTGCCGCACGACGACGCGGACCGCACATCCGCGCTCACGCGGCTCGTCCTGGGCTGGATGCAGCACGTCGGACCTGTGCACGCGGACGAGCTGGCCGGGCGACTCGGGTTGGATGCCAACGATGTGCAGGAGAGCCTGCTGCGCCTCGAGGCGACGGGCGCGGTCCTTCGAGGCCGCTTCAGACCAGCGGCGACCTCGGCGCGAGCCCATGGAGCGCGCAGCGAAGGGCGAACGCAACGCGAGGCAGGCGGGGTGCAGGGGCCCGAATACTGCGAGCGGCGGCTGCTCGCGCGCATTCACGCCCTGACCCTCGGGCGTCTGCGCCGCGAGATCGAGCCCGTGTCCCCGGCGACGCTGATGCGCTGGCTGTTCGAGTGGCAGCACGTCGCGCCCGGATCGCAGCTCGCCGGCGAGCGCGGAACGCTCGAGGTTCTTCGGCAGCTCCAGGGCTTCGAGACGCCCGCCCGCGACTGGGAGCCGGCGCTCCTCGCGCGGCGCGTGCGGAACTACGACCCGTCTGTGCTGGATCACCTGTGCCTGACCGGCGCGGTCGGCTGGGGCCGAATCTCACCGCATCCGGCGACGCTCTCGCTGGCCACGGCGGGGGGCGAGGCGGCGCCCAGGCGGCGAGTGACCCCAAGCAGCGTGTCGCCTGTCACGTTCTTCGTGCGCGAGGATGCGGACTGGCTGCCGGCTCGTCCAGCCCCGGACGCCGGCGACGTCCCCGGCCTGGGCCGTCACGCGCGACTCGTGCTGCAGCACCTCCGCCGATCCGGCGCGTCGTTTTTCGCCGACATCGTCCGCCAGACAAGGCTGCTCAAGTCTGACGTCGAGACCGCGCTGTGGGAGCTGGTGGCGGCGGGACTGGTCACGGCGGATGGGTTCGACAATCTGCGCGCGCTTGTCGATCCGAAACGGCGATCGGGCCACGGCTCGGGAAAGACGTCGCGGCCGCGCCACAGCACCGGGCGCTGGTCCGTGCTCCACGCCGGCGAGCCCGCCGATCGGGCGGCGCAGCTCGAGTCCGCCTGCCGCATGCTGCTCGGACGCTATGGCATCGTGTTCCGGGAGCTCCTCGTCCGCGAGTCGGTCCTGCCGCCGTGGCGCGAGCTGCTGATGACGTTCCGAAGGCTGGAGGATCGCGGCGAGGTGCGCGGCGGCCGGTTCGTGACGAACTTCGTCGGCGAGCAGTTTGCCCTTCCCGCCGCCGTCGAGTCGTTGCGCGCGCTTCGCAGGACCGGACCATCCGGCCAGATCGTGACGGTGAGCGGCGCCGACCCGCTGAACCTGGTCGGCATCATCGTCCCCGGCGATCGGGTGCCGCCGACGGGCGCACGGTGGATGAGATTCCGCGACGGTGTGCCCGAGGAGGGCGCTGTGGTCGCGCCCTTCCCCACGGAGCGGTTTACCCGGCTCTGCTGACGAGCAGCGGCAACTCCCGGAGGTCCCGCGCGAGCCGCGCCTGCTGACGCCGCCAGAACGGAAAGCGCGCGGCCATCGTCCGCATCATCGCCGCCCGGGCGCCGTCGGTGTGGCGGCGCGCGGCATCGCCGTAGAAGCCGGCCCCGAGGGTCCCGTACCAATCCACATTGTGACGCTGCTGTGACTGCGCGCCGAAGAAGCCCGTCAGCAGCAGGCACTGCGATCCAGCCGCTTCCATGATGCCGGCGTCCGCGTGATGGCTGCGGTCCAAAACGTAAAGGTTGAACACCGCCGCAAGGGACATGGGCGTTCCAGGGAACTCCAGCGACGCCGTTGACGTAGTCGCAAAGTGGGCCAGCACGCTGGCGTTGTAGAGCAGCTCGCTCTCCGGCGCATCATCGAGCTCGCTCACATCGCGCAAGTGCTCGTAGAAGAAGCGGAGCGCCTGCGCGTTGGTGACGGCCAGCCACGGTTGGGTGTTCATGCGTCCCCTCCTGATGAATCGGCACATCGGGCTTCCCGCTGCAGTGAGGGACTGCAAGGGGCGTTCCGTTTCGGGCCTTCGGCGGGGACGAGCCAGCCAACCGGGCGCGCGGGTGCGCCGTCCTATTGACATCGCAGGAACTGGAGCCAGGACATGATTCGACGGTTACGCGACTTTGAATGGACCTTCTCGAACACGGCGGAGGGGGCCACGGCCGTGATGCTCGCGACCGCTATCCTCGCGGCGTTCTTCGCCTGATCAGCCGACAGGGTGCAACCGACAACCAACAACCCGGAGTCCAGGTCACGGAGACCTTCTTGAATTGCTGGTCGTCGGTTATTGGTTGCAGGTTACAGGTTATTTGAGTGCCGCAACCATCGCCGGCACGATTTCGAACAGGTCCCCCGCGATGCCGTAGTCGGCGATCTCGAAGATCGGCGCCTCGGGGTCCTTGTTGATCGCGACGATCGTGCGGGCGCCCTTCATGCCAACGACGTGCTGGATGGCGCCTGAGATGCCGAGCGCGAGGTAGAGCTTGGGAGCGACCGT
>CAZJTG010000317.1:0-3970 GCA_964548865.1 uncultured Solibacteraceae bacterium
CGAGTCATGTTCGCCGCCGAGGATCTGGGCGAAGAACTCGCGCGCCTCCTCTACCTCGCGAATCATCAGCGATGCGGCGGCTTCGAGACGAACGTAAATGTCGTCTTGGTCGTCGCGCATTCGGGCCAAGAGAGCTTCGGTCGCTGAAGCTGAGGTAACCCGCCGGAGCGCCTTTGCAGCGGCGTACCGGTCGGCGAGGCTGAGGCTCGTCAGGGCCTGTCGGAAACCTTCTTCACTCGCGCCGCCATCACAGGGCAACGTCGTCGTCACCCGAAGAGCCGCGGCCAAGACTCTACCGACTGGGAAGGTTTCGCCAGCCGCGACCATCGGCGAGAGCGACCTGCCACCTCTCCGGGTCAACTGAACGCTGCGCCTTCGTCCGGCCTGGGTCCGGTACCGGACGGTTGAGTCTGAAATCTCCTCAACAATTCCCGGTTCGTCGGCTACACGGGCAGGCCAGCAGATCTGGATCTCAGAACCCTCATTCGCGCCCTTCGGTGCGGTCTGTTTGGCCTCGTTGGCTGTGCGAGCCATCTCTGCAACCGTGACGAACTGAACCAACTGGTCGGCCGTGAAGTTGGACGGCTTCTCGGCCGGAACGACTCGGACGAAGGTAACAACATCGGTGGGAGCCAACCCCGCGTTCCAAGCTCTCGTGGCGTCAGTCGGCGAATGCGACATCGACAACTGCAGCTTCGTCTTGCCTCTCGACTCGAATCGGCGGCCGCAACGAATGCAGAGCAGGTCTGGAACACGGACGCGCTTCCTCTTGATGTTCTTGCGCCAGAGCTTGAATGAAAGAGAGCCTCGTTCCAGCTCGATGAGATCGTGCCCCTGGCTCGAAAGGCGTTCGAGGGTGCGCTGTGTCGCCACGGCTCCGGTTGCCAGCTTCTGAATGAAGCTGTCATCGCTCTTGAACGATCCTGGCGGCACTCGGGTCTCCTCACACGCTTTGGCCCCGGGCCGCGTCAGCTCGGGGAACGGTGACCATTTTGGCACTGCTGAGCCGAGGCGAGAAACTGCAACGTTGGCCTAGGGACAGATAACTGTGATTCCCAGACTCAGCGCCTGCGGCTGTTAGCAATCCGTTAGCAAATCACTGACTGTACAAGCAAAAGGCCCCCATTCTTCGGGAGCCCTTCGTTATTGGTGCGGAAGAGAGGACTCGAACCTCCACGACCTTGCGGCCGCCAGCCCCTCAAGCTGGTGCGTCTGCCAATTCCGCCACTTCCGCAAGTGGGTGTTGCTGGTACTAGCTGCCCGAGCCGCGGCCTGCCGGTGGTGTCGGTGTCGCCGCTGGGGCAGGAGTGCTGCCGGCCGGGGCCGGGCTTGTCGCGGGCGCCGGGCTCGCCCCCGGTGCCGGTGTTGACCCCGCGCCGCCTTGCGCCGGAGTCGTCGCCGCCGGGAGGTTCGGCATCGGCAGCGCCGGCGCCGCCGGCGTCGTCTGGGCTGGGCCCTCGACGCCGCTCACGACCGAGCTTCCGCCGCCCCTACCCACGACGCCAAGCGCGAAGGCGCCGAGCATGAACAGCGTGCCGAGCACAGCGGTGGCCCGCGTCAGAACGGTCGCGCCCGCCCGGGCGCCGAACGCCGTCTGGCTGCTCGACCCGCCGAACGCGGCCGCGATGTCGCCGCCCTTACCCTGCTGCAGCAGCACGACGCCCAGCAGGAGCAGGCAGACGAGCACATAGAGTCCGGCAAATACGAAGTACATAGACCCCACAGTATATCTGGGGACCCCCCAGTCAGTTCATCGCCCTGTTGATAATCTCCGCGAACGACCGCAGTTCCAGGCTGGCGCCCCCGACCAGGGCGCCGTCAACATCCGGTAAACCAATGAGATCGCGGATGTTTTCCGGCTTGACCGAGCCACCGTAGAGGATCCGGCAGGCGTCGGCGGGAACGCCGCCGAACCACTGGCGGATTCGGCCGCGGATGTGCCGGTGGGCCTCATCGGCCTCTGCCGGCGTGGCGTTCTTGCCTGTGCCAATCGCCCACACCGGTTCGTAGGCCACGAGCGCCGCGGCTATTTGCTCGCCGGTAAGCCCGTCGAGCGCGGCCCTCACCTGACGATCGAGGACCGCGAGGGTCTCGCCGGCTTCGCGCTCGGCGAGGGTCTCACCCACGCAGATGATCGGCGTCAACTCCGCCGCGATCGCTGCGCGCGCCTTCCGGTTCACCCACTCGTCGGTGTCTCCGAACAGCCGCCGGCGCTCCGAGTGGCCGACGATGACATGCGATCCGCCGGCGTCGCGAATCATGGCGGCGCTCACTTCGCCCGTGAACGCGCCCTCGCGTTCGAAGTAGACGTCCTGCGCGCTGACGCCAATCAGCGTGTTCCGCGCGGTTTCGGCCGCCGCGGCGAGCGCCGTGAACGGGGGAGCGACGATCACCTCGGCCTTGCCGGCGTTGCGCTTCGCAACCGCCGTAAGCTCGCGCACGAACGCCACCGCGTCGTGCACGGTCTTGTGCATCTTCCAGTTGGCTGCGAAAACCGGGATTCGCACGCTAGCCTCCCGCGCCCGCCTTGCGTCGGAGCGCCACCACGCCGGGCAGCGCCCGGCCCCCGAGGAACTCGAGCGACGCGCCGCCGCCGGTAGAAATATGCGTCATCTGATCCGCGACGCCCGCCTGCGTGACGGCGGCCACCGAATCGCCGCCGCCGATGATCGTCGTCCCGTGCACGGACGCGACCGCGCGCGCGACGCCCAGCGTGCCTTTGGCGAACGCCGGCATTTCGAACACGCCCATCGGGCCGTTCCAGACCACCGTCTTGGCGCGCTGGATGATGTCGGCGAACTTCGCGACCGAACGCGGACCGATGTCGAGACCCATGCGATCGCCGATGGCCTTGTCGCCGACATCCAGTGTCTGGGCCGGCGCCGAGGCCTCCAGTTTGGGGGCGACGACGTGATCGACCGGCAGTTCGAGCGCGATGCCGCTGCGATCGGCGCGCTCGAGGAGGCTCCTGGCCGTGTCCACGAGGTCGTCCTCCACGAGCGACCGCCCGACCGGGACACCCTTCGCCTTCAGAAAGGTATAGGCCATCGCGCCGCCCACGATGAGACCGTCGACCCGGCCGATCAGGTTCTCGATCACCTCGAGCTTGTCGGACACTTTCGCGCCGCCGAGGATGGCGACGAACGGCCGGTCGGGGGATCCCAGCGCGCCGCCCAGGTACTCGACTTCGTCGGCCATGAGGAACCCCGCGGCGGCCTCGGCGATGTGATTCACGATGCCTTCGGTGGACGCGTGCGCCCGGTGCGCCGATCCGAACGCGTCGTTCACGTAGACGTCCGCGAGTTCGGCGAGCGATTTTGCGAAGGCCGGGTCGTTCTTCTCTTCCTCGGCGTGGAACCGCAGGTTCTCGAGCAGGATGATGCCGCGCGGATTCGCGGCGATGACCTCCGCCGCCGCCGGGCCGATGCAGTCCGGAGCGAATGCGACCGGACGATGAACCAGCGCCGCGAGACGTTCGGCCACCGGTTTCAGCGTGAATTCCGGATTCGGCTTGCCCTTGGGCCTGCCGAGGTGAGACGCCAGGATCACCGTGGCGCCCTTCTCGAGCGCGAACGTGATGGTCGAGAGCGCCGCGCGGATGCGCGTGTCGTCGGTAATCTTCCCGTGTTCGATCGGGACGTTGAAATCGACGCGGACGAATACCCGCCGTCCGGCGAGCGACAGATCCCGGATGGTGCGCATCTACAGTCCTTTACCCGCCATGTACCGCAGCAGGTCGACGCAGCGGCTCGAGTAACCCCACTCGTTGTCGTACCAGGCCATCACCTTGACGAAGTCCGTGCCCATCACCTTGGTGTAGGGCGCGTCGAGCATGGCCGAGTGCGGGTTGCCGCGGAAGTCGATAGACACGAGCGGCGCCGTCACGTACTCGAGGATGCCCTTGAGCGGACCATCGGCGGCCGCCTTGAACGCGGCGTTCACCGACTCGGGCGTGGCGGTCTTCCCAACG
>CAZJTG010000318.1:0-2459 GCA_964548865.1 uncultured Solibacteraceae bacterium
CCTTTGTTCAAGTTGCTGGGCGGCTTCTGGCTGAAGTTCACGCCATGACAAACACACACAGCGCCGGACGCGTCGAGCAGTACGACCTCGTCGTCATCGGAGGCGGACAGGCCGGGCTCTCGGCCGGCTACTGGCTCCAGAAGCAGGATCTCGACTTCCTCATCGTGGATGCCGACGCCCGCGTGGGCGATGTGTGGCGCAAGCGCTGGGACTCGCTGCAGCTCTTCACGCCGGCGAAGTACAGCGGACTCCCCGGCCTCCAGTTCCCCGGGGACCCGTATCATCTCCCCAGGCGTGAAGCGGTCGCCGACTACCTCGAGTGGTACGCCGACGTCTTCGCGCTGCCCACGCGCATGAGCACCCGCGTCGAGAGCGTGCGCCGCGAGGGCAACGCCTTCCGGATCGCCACGTCCGGCTCGACGCTCGTCGCGGACAACGTCATCATTGCGACCGGTCCGTTCCAGACGCCGCGCGTTCCCGCGTTCGCTGCGCAGTTGGATCCGGCGATCGTGCAGCTGCACTCCTCGCAGTACAGGCGGCCGTCGCAGTTGCCCGCCGGGAACGTCCTGGTGGTTGGAGCGGGGAACTCCGGCGCACAGATCTCGCTCGAGCTGGCGGAGACGCGCGGCACCGTGCTCGCCGGCCGCGCTGTAGGCAGCATGCGGCGTCGCGTGCTGGGCCGCGACGTGTTCGACTGGCTCTACCTCACCGTGATGCGCCCATCCGGAGATTCCTTCCTGGGCCGGCGTATCAGGAAGAACGTCCTCAACGGGACGGACGCCCTCATCGGCATGACAGAGGCGGATCTCGTTCGCGGCGGCGTGCGCCGCACTGGCCGGGTAACCGGCGTGGCGAACGGCAAGCCGCAGCTCGACAGTGGCGAAGTGCTTGACGTAGCCGCGATCGTGTGGGCCACCGGCTTCACCCCGGACTATTCATGGATCGATGCCCCGGTGTTCGGCGCCGGTGGGCATCCCGTTCACCGCCGCGGAGTTACCTCGGTGCCGGGACTCTACTTCCTCGGCCAGCGGTTCCAGAACAAGCTGAACTCTTCGCTGATCGGGGGCGTGGGCGCGGACGCCCAGTATCTGGCCGAGCAGGTGGCCATCCGCTACGGCGACACGCGCGCGCTCTCGGCGCCGGCGCACTTCTCGGGCAAGTTGGAGACGGCGATGTAATTTCTGGAATGGACCAGGCGAAGACTGCTGGCGTCGGCGGCGTCGGGCAGTTCGTATCGTGGAACGGCGGCTGCCTCCTGATCGGCCGCAGCGCCGGCATCATTCCAACACACGCGCACTACGCAATCCAGATTGCGTTCGGCAGCGTCCCGGGCGTGATGTTCCGCGAATCCGAGAGGGACGAGTGGCGCAGCTACACGGGCGCGATGATCCCCAGCCGCCAGCCGCATTCCATGGATGCGACGCGGATGCCCATGAACGCGGTGATGTTCGTCGAGCCGGAGACGTCCGAGGGGCGCGCGCTCGACGAGCGGTATCTTGCCGGCGGCATCGCCGACATGCCGCCAGAGGCTCTGCCGGCCACGGGCGCGGTGTTCGGCGCGTTCCTGGCTAACGACAGGGCGGCCCTGAAGGAGGCGTGCATCGGGGTGATTCGCGCGCTCACCGGCGACATCGCGCCGCGCGTCGAGTCCGACGAGCGCATCCTCCGCGCGATCGCCTACATCAACGCGAACCTCTCCGGCAAGCTCACGCTGAACGAGGTGGCCGCGGAGGCCTTCCTGTCCCCGAGCCGGTTTCGGCACCTGTTCGTCGAGCAGACGGGCCTGCAGCTCCGCCCCTACATCCTGTGGCGCCGGTTCCTGAAGGTGTGGGAGCTGGGGATGGCCGGGGCTTCCATGTCCGAGGCGGCCCACGCGGCCGGATTCGCTGATGCAGCGCACCTGACGCGCACCTGCAGGAAGATGTTCGGGTTCCCCCCCTCCCAGATCAGCTTCAGCCCGAAAAACAGCTAGAACAGCCGTTTCGTTCAATCGGCGGCCGGTTGAAAGCCGTAGCATGGAGCCATGACGATAGCAATGCGACGCCGGACCGATCCCTCCCAGGGCGTGACCCTGCTCCTGAACCTCGAAATCTGCCAAGTACGCGACGCGGAGCTCATGGCCGAGCTGCAGCAGAAGCCCGTGGCCGACATGCAGCGTCGCCTCGATGAAGGCCACCGCGCCTACGTCGCGTGGTACGACGGCGAGCGTGCCGCGTTCGGCTGGGTCGCGACGAAGGAGGCAACGATCGGCGAGCTTGGCGCCACGCTCCGGGTCTGCGACGGCGAGCGGTATCTGTGGAACTTCGTGACCCTGCCGGCGTTTCGTGGGCTCGGCATCTACCCGCGATTGATCGAAGCGATCATCGCTGCCGAGAGTGACGCCGAGACGTTCTGGATTGCGTACGCGCCGGAGAACCGCGCGTCCGGTTCGGGAATTCACAAAGCAGGTTTTCGCACCG
>CAZJTG010000318.1:2469-3966 GCA_964548865.1 uncultured Solibacteraceae bacterium
GCGCTGATGTCGTTCGACGAGCGGGGCGCGGCGGTGAAAGCACTCGACGCGGCCACCAGCGATGCCGTCGTTGCGCGCCTCACCGGGCTGCCGCTCGCCACCGAAGCACTCACCCCATGCTGGAAGTGCGTCCGGGCCGGACGCGGCGCGATGGCATGCCGCCAAGGCCAGTGCCGCTGCGACTACCAGCGTCCCGCGGTTGCCTGCTAATGGAGACTCTCATGAAAGCTGCTGTGTACGAGCGGTACGGTGCGCCGGACGTCGTGCAGATCCGCGAGATGGCGAAGCCGATGCCGAAGGACAATGAAGTGCTCATTCGCGTTCGCGCGACCACCGTTTCCACCGGCGACTGGCGCGCGCGCAGCCTGGCGATGCCGCCCGGTTTTGGCGTGATGGGCCGCGTGTTCTTCGGATTCACCGGACCCCGTCAGCAGATCCTCGGGACGGAGCTGGCGGGCGAGATCGAGTCCGTCGGGCGCAACGTCACGCGCTTCAAGGCCGGCGACCGCGTATTCGCGTTCACCGACACGGCGATGGGCAGTCACGTCGAGTACAAGTGCCTGCCGCAGGACGGCCCGCTCGAGCGCATCCCCGACAACATGTCCTACGAGAGTGCCGCGGCGATGTCGTTCGGCGGCATGACGGCGCTGGGCGCGCTGCGGCGCGCGAAGCTGCAGCGTGGCGAGACGGTGCTGATCGTCGGCGCGTCAGGCGCGGTCGGCTCGGCGGCGATCCAGATCGCCAGGCACTTTGGCGCCGAGGTCACCGGCGTGTGCAGCGCCGCGAACGTCGATCTCGTGAAGTCGCTCGGCGCGCAGCACGTGATCGACTACACGAAGGCCGACTTCACGACCAATGGAGTCACCTACGACGTGATCGTGGACACCACGGGCACGGCGCCGTTCGCGCGCGTCGAGAGCTCGTTGAAGCCGAATGGCCGGTTCATTCCCATCCTCGGCTCGCTGGGCGACCTGCTTCGCGCGCCGCTCGTGGGTCTGACCAGTCGCCGCTCGATCGTGGCGGGAGTCAGCAAGGTGCAACCCGGTGACCTGGCGTATCTGGCCAGGCTGGGCGCGTCCGGCGAGCTGACCCCGACGATCGACCGCAGCTACCCGTTTGCGCGGATCGCCGACGCGCATCGGCACGTGGAGACCGGTCGCAAGAAGGGCAACGTAGTCGTCACCATCCCCTGAGAGAAAACCATGTTCAAGACGCTCCTCCCGATTGGCATCCTGATGCTGGCGCTCCCCACACAGGGAGCCGCTCAAACCAAAGACCACAAGTTCGAAGCGGGTATTCGCTCGGGCCTGATCATGGGAACCATGAAACTGTCCGGTGTCGATCCCGCCTTCGCCGATCTCGAGTTCGACGGCCCGACGGGTCCCCACATGTCGGGTTACTACCTCGTCTACAAGCTGCGGCCGCATCTGCTCATCGGCGTGGAGACGCTGGTCTCCAACTCCAACCAGGATACGGTCACCACGATGAACTACCAGG
>CAZJTG010000319.1:0-3933 GCA_964548865.1 uncultured Solibacteraceae bacterium
TTCGATATCGTCATCATCGAGACCGTCGGCGTCGGCCAGGACGAGGTCGACATCGTCGGCACCGCGGATGTCTCCATCGTGACGCTCGTGCCGGGCACGGGCGACGAAGTGCAGGCCCTCAAGGCCGGCATCATGGAGATCGCCGACATCTTCGTCGTAAACAAGGCCGACCGCGAAGGCGCCGACCGCACGGCCGCGTCGATCGAAACCATGCTCTCGCTGGAGATGTGGCCGGACGACCTGTGGCGGCCGCCGGTGGTGCGCACGGTCGCCACGACCGGCGCGGGCCTCGAAGAGCTGGTCGCGACGATCGAACGGTTCAGGGCGCAGAGCGCCGGCGAGCAGGGCGTGCGCCGTCGCTCGCGGGCCGAGTGGCGCCTCCGCGAGATGCTCGGCCGCAGGTTCATGCAGCACGTCGACGGGGAAGTCCTCGGCGCCGGGGAGTTCGCCCGGCTGCTCGACCGCATTGCCGCGCGCGAGATCGACCCGTATACGGCCACCGAGGCGGTAATGGCCCGCGCGCTTGACCGGCCGGCGTCCGTTCGAAGCCCCCTCGACCATGTGGGCATTGCCGTGCGGGACGCCGCGGCATTAGCCGCGCTGTTCCAGACGCTGGTCGGCCTTGAGACCGGCGACCCGGAAGTCGTCGGGCCGCACCGGCTGCGGTTCGTTGACGCGGGTGGCGCCACGCTCGAACTGGTCGAGGCAGTGGCGTCCGAGGCTCCGATCGGGAAGTACCTGGACAAGCGTGGCGAGTCGCTGCACCACCTGTGTTTCCGCGTGACCGACATCGAACGCGCGTTGGCTGACTTGAAGGAGCGCGGCGTCAGGCTGATTGACGAGACGCCGCGACGGGGCGCCCACGGATCGCGCATCGCCTTCGTTCATCCGTCGAGCGCGGGCGGGCTCCTGATCGAGCTGAAGCAGCTGCCGGCCGGCCGCGGAGCCGGCGCATGACGTTCGGCGACTTCGACGTCCAGCCGTTGCTCGACGGCTTCTTCCGGCTCGATGGCGGCGCGATGTTCGGCGTCGTGCCGAAGCCGCTCTGGCAGAAGCGCGCCCCCGCCGACGAACGGAACCGGATCCAGCTCGGCCTCCGCCCGCTGCTCGTGCGGACGCCGGATCACAACATCCTGATCGACGCCGGCATCGGCGACAAGATGGACGCGAAGGAGGTCGAGATCTATGGCATCGACCGCGCGCCGGGTCTCGACGCCGCGCTGGCCGCGTCGGGACTGACCGCGGCCGATATCGACGTGGTCATCGCGTCGCACCTGCACTTCGATCATGCGGGCGGATTCACCCGCCGCGAAGGCGGGCGCGTCGTACCGGCGTTTCCACGCGCGACCTACTACGTACGGAAGGAGGAGTGGGAGGACGCGACACACCCGCACGAACGGAACCGCGCGAGCTACCTGGCGGAGAACTTCGTGCCCCTGGCCGAGGCCGGCGTCCTGAGATTCATCGAGCGCGACGGCGACGTGTTTCCCGGGGTGAGCGTCTGGCGCACCGGCGGCCACACCATGCATCACCAGCTCGTCCGCGTCGAGTCTGGCGGACGCGTCGGGATCTTCCCGGCGGACCTCATACCGACGTCGGCCCATGTCGACGACCCGTGGATCATGGGCTACGACCTGTACCCGATGGACACGTTCTTCTACAAGAAACGCTTCGTGGCGGAAGCCATCGCCGCCGAGTACGTTATCTTCTTCGAGCACGATCCGGCGGTAGCCGCCGGCATCATCCGTGACGGCGGCGGGCGCAGGCGCGTCGAGCCCGTCAGCGACTGAACCCTATGTCCCAACCAATATCCATCGGCATCATTGGCGGCTCCGGCCTGTACGACATGGCGGAGCTCACGGATCGCGAGGTGCGCGAGATCTCGACGCCCTTCGGCGATCCGTCCGGTCCGTACGTTCTCGCCACGCTCAGGGGCCGGCGTGTCGCGTTCCTGGCCCGGCACGGCACGGGGCATCGGCTGCTTCCCTCCGAACTCAACTTTCGCGCCAACATCTACGGGTTCAAGGTACTCGGCGTGGAGTGGATTCTGTCGGCCAGCGCCGTCGGCAGCCTGCGGCAAGACTATGCGCCGCTCGACCTCGTCGTGCCGGATCAGTTGTTCGATCGTACGCGCGGCCGGGTCAGCACGTTCTTCGGAGAAGGCCTGGTCGGGCACGTGGCATTCGCCCATCCGTTCTGCCGGCCGCTCTCGGACGTGATGTTCGACGCCGCGGCGCGCGCGGGAGCGACGGTGCACCGCGGCGGCACGTACGTCTGCATGGAAGGCCCGCAGTTTTCGACGATCGCGGAGTCGAACAGCTACCGGGCCGCCGGGTTCGACATCATCGGCATGACGAATCTGCAGGAGGCCAAGCTCGCGCGCGAGGCTGAGATCTGCTACTCGACGCTGGCGCTCGTGACCGACTACGACTGCTGGCATCCGGACCACGACTCGGTCACGGTCGAGATGATCATCAACAACCTGACGCGGAACGCCCAGACGGCGCAGCAGGTCATTGCGAACGCCATCGAGCGGCTGCCGATGGCCCGGGGATGCGAGTGCGCCACGGCGCTCGCCACCGCGCTCATCACACGTCCCGAGCACGTCCCGGCCGCCACCAAGGCGAAGCTCCGGCCGATCATCGGCAAGTACAAGTACGTCTGAGGGTGGCATGCGGCTCGTCGTGACCGGATCGATTGCGTTCGACTACCTGATGTCGTTTCCCGGCAAGTTCACGGATCACTTCCTGCCGGAACATTTTTCGCGCGTCAGCCTCAGCTTCCTGGTTGACTCGATGGACAAGCGGCGCGGCGGGTGCGCGCCAAACATCGCCTACACGCTCGCGCTGCTCGGCGAGCGGCCGGTGCTCATGGGTACGGCGGGCCAGGATTTCGGGGAATACCGCCGCTGGCTCGAGGCCGCCGGCGTCGACACGTCGCTCGTCAAGGACGTCCCGGACAAGTTCACGGCCTCCTTCTTCTGCAGCACCGACAGCTCGAACAATCAGATCGCGTCGTTCTACACCGGCGCGATGGCGCACGCCGCCGAGCTGTCGTTCCGCACGGCGGGGCCGGTCGATCTCGTCATCGTCTCGCCCAACGATCCGGCCGCGATGACGCAGTACGTCGAGGAGTGCCGGACGCTCGGCATCCGGTTCATCTACGACCCCGGCCAGCAGTGCGCGCGCATGAGCGGCCCGGAGCTGGCCGAAGGCATCGCCGGCGCGTACATCGTCATCTGCAACGACTACGAACTCGAGCTCATTCGCGAGAAGACCGGCCTCGGCGAGGCAGACATCCTGAAACAGGCGGCTCATCTCGTCGTCACCCGAGGGGAGCACGGTTCCTCGGTCATGCGCGGCGCCGACCGTGTTGACGTGCCGGCCGTCGCGCCATCGCGCATCGAGGATCCGACCGGCGTCGGCGACGCGTTTCGCGGCGGCCTGATGAAGGGCCTGGCGGTTGGGGCGCCGCTCGACGTGTGCGCGAGACTCGGCAGCGTCGCGGCGACGTACGCGCTCGAGCACCTGGGCGGGCAGAGTCACGCCTACACCTGGGCCGAGTTCCGCCAGCGCTACGAACGGCACTTCGGTGCGCTCCCACTGTAACGCGTCGTGATCAAGATCCTGGTGGCGGCGTCCGTGGCCTGGCCGGTGCTGCTGGCTGCGGGGACTTTCGTGCAGATCGACCGGCCCGGGTCGTCCTTCGCGGTCGCGGTCTACGTCGCCTGCGCCGGCGTCTGTCACCAGCGCGACGACCGGTCGTTCCATACAAGCGGAACGAAGTGGCCCGTGTGCGCGCGCTGCAGCGGGTTGTACCTGGCCGCCCCGCTTGGCGCCGTGGCGGCTCTCGTGTCGGGCGGCCGACTGCGGCGGCGCCGCGACCTGTCGATGCTGGCCGCGGCGGCCGCCGCTACGGCGCTGACCTTCACGA
>CAZJTG010000320.1:0-3888 GCA_964548865.1 uncultured Solibacteraceae bacterium
CCACCTCGACGCCGAGTCAGTCAACTGGTTGGAGCGCCACTTGCAGCAGTACGCCGGCACTGTCATTGCCGTGACCCACGACCGCTACTTCCTTGACAATGTGGCGGGCTGGATTCTGGAACTCGACCGGGGCTACGGCATCCCCTGGAAGGGCAACTACTCGTCCTGGCTCGAGCAGAAGCAGAACCGGCTCGCGCTGGAGGAGAAACAGGAATCCAATCGCCAGCGGACGCTGCAGCGCGAGCTCGAGTGGATCCGGATGTCTCCGCGTGCCCGCCAGGCCAAGGGCAAGGCGCGACTGAACGCGTACGAGCAGCTCCTCGCGGAGGACGCTGCCGAGAAGATCGACCGCGTGGAGATCTACATTCCGCCCGGTCCGCGTCTGGGCGACATCGTCGTGGAAGCCCGCGGCATTCGAAAGGGCTACGGCGACCGGCTGCTCATCGACGGGATGGACTTCACGCTGCCGCGCGGCGGCATCGTCGGCGTGATCGGGCCGAACGGCGCGGGCAAGACGACGCTGTTCAGGATGCTCGTCGGCGCCGAGCAGCCGGACGGCGGCACCTTCAAGATCGGCGAGACCGTGAAGATCGGCTACGTCGATCAGTCGCGGGATTCCCTGAATGCGGACAGGACCGTGTTCGAGGAGATTTCCGGCGGCGAGGAGGAGCTGACGCTCGGCAAGAAGATCGTCAACTCGCGCGCGTACGTGTCGTGGTTCAATTTCAAGGGCCGCGACCAGCAGCAGAAGGTCGGGACGCTCTCGGGCGGACAGCGGAATCGCGTCCATCTCGCGAAGCTGCTGCAGCGCGACTGCAATCTGCTGCTGCTCGACGAGCCCACGAACGATCTCGACGTGGACACGCTGCGGGCGCTCGAATCCGCGCTCCTGGCCTTCCCCGGCTGCGTCGTCGTCATTTCGCACGATCGCTGGTTCCTCGACCGCATTGCGACACACATGCTCGCGTTCGAGGGCGACAGCCACGTGGAGTGGTTCGAGGGGAACTTTCAGGAGTACGAGATCGACAAGAAGCGACGGCTCGGCGCGGATGCCGACCAGCCGCACAGGATCAAGTACAGAAAGCTCCTGCGATGAACGCTGGGCAAAGGGCAGAGGGCAAAGGGCCAACGAAGGCCGGAGGCCTCGCCCTTCTACTTGCCTTTGCCCTGTGCCCTCTGCCCGTTGCCCTGGCTGGTTGTTCTGCCGGTCAGCAGACCCGCTTCCTGTCCATCGCCACTGGTGGAACGGGAGGGGTGTATTACCCCTACGGCGGCGCGCTCGCGAAGCTGATCTCGGAGAAGATTCCGAACACGCAGGCGACCGCAGAGGTCACGGCGGCGTCCGTGGACAACCTCAAGCTGATGCAGCTCGGCAAGGTCGATCTGGCCTTCACCCTGGCCGATACGCTGGCCGAGGCCGTGAGCGGCAGCGGTCCGTTCAGAGCCACGGGCGCCGTCGGCAGCGTGCGCACCCTTGCCGTGCTCTACACGAACTACACGCACGTCGTGGTCCGGCAGGGCAGCGGCATCAATCGCGTCTCTGACCTCAAGGGGCGCACGGTGTCCGTCGGGGGTCCGGGCAGCGGCACGGAACTCATCGCGGATCGGGTGCTTGCGGCCGCGGGTCTGGATCCACGCCAGGACATCACGCGACATTCCCTGCAGGTCTCCGAATCTGCCGGCGCCATGAAAGACGGGAAAGTCGATGCCTTCTTCTGGAGTGGTGGTCTGCCGACAGCCTCGATTCAGGACCTGGCGGCGACGCCCGGCCTCTCCATCACGCTGCTGCCGACCGACGATCTCGTACCGCGGCTGCAGGCGGAGTTCGGCCAGGGACTCTACAACGTTGCCGTGATTCCCGCCGGCTCCTACCGCGGACTCGACCGGGACCTGGGCAGCATCGGCGTCAGGAATCTGCTGGTCGCCTCGTCGCAACTGGACGACGCGACGGTGGAGCAGATCGTGCGCGTCATGTTCGAGCACAAGGCCGCTCTCGTCGCCGCGCATCCAGAAGCCCGCCATCTCGAGAAGCCCACGTCATTCGACGGCGTGCCCGCGCCGTATCACCCGGGCGCGCTGGTCTTCTTCAGGAAGTAGCGGGAGCGGGCGAGGCCCAGCAGCGGCGCCGCCGCCGCGACGCCGGCGAGCAGGTGCTTCAGTGTGTGGCCGCTCCAGACGCCCGTGATGTCGTAGATGGCGGCGTCCTGCATCTCGCAGACCTTGGCGGCCGCGTAGAGCAGCCAGGCGCTGAGGAAGTACGACGAGGGTACGAGTCGGCCGCGCGACAGGAGGGCCAGGATGGGAACGAGCGCGACCGGCACGAACTGGACCAGCGCATACGGTCGCAGGTCGTCCGTCCAGTGCCAGTACAGCACGCTGGCCAGACCCGTTGCGACCAACGGCATGAGCAAGCGTTGCCCCACACGCGGGCGCACCAGTTCCGACACCGCGATCGCGAAGAACGATGTGAGGACGAGACTGAACGCCAGTCGATCCCACACGAGCGTCCGGTTCGTCGGGGCCGCGTGGTAGTAGGCCGACCCGAAGCCGGTCAGGACCTCGCCCGCGAAGAGCACCACCCACAACTGGAGATCGCCTGCCCGGGCGAGCAGGCCGCGTTGCCGCGGCCGCGTCGCCCAGAAGAGTCCTGAGAGGCCAATGATCGCGAAAGGCAGATTGGAGACGACGTTCCAAAAGTTCGGGATGCCGGCGATCGTCCGGGCATCCGCGTAGCGGTGGTACGCGAGCGGCTGGCTGATCGGACCGGACGCCACGAGCAGTGCGACTGCAAGACCGGTGACTGCGACGACGGCCGCGAGAGGGCGCGTGAGGGGAACGGCCGGCACCCGATCATCATCAACCCGATCCTCGGACGCGAGGCGCCCCTTCAGGCCTTCTCATCGTTTCTCAGATTCCAGTGAATAATCACCTCCGCGTGTCGGCTGTCTTCTGCTTCCTGGTGAGCGCCCTTTCCCTTGTCTGGGTGCTCATGGTGATCAGCCCCCAGGTGTACCGGCCGCTGATGCTGCTCGTCGCGGCCTGGGGCATCTTCCGGACATTTCCCACGAAGGGCCGCTACGGGCCGGCAATCGACACCCTCTGCGTCATCGCGGCGTTGTTCGGACTCGGGTGGCCGCTGGCCCAGGGGGAGCCGTTCCTCTACCGCGCCGCCAATCCCACCGGCGGTGACATCCTCGCCGGGGTCGCCGCGATTCTCGTCGTCCTCGAGGCCACGCGCCGCACCACCGGTTGGATCTTGCCTGTCGCGGCCCTCGCCTTCCTTGCCTATGCCGTCGCCGGTCCCTGGCTGGCATCGATCGGACTCGCCGGCATCGCGCATCGCGGCTACGAACTGCCCCGGCTCATCGGCAATCTCTACATGACGCTCGAGGGGATCTACGGCGTGCCGCTCGACGTGGCAGCGACGTACATCATTCTGTTCAGCATCTACGGCGCGGTGCTCGAGCGATCGGGCGCCGGTCAGTTTTTCATCGACTTCGCGATGTCACTTTCGGGTTCGTCAGGTTCATCGGGTTCATCGGGTTCGTCGGGTTCGTCGGGTTCGTCAGGTGCGACCAAAGCGGCCGGTCGGTCGGTGACGCTCGCGGGATTCCTGCTGGGCACGGTGTCCGGCAGCGGCGTGGCGACGACAGTGACGCTGGGATCCGTTGCGTGGCCCATCATGCGGCGCGTGGGTTTTGGCGCCGACACCGCCGGCGCCATCCTCGCGGCGTCGGGCATCGGCGCGCTGCTCTCGCCCCCGACGCTTGGCGCCGCGGCGTTCCTCATCGCCGAGTACCTCCGCATCTCGTACCTCGACGTGCTCGTGATGGCCACGATCCCGACCGTGCTGTATTACCTGTCGATCGCGCTGATGATCGAAGGGGA
>CAZJTG010000321.1:0-3873 GCA_964548865.1 uncultured Solibacteraceae bacterium
GGTCGTGCCGCACGTTCGGTACCATGTAGCAGTCGTGCATCAATTAGCCCGGGAACATCCTCAGCAGCGCCTACATGAATGCCCTGAGCGCGTTCATGGGCATCATGCTGCTGCCGTCGCCCCCGATATTCGCGGTGGACGTCTCAACGACGGTGCTGACGACGACGCACCTGCAGTTGCAGCCGGACCAGGATCAGATCTTCTGCATCGAGAGCGAGTTCCTGGTGAAAGACACCGCCGAACGCCTCCGCGGCTTCTTCCTGTTGTTGCCAGACCCCGCCTCGCTGGGCGCGATCCTCAAGGCCGTCCGCGCCTCGTAGCGGTACTGGATCGGTCTCAGGGTCTTGGTGTTATGACGCCATAGGAAGGCGTCACGCCCGGGACTGGTCGCGAAATCCACACCCGTGCGCCCGCGATGTCGCGGAGCGCGGGCGTTGCGTTCGGCACAGCCCGTGTCGCGCCTGACTGCAGCCGCAGTTGTACGCCCGACGCCGAAACGAGGATGATGCCGTCGTCGACGTCCTGACCGCCCACCTGGCGAATCTCGAACGCCTCGACGGTGATCTCCGTGGACGAGCCGCTGCCTTTTACCCAGGCGACTGCGCCATTCACCGCGCGCAGACCGGCGGCGCCGGCGCCCACGAGCCGCACCTGTGGTCCGCCGCTGCTGGGTTCGAGCGCCAGCCACGTGGTCGGGTCGGATCCAACCTCCGCGACCCGCCCAACCATCTCGACGGCGCGCGTCGCCGTCGCTTCGGCCGCGGAGTTCTTTGGTTCATCGGCGCGCGGGCGCGCACACGCCACGGCGAGGACCGCCGTCACGATCAGCGCTGTCCGCGTCATTGCACGCGGATGATGGCCACGCGCAACTCCGCCGGCGCGCTGGCGTTGACGCCGTCGGCCTTGAGTTCCAGGAGTTGCGGTACACTCTGCCCGCCCGACAACTGAATGACCGCGGCGGTGCCGGGCCGGACCCGCGCTGTGACGTTGAACGTCCCGAACGACGCCGAAATCGGCGACAACGGCCACTGCACCCAGGGCACCTGGAAGTCCAGGTAGTACCCGAGGAACACATTGCGGAAGTTCCAGCTCGGCTGCTTGATGCTCGCGTCTGCCGGCGTGAACGCCGGGTAGTCGTCCGCCAGCATCGAGAGGATCCACTTGGGCTGCGACGCGGCGAACGTGAGGCCGGTCGCTGCCTCGAGGTTCGCCAGGCTGGTCAGGCTGGCGTGTTGCGTCATGCCCTTGAGGATCGCCGACTCCGAGTTGGAGCTGGCGTCGATCATCCACCGCACCAGCGACCAGCCCGTGGCATAGAACGAGAAGTCGCTGCTGTTGATGCGCCCCAGCGGCGAATAGTTGTGCGGCCCGGTGTACCACGCCGACGCCAGCTCCTCGAACACGCGGACAATGCCGCGCGCGTTGTTGCACGCGAGCCGCACGCCGCAGTACGGGCCCACCATGTTGGAGGCGCTGCCATACCCGACCGTAATCGGAACCAGCACGGTGGCGCGTTGCTGCGCCAGCTTGAGGCGTTGCGGCCTCAGTTTGACGCTGCACGTTCGACACAGGCGGCGGCCGGGGCTGTGGAAGGTTTCGGGCTCCAAGTGGAGTTCGAGAGCTTCCCTGACATCGAACTAGCGTTTGAGTCGTTGGCGCGTGAACGATCCGGGATCGAGTTGTTGAATGTCCGCCATGAGAAGCAGCGTACGCTGGCGACGGTATTCATCCCCGATGGCAAGCTGGAAACGTTCGAAAGCTTGATTCGCGCATACCTGGACGAGTCGAAGGATACGAAGAGCGGCCCCAAGAACCACAAACTGCTTAATGCAATTGCCGAGATTCGAGCGGCTACACTGAATGCGCTCTGGACTGATGATCCCGCAGTATTGCCCACAACGGATGAGGAGGCGCTTTGGTGGGAGGTCTGGTTGCCCATCCGGGGCGATCGCATGGCGACCATGGGGCAATTCAAACAGTTGGCAGGGGGCTCGGTTTTCAGTTCGCGACCGGGGAGATCCAGTTTCCGGAACGCACGGTGTTGCTCGTATACGGGTCGGCGGGCCAGATGAAGCAGTCGATTCTGACTTTGAGCAGCATTGCTGAGCTGAGACGAGCGAAAGAGACCGGAGAGTTCTTTGATTCGCTGCCGCCCGGGGAGCAACCTGCGTGGCTCGATGACCTGCGCGCCCGCTTGACAGTGCCGGGCCAAGATGCAGAAGTGCCCCATGTGTGCCTGTTCGATACAGGCGTCAACCATGGTCACCCCCTCATTGCCTCCGGACTGGCAGCCGCGGATTTGCATACTGTGGAGCCGGGCTGGGGCGTAAATGATGGCGATGGCCACGGCACGGAAATGGCTGGACTCGCTCTGGCCGGCAATCTGACGGAGGCGCTTGCCTCGCAAGATTCGATAGAAGTCGCGCATCGACTTGAATCGGTCAAATTGCTGCCCGAAGACGGTGCCAACGCCGGTGATGCCACACATCATGGTTATCTCACCATCGAGGCAGTCGCGCGGCCGGAAATCAGCGCACCGCAACGCCGCCGTGTGTTCAGCATGGCAGTGACCGCCCGTGACAACCGGGATCGCGGCCGACCTTCCGCCTGGTCTGCCGCGATAGACCGGCTTGCGGCAGATTCGGAGGGACAGGGTGAGACTCCAAGGCTGTTCGTCATCTCCGCCGGCAACGTGAAAGATCCCAATGCTTGGGCGGAGTATCCGGCAAGCAATGCGTCCGATGGCATTCACGACCCGGGACAAAGCTGGAATGCACTCACCGTGGGCGCGGCCACCCATCTTGTACAGATCACCGACCCTAATGCAGCGGGCTATCAACCGATCGCGCCGGCCGGCGGCCTCAGCCCGTTCAGCACCACATCGGCGACTTGGCAGTCCGGCTGGCCGCTCAAGCCAGATGTCGTTTTCGAAGGCGGTAACGCCGCCAAGGACGCCATCGGTGCGGTATGGATGCCGAGTCTCAGCCTCCTTACGGCGAATTCGAAACCCGAGGAGCGTTTGTTCACCACCACGAATGCAACGAGCGCAGCGTCGGCGCTTGCGGCACGGATGGCGGCCCAGTTGATGGCCGAATACCCGCAGCTTTGGCCCGAGACTATCCGCGCGCTGATCGTGCATTCGGCAGAGTGGACGGGCGCGATGCGTCGGGCGTTCCTGCCTGCTAACCGCCAGCCGACAAAGTCTGATATCGCCAATCTCGTGCGCCACTGCGGATTTGGAATTCCTGATTTGCATCGCGCAATGTGGAGCATGGAGAACTCACTAACCATGGTTTGCGAGGAGCGGTTGCACCCGTTCAAACGCGAGGACGGAAAGGATCCGACGCTGCGCGATATGAATCTGCATCGACTGCCTTGGCCCTTGCAGGAACTTGAAGCGCTTGGCGAGACACAGGTGGAAATGCGGGTAACGCTGTCCTATTTCATTGAACCCAATCCGTCCGAGCGTGGCTTCTCCGCGCGGTATCGATACGAATCGCATGGATTGAGATTCGACGCAAAGCGGCCCGCGGAATCAGAGGCGGACTTTCGATCTCGCATCAATGCGGCTGCGCGCGATGAGGAGGAGCGGACCAGGAGCAGTGACGATGGTCCGGAGTGGGTAGTTGGCAAACAGAGCCGTCACAAGGGATCCCTGCATTCCGACATCTGGCGGGGAAGCGCCGTCGACCTCGCCAGTCGAGGCGTTATCGGAATCTACCCCGCACTTGGCTGGTGGAAGACCCGGCCGCGCCTTGAGCGCTACGACAGCCCTGTTCGATACGCCTTGGTGGTTTCGATCCGCGCTCCAGAGGTGGACGCTGAGCTCTATTCAGCCATCGCGAATCAGATAGCGGCACTCGTTGCCGTGCA
>CAZJTG010000322.1:0-924 GCA_964548865.1 uncultured Solibacteraceae bacterium
GTGAAACGTGAGCACCGACGTGCCGTCTCCGGCGGCGGCCCTGGCCTGCACCGACGCCACGGTCGCGGCATGCGCGCGGAACCGGTCGCTCCGGTGGACCAGGGTCAGCGACGCGGCGCGCGGCGCCAGCTGGTCCGCCCAGTCGAATGCGGAGTCGCCGCCCCCGACGATCACGAGGTGTTTGCCATTGTACGCCGCCGGATCGCCCACCTGGTAGGCGATCCCCTTCCCCTCCCACGGTGCCGCGCACGGTTGCGGCAACCGGCGCGGTTCGAACGCGCCGATCCCCGCAGCGACGATCACGCTGCGCGTCGGGAACCGCGCGGTGTCGGTCACGAGTTCGAAGTGGCCGTCCACCTCCTCGAGGGCCACGACCCGCTGGCCACCATGAAATGTCGCGCCGAACTGCGTTCCCTGTTCGAGCAGCGCGCGCACCAGATCCTTGGCCAGCACCTTGGGAAATCCGCCCACATCGAAGATGAACTTCTCGGGGTACAAGGCCGTGAGCTGCCCGCCGGGATCGGGGAGGGCGTCGACGATCTGCGCCGTGGCCTTCCGCATGCCGGCGTAGAAGAGCCCGAAGAGGCCGGTCGGGCCTCCGCCGATTATCGTGATGTCACGGATCTCATGCACCATGGTGGCAAAATTCGCCGTCGTCATCACTCGTTGCAACCGTTAATATCATATCCGCCCACACCAGCCGGCGGCCCACGATGAGCCAGGCCCAGAGAACGATCGAATATGCGGGGAAGTTCCGCCTCCTCCGGCGGGTCGCGAGAGGCGGAATGGCGACCGTCTACGAGGCCGAACAGGTCGGCGACCGAGGCTTCACCAAGCGCGTCGCGCTCAAGGTGATTCACGAGAAGTACGCCCGCGAGCCGGAATGGCTCCAGCTCTTCATCGACGAGGCAAAGCTCTCGGCGA
>CAZJTG010000322.1:934-3872 GCA_964548865.1 uncultured Solibacteraceae bacterium
AACCTCGTCCACGGCAACATCGTACAGATCTTCCAGTTCGAGGAAGTCGAGGGCGAGTTCTTCATGGCGATGGAGTTCATCAGGGGCGTCACGGTCCGCGCCCTGATCGACCGGCATCGCGCGCTCGACGAGCCCATCCCGACCGCCATCGGCGCCTACATCGTCAGCCGGGTGTGCCGCGCCCTGGACTTCGCGCACAACTTCGTGGACGAGAGCGGCAAGCGCCTGTACATCGTGCACCGCGACGTGTCGCCCGGAAACATTCTCCTCACCTGGGACGGCCAGGTGAAACTGGGAGATTTCGGCATCGCGAAGGCCCGCACGATGCACGACCCGGCGGAAGCGCGGCAGCTCACGATCGGCAAGAAGCACTACATGAGTCCCGAACAGGTCGTCGGCCTCAAGGTGGACTGGCGGTCCGACGTCTTCTCGACGGCAGTCGTCCTCTTCGAACTCCTGGCGCGCGAACAGCTGTTCCGCGAGATCGAGACGGAAGCAGCGATGGACGAGGTCACCATCGCGCCGACGCCCAACGTGCAGCGGATGTTGCCCGACGTGGACCCGAGCCTCGCAGGCCTCATCACCCTGGCGATCTCGAAGGATCCGATGCTCCGCCCGAACGCCGCCATCCTCGGCATCACTCTCGATCAATGGTGCGTCAGCCAGAAGATGATCGGATCGCCGGAGCGACTGCAGGCCCATCTCGCCCGACTTTTCCCGACGACCTACAGCCCGCCCGTCGAGGCACGACACGACGGCGGGTCGGGCGCGTGAGGCGCCCGCGCGCATCGCATACGGCACGTCCCTCCAACTCCTGACCGCATGGCACCCAAGATCTACACGAAGACGGGCGACGACGGCCGTACTGCACTGTTCGGTGGCGGGCGCGTGGGCAAGGACGACCCGCGTGTCGAGGCATACGGCGACGTCGACGAACTCAATGCCGTGATCGGCGCGGCACGCTCCGTGGACATGATGCCACGGATTGACGAAGTGCTGGCGCCGATCCAGCGCGACCTCTTCGCCATCGGCGCGCTGCTCGCGACGCCCCATCCGGAAGAGCATCGCAAGCAGATGGAAAAGGCGCGCATCGGCGACCGGCGCATCGCGCAACTCGAACAGGCGATCGACGACGGCGAAGCCGAACTCGAGCCGCTGAAGGCGTTCATCATGCCGGGCGGCACGCCCAAGGCCGCATCCCTGCACGTGGCCCGCACGGTCTGCCGGCGCGCCGAGCGTGCCGTCGTCCGCCTGCGCGCCAAGGAGGAGGTGCCCGCGATCGTTGTCGTCTATCTCAACCGGCTGTCCGATCTCCTCTTCGTGCTCGCCCGCGTCGCCAACCGCCGTGCCGGCGCCGGAGAAGTCACCTGGTAGCCGACGCCCGGCCACAGCGCCCGCTCGAGATCGCGCTTCACGGTTCCCGCATCATTGTCGCGGCCCCCCTGGCCAGCGGCGGCACGGAGTTCGTGCGCGAGGCGATCGCCGGCCGACGGGCCGTAGTCATCAGCGACTCGAACGTCGCGCCGCTGTACGCGGCCCCGCTCGCCGCCCGGCTCGGCGTCGCCCCGCACGACCAGCTCACGGTAGCGGCCGGCGAAGCAAGCAAGTCGCGCACGGAATGGGCGAGGCTGACTGACGCGATGCTGACCACGGCCGTCGGCCGCGACGCCATTGTCGTGGCGGTGGGCGGCGGCGTGATCGGCGACCTGGCCGGGTTCGTCGCCGCCACGTTCATGCGCGGGATTCCCGTGGTGCAGGTCCCCACTACGCTCCTGGCGATGATCGACGCGTCGATCGGAGGCAAGACGGGGGTGGACACGCCTGCCGGCAAGAATCTGGTGGGCGCCTATCATCAGCCGGCTCTGGTGCTCGCAGACCCGGGCGTCCTGATCACGCTTCCCATCGCGCAGCTCCGAAACGGACTGGCCGAGGCGCTCAAGCACGCGCTGATCACGTCAGGCGGCGAGCTGGAGTGGCTGCTCTCCAACGCTGACGAGCTCACCAACCCGGCCCGCGCGGGGACCCCCGTGTTCACTGAACTCGTGGCGCGCAACCTGCAGATCAAGGCGGGCGTGGTGCAGAGCGACGAACGTGAAACGGGACGCCGGAAGACGCTCAATTTCGGGCACACGATCGGCCACGCGATCGAGGTGGCGTGCGACTACTCGATGCTGCACGGCGAATGCGTCGGCGTTGGCATGCGCATCGAGGCCGCCATTGCGACGCGTCTGGGCGCCGCGGCCGGGAGCCTGACCGGCACGATTGAGTCGGCACTGACGGCCGTCGGACTTCCGCTCACGCCACGACGCGCGCTCGCGCCGGCCGATGTGCTCGCGGCTACGCGATCCGACAAGAAGGCGCGCGGCGGGCGGGTGGAGTATTCGCTGATCCGTGACGTCGGGGTCATGGCGGCCGCCGAGTCCGGTTATGCGATGCCGGTGGACGACTCGACTGTCCTTGCGGCCCTGACGGAGTGTCTGGGCGGCTGATCGCCGCGGCAGATTTGTGATGTTGCGATAAACCGTTACATAACATCGACTTAGATGTTCCTTCTATCCCCCGGTCACCTCTGGCACGGCGATTGGGTGTTGACCGTAACCGGGCCCATACATAACGTGCGCGTCCCTGCCGACCGCCTTCGGTCCGGGGAGTTCAGCTGTTGATCGACGCGTCCGCCGTACAACCCAACGCCATGCCGGGGTGTGTATGCAGCCTGCGATTGAGTCGCGAAGCAAGTCGTTTTTTCGCTCTTCTGCCTCGACGGCGTTCGACCAATACCTGCACGACATCCAGAAACTCCCACTCATCAAGGATCCCGCCGAGGAGAAACGGCTGGCGCGACTTGCGCAGAAAGGTGATGAACAAGCGGCCGAACGGCTGGTCACCGCGAACCTCCGGTTCGTGATCTCCTACGTGAAGAAGTACCAGGGCCACGGCC
>CAZJTG010000323.1:0-3870 GCA_964548865.1 uncultured Solibacteraceae bacterium
GATCAATGGCGCCCTCGAGGAATTGTCCGCGGCGTTCCAGGCCGCCGGCCAGGCGGTCTACGCGGCGCAGGCGCAGGCCTCCGCGCCGCCGGCAGGCGGTGACGGCGCCGCAGCGCCCGGCGCCGCCGACAAGAAGGAAGACGTGGTCGAAGCCGACTACGAGATCGTGGACGAGAACAAGGCGGACACGAAGAGCTAGATTCCGGACGGGTGGCGGCGGAAACCTCCGCCACCCGTTTCGGGTCTAACCAGTGGACCACTACAGGAAGGATTGAACCAGTCATGACCGTCAAGTCGAACAGGACAGCTGTATTCGCCATCGCGACGGTGGCGTTCGTCGGAGGGATCGTTTTCGCGTCCTCGATGGACTGGACCCGGCTGCTCGTGGCGCAGCAGTCGGCCTCGGCGCCGGTCGTCAACATGGCGATGCCCGGGCGCGGCGATGTGCAGGGCGGATTCACGGCGATCGCGGAGCAGGTGACGCCGGCCGTCGTGTCGATCCAGGCCGAACGCGACGCGCGGCCGTCGGCCGACAATCGCCAGAACCGCGGGCGCATCCAGGCCCTTCCGCCCGGATTCGAGCAGTTTTTCGGGCGACCGGACGATGAGAGCCTGCCGCAGGCGTCGTCGGGCACGGGATTCATCGTGAGCAAGGACGGCTACGTGCTCACGAACAACCACGTGGTCGCGAACATGGATCGCATCCGCGTGCAACTCACCGACCGCCGCGAGTTCAAGGCCCGCGTCATCGGCCGCGACCCGCAGACCGACGTCGCGGTGATCAAGTTCGAAGGCACCAACCTCCCCGCCGTGACGCTCGGCAACGATGAGACCACCCGGGTGGGCGAATGGGTGCTCGCGATCGGCAACCCGCTCGGACTCGACTTCACGGTCACCGCCGGCATCGTCAGCGCGAAGGGCCGTTCCTCGGAGCTGCGCCGGCTGAACACGAGCACGTACGCGATCCAGGATTTCATCCAGACCGACGCTGCGATCAACCCCGGCAACTCCGGTGGCCCGCTTGTCAACGCCCGCGGCGAAGTGATCGGCATCAACGCCGCCATCGCCAGCCAGACCGGGACATACACCGGCTACGGATTTGCCATCCCGATCACGCTCGCCAAGACGGTGATGGACGACATCATCGCGCACGGCCGGGTGCGTCGGGCGATCATGGGCGCCCTGATGGCGGAGGTGACGGCCGAAGACGCCGCCGTGAACAAGTTGAGCGTGATCGCGGGCGCCAAGATCCAGGACTTCTCGGTCGGCGATCCCGCGTCGGGCGGCGGGGAGAGCCCGGCGGAAAAGGCGGGGATCGAACGTGGCGACGTCGTGGTCGCGGTGGACGGCAAGAAGGTCGATCGCGTGAGCACGCTGCAGCGCATCCTCCGGACACGGCAGCCGGGCGACATCGTATCGCTCGACGTGGTCCGCTATGGCGATCGCAAGAACTTCAAGGTGAAGCTGGCTGAGGCGCCCTCGGATGAGCCGCGCGCCGTGGCTGACGCGGGCCGCCGCAACACCGATTCGGCGACCGGCGGCGCCTCCCTGCCAAGCATCGGCGTGCACGTCGAGCTGCTCTCGGCGCGGGTCGCCGAGGCCCGGCGGATTCCCGACCAGCTCAAGGGCGTCGTCGTGACCTCGGTGACACCCGGTTCGCCGGCCGAGGGCCGGCTGCAGGAAGACGATGTCATTGCCGAGATCCGGTTCCCGACGCGCGCGGTGATTGCGACGGTCGCCGATCTGCAGCGCGAGCTGGGCAAGCTGAGGGCCGGGCAATACGCCAGCTTCCTGGTCCACTACGTCACCAACCGCCAGACCGGGGCAACCTCGTCGCGGGTGGTCAACCTACGCATCGGAGACTGACTCCGGGCGCCCTCGCATTGTGCAGACGGGGAGTCCGGCGACGGGCTCCCCGTTGTGCGTGGTAGGCACAGAAAACCGGGAGCAGTAAGATTTCGGAACGCGAGAGTGGCGGAACTGGCAGACGCGCAGGACTTAGGATCCTGTGCCGCAAGGCATCCGGGTTCGACTCCCGGCTCTCGCATGAGCAACCCGCTACCCACTCCCTGTCGTTATTTTTCTCCCATGGAATTCGAAGTCATTGAGCGAAAGTCGAGCGGGGTCGAACGGCACCTCCGCGTGAGCGTGAGCGCCTCGAGCGTGAGCGCGGCGCGGGCGCGCGCGGCGTCGCGCGTGGCCAAGCAGGTGAAGATTCCCGGATTCAGGCCCGGCAAGGCCCCCGCCGGCGTGGTCCGCAAACAGTTTGCCGACGCAATCCGGCAGGAAGCCCTCGAAGCCCTGATGCGCGAGGCCTACCTCCGCGTGATCGAATCGGAAAAGCTCGATCCGGTCACGGAACCGCACGCCCACGACGTGCAGTTCACCGACGCTGACGCGCTCACGTTCGAGCTGCATTGCGAGGTGCGCCCCACCGTGGAGCTCGCGCGGGTCGAGGGTTTCAAGGTGACCCGGCCGGCCGCCACAGTGACCGACGAGATGGTCTCGGCCCAGATCGCGCAGCTGCGCGACCAGAAGGCAACGTGGACGCCCGTGGACGAGAAGCCGGTCGAGGGCGACCTCGTCACGGTGCAGCTTGCGGTGACGAGCGGTGACGCTCCCTCGGCCGAGGCAAAGGAATACCGCCTCCAGCTCGGCGCAGGCCAGGTGATCGGCGCGATCGAGGAGCTCATCACCGAGCTGTCTCCCGGCGGGTCCGTCGAGCGGCCCGTGAAGTGGCCCGACGACTTCCCGGACGAGGCGCAGCGGGGACAGACCAAGACCGTGCGGGTGGCGCTGACGGACGTGAAACGGAAGGCCCTCCCCGAGCTGGACGACTCCTTTGCCCGCGAAGTCGGCGATTTCGAGACGGTCGATGCCCTCCGCGCCGCCGTCTCGGAAGATCTCGCGGCGCAGGCCAGCCGCGAGGCCGATGCGGCCGTGCGCGGTTCCCTGCTGGACCAGATTCTCAGCGCCAACCCCTTCGACGTCCCGCCAAGCTGGGTCAAGCAACTCACGCGCGCCTACGCGCAGGCCTACCAGGTTCCGGAAGCGGAGATCGACAAGTTTGCGGGCGAGTTCCGGCCGGCGGCCGAACGCCAGGTGCGGCGCGACGTGGTCGTCGAGCACATCGCGTCGCGCGAGAAGCTGGCAGCGACCGAGAAGGACGTTGACGACCGTATTGCCGAACTCGCGGCGAAGCGCGGGACCAAACCGGGCGACGTGTATGCGGCGCTGCAGAAGGCCAACCGGCTGCGCGAGATTGAGCGTTCGATCACGGAGGACCGTGTCTTCGCCTGGCTGCTCGAGCGAAGCACGGTAGAACAGGAGTGACCACGCAGGTTTCCCGAGACCACGACCATATGCCAATGATCCCGAATCCATACGTCATTGAACGCTCCAGCCGCGGCGAACGCAGCTACGACGTCTATTCCCGGCTCCTCATGGACCGGATCGTATTCCTGGGTACGCCGATCAACGACGACGTCGCCAACATGATCATCGCCCAGTTCCTGTTCCTGGACGCGGACAATCCCGGGCGCGACATCTACCTGTACATCAATTCGCCGGGCGGCAACGTGTCGAGCGGCATGGCGATCTACGACACGATGCAGTTCCTGCGTTCGCCGGTGGCGACGATCTGCATGGGGATGGCGGCTTCGATGGGGTCGTTCCTCCTGGCGGCCGGCCGCGCGGGCAAGCGTTCGGCTCTGCCCCACTCGCGAATCATGATCCACCAGCCGTCGGGCGGAACGTCGGGCACCGCCTCGGATATCGAGATCCAGGCCAAAGATATCCTCGACACGCGGCAGGTCGGACGTGAAGGTCGGCGCCACCAGCAACCTCAACAAGCTGGTCGCCTTCCTCAAC
>CAZJTG010000324.1:0-3861 GCA_964548865.1 uncultured Solibacteraceae bacterium
CCCGAATGCATCGCGACCAGGTTGTACGCGACGAGCGACACGACCATCGTCAGCAGCCCGAATGGAAACGGGTCGAAGGGCCGCAGCCCGATCTGCCCGGTGTTCCAGAGGATCCAGGTGGCGAACCAGAGGACGTGCGCCACCAGGAACGGCGTGGACGACGCCATGTAGTTCAGCGCGTCCGCGATCACCTCGATCCAGTCGCGCTGCGAGTTCCGCTGCGCCTTGATCGCGCGAAATGCCCGGTTCGCCACGCCGCGGCGGCGCCGCCGGTCGCTGTTGTCCACCGGGAGCTCGACGACCCGGGGAGCCTCCGCGAAGGTCGGGTTGAAGTCCTGAACTGGCTTCTCCATGCCGCCCTCATGGGCGAGAACCAAGCCATAAAGACGGAAATGGAGAATGGGAAATGGAAAATGGGCCCGGGCTGCGTGGTGCTGCCTCCCGGGCCCATTTCCTGTCTCCGATTTCCCCTTTACGGCGTGCGCTGCACGTCCACCGTGTGCCCGATGATGCCGCCGAGCACACCGCCGGCGACCGCGCCGATCACCGCGCCCTTCACCCTGTCGCGGCTCGTCGTCGCGCCGATCACTGCGCCCGCGGTCGCGCCGATGACGGCATCACGCTTGGTGTTGCGCTTGATCGTCGGAGCGCGTGCCGGAGCCGGCTCGGAGTAGACCACGCGGCTCCCGCTGGAGCTCGAGGTCGAGGCCCGGCGGGTCGTGGTCGCGCGACGCGTCGTGGTCGCGGGACGAACCGTCGGAGCCGCCGCCGTCAGCCCGGTCGGGATCGGCTGGAACTGGCCCGTGTACGGGTTGTACGCGTAGCCCATTTCCGAAGGCGACGTCACCTGCTGCGGGCTGAACGCCTGGGCCTGCGACGCAAGCGCCAGATCGTTCTTCAGCGCGTCGTCCGTCTTGGTCTCACGGCCGCACGCCGCGGCAAGCACCGCCGCCGGAACGAGCAGAATGGTTCGGATGTTCTTCATGGCAAAGTCCTCCATTGGGTGTTGCCGCTGCCATGCGGCCGGCCCGGTATAGGGGCACGGGGTGGTCCACCCTTTAACCGCCGCATGAGGACTTTGCGAACAGGGACTGTCCACTTTTGGGGCTTCGATTGTATCTTCGCGGCAACACCACCAAGTCGAGCCCGGATGACACGCTTTAGTCCGTTACTGGCCATGATGGCCGCGGTTGCCTGCGCCTCGTCCGCGCAATTGCCGCCGCTCACGGCCGCGAGGCCGGTCGGACCGGCCCCCGCGCAGGCGCTGCCCGCTCCGGCCGTCGGTGACATGGCACCCGACTTCATGTTCACGCCCATCTCGGCGAGCGGAACCGGCAAGACACAGAAGCTCTCCGATTACCGCGGGCAGACCGTGGTGCTCTGGCTGTTCATCAAGGCGCGAACGCGTGGTTGAACGATCCAGACTGAGGCGTACCGTGATCAGTACGCCACGCTCTTCAACAACGGCCAGAAAGTCGTGCTCATCGGCATGAGCAACGACCCCGATACAGCACTGGCCGCCTGGGCCAGGGAATCGCGCTATCCCGGCATCTTCGTCTCTGATTCGACGCTCGACGTGAGCAAGCTCTACGGCTCGGTGCGCGGCAACCCGCCGAGCGCGAGCGCGCGGAATCTCTTCGTCATCGGCCCGGACGGGCGCGTCTCCTATCGCGCGATTTCCTTCAACGTCACCTCGCAGGACGCCTACACCGAGCTCGGCGAGGCCGTCGATCAGGCGGCAGGAGTGTCCTCGCCGCCGTGACGGCGGACCCGCGACAGCAGCTGATCGATCTGTACTGCGCCGCTGTCGCCGGTGCGAATGCCCAGTCCCTGACCGCAAACGCGGTGGCGAAGATTCCCCTGGAACGTCGCCACCGCGTTTGGGTTTTCAGCATCGGAAAAGCGGCGCACGCGATGACGGCCGCCGCCGTCACGACGCTGCAGCGCGGGCTCGCCGAAATCGCCGGCGGCATCATCGTCGCGCCCGAGCACGAGCCGGCGCCGGTCGGCACCCTCCACTCGATGGTCGGGGACCATCCCATTCCCGGCGCACGCTCGTTCGCGGCGGCAAAACGCCTGCTCGAGGCGACGAAGCTCAAGCGGGGGGCGGACCTCGGCGTCGTGCTGATCTCCGGCGGCACGTCGAGCCTGATCGGCGCGCCGCTGAAGGGGATGAACGAGGCGGACCTCACGCACCTGTACGAGCTGCTGCTCGCGTCCGGGCTCGACATCCACCAGATGAACGCGATCCGGAAGCGTCTCTCCTTCTGGGGCGCCGGACGCATGGCGCTGGCGCTCGCGCCCGCGCGCACGCACTGCTTCGCGATCTCGGACGTTCCGGGCGACGACATCTCATCCATCGGATCGGGGCCCTGCGTCCCAGACCCGACGCTCGCGCGCGAGGTCGTCGCCTCGCTGGAGGGCGCCGGCCTGTTCATGAAGCTCGCGCCGAGCTTCCGAGAGTACCTGCTGGACGCGCAGCGTGGCGTCATCCCTGAAACGCCGAAGGATCATCACCCCGCCTTCGCGCACGTTTCGTCCGCGGTGATCGGGACGAATGCCACCGCGCTTGGCGCGGCAGCAAACAGCGCGCGGCGACTCGGCATGAACGTGCTGGTGGAGGACAAGCCGGTGACGGGGGACGCGACGGATGCCGCCGCGCGGCTCGTCGAGCGGCTGCAGCTGGTGCGTCAACGCGCCGAGGCCGGCAGCGTTCACTGCTGCATCTGGGGCGGCGAGACCACCGTCCGTATGCGCGACGCGAAGACGCCCGGCGGCCGCTGCCAGCACCTCGCGCTGACGGTTGCGCGCTCGCTGAGCTCGTCCTCCACATACGGCATCACTTTCCTTGCCGCGGGCACCGATGGTCGCGACGGCACCACGGACGCCGCCGGCGCGATCGTGGATTCGTCCACATGGGCGTCGATCGCTTCGGCGGGCAATGATCCTGCCGGAATGCTGGAGCGATTCGAGGCGCACGCAGCGCTCTCGTCCGTCAACGCATTGTTCCGGCCCGGGATGACCGGCACGAACGTCATGGACCTGATGATCGGAATAGTCCGAGCCTGACGACGTCAGCTAACGACGTCAACGAACGACGTTAGCCAACGACGTTATGTTTTTCGGATGCACCAGCCCTTCACGGTCGGCATCATCCAGGACAGCGCGACGGACGACATCAAGCTCACGGTCGAGGCGACAATCCCTCGCATCCGCGAAGCGGCCAAGCGCGGCGCGCAGATCGTCTGCCTCAAGGAGCTCTTCAACGCTCCCTACTTCGCCAAGTCCCAGAAGCACGATCGCTTCGACATCGCCGAGCCGATTCCCGGGCCGACGACGAACGCCATGCAGAAGATCGCCAAGGAGCTCGGCATCGTGCTCATCGTGCCGATCTTCGAGAAGCAGGCGAAGGGCGTGTACCGCAACTCCGCCGCGATCATCGACGCCGACGGCTCGATGCTGGGGATTTATCGCAAGATGCACATCCCCGACGATCCGCTCTTCAACGAGAAGTTCTACTTCACTCCGGGTGACGCGGCGGCAGACGACAACATCGACAAGATCGGCACCGTCGCCAAGCAGGCGAGCGGATTCCGCGTGTGGCACACCCGCTTTGCCGACATCGGCGTCCTGATCTGCTGGGACCAGTGGTATCCCGAAGCCGCGCGCATCACTTCACTCCTCGGCGCCGAGATCCTCTTCTATCCCACGGCGATCGGCTGGCATCCGAAGGAGAAGGCGGACTTCGGCAAGGCGCAGGTGGATGCGTGGCGCACCATGCAGCGCGCTCACGCGATCGCGAACGGCGTCTTTGTGGCGTCGCCGAATCGCGTGGGACACGAGGATGAAGCCGGTACGGAA
>CAZJTG010000325.1:0-3845 GCA_964548865.1 uncultured Solibacteraceae bacterium
CGAGCGCGGGATCGGCAACGGCATGTCGCTCTTGATCTAAGCCGGCATCGTCGCCGGTCTGCCGCGGGCGGTCTGGACGACGCTGCAGCAGCTCGAAACGGGGGAAATGGGCCCGATTCGACTGGTCCTGCTCATGGCGATGATGGTGGCGGTCGTGGCGGCTGTCGTGTTCGTCGAGCGCGGGCATCGGCGGGTCACCGTGCAGTATGCGCGGCGCATGGTCGGACGCCGGATGTACGGCGGCGCGAGCACGCACATTCCGCTGAAAGTGAACACCGGCGGCGTCATGCCGGTCATCTTCGCGTCGTCGATTCTGGCGTTTCCGGCGTCGATTCAGTCGTTCTTCCCGGTCGAGAGCTTCGCCTACCGGGCGATCACGCAGTTGGGCATGGGGTATCCGCTGTACAACCTGCTCTACGTCACCATGATCGTCTTCTTCGCGTACTTCTATACGGCCATCATCTTCAATCCGGATGACGTCGCCGAGAACATGCGCAAGTACGGCGGCTTCGTGCCGGGTATCCGTCCGGGCAAGCGCACGGCGGAGTACATCGACACGATTCTGGCGCGCGTCACGCTGGCGGGCGCGCTGTACCTCGCCGTGATCGCGCTCCTGCCCGAGTTCATGCTCCAGGGCTTCAAGGTGGCGCCGCTGCCGTTCATCGGCGAACAGCTCGATGCCGCGCTGCCGAACTGGGTGACGCAGGGCCTGAACGTGACGTTCTATTTCGGCACCTCGCTGCTCTTCATCGTCGGCGTGGCGATGGATACCGTGCAGCAGGTGGAGTCACAGCTGATCATGCGCCACTACGACGGCTTCATGAAGAAGACGCGAATTCGGGGGCGCAGGGGCTGATGGCGCGCGCGAACGAGCAGCCGCGAGTGCGCCACGCGAGCGGAGCGGGGCTGTGGGGTCCCCGCGAGCGAGCGTGTGAGGGGGTCCGGCGGGACGACGTCCCCCGGTGGAAGAAGACGCGGATTCGGGGGCGCAGGGGCTAGGCATGGCGAACGAGGCTCAGCCCGTCCGCCTCGTCATGCTGGGTGCGCCCGGAGCGGGGAAGGGCACCCAGGCAGAGCGGTTCGGCCGCGCGCGCGGGTTGCCGAAGATCTCGACCGGCGACACGCTGCGCGAGGCCGTGGCCGCGGGCACGCCGCTCGGACGAGCGAGCAAGGCAATCATGGATGCCGGGCAGCTCGTCGGCGACGACATCATGATCGGCCTCGTGAAGGAGCGGCTGGCGCGGCCGGACACTGGCAGGGGGTTCGTGCTGGACGGATTTCCGCGCACGGTCGCGCAGGCGGTGGCGCTCGACGCGATGGTCGATTCAGCCGGCCCGGTGCTCGTCGTGAGCATCGAGGTGCCGGAAACGGCGCTGGTCGAACGGCTGACACTGCGCCGGATTTGCGCGACCTGCGGGTGGAACGCGGTTCCGGGCATGACGGCTTGCGCGCAGTGCGGGGGAGCGCTGGTGGCGCGTCGGGACGACGGGACGGAGATCGTGCTGGAGCGCCTCCGAGTCTACGCGCGGGATACGCAGCCGCTCGTGGAGTATTACCGGACGCGGCCGACGTTCCGGGTGGTGGACGGCGACCAGACGCCCGATGCGGTCGCGGCCGACATCGCCGCGGCCGTGGCGTCGGCGATCGGAGCGCGCGAGTGATCACGTGCCGATCGGCGGCGGAGATCGTCCGGATGCGCGCGGCCAATCAGTTCGTGGCCGACGTCCTGGCGGAGCTCGAGGCGGCCGTCGCGCCGGGCGTGACGACGCTGGAGCTGGATCGGCTCGCAGAGACGCTCGTGCGCGAGGGCGGCGCGGTGCCGGCTTTCAAGGGCTACCGGGGGTTTCCGGCGACCCTGTGCGCGTCCGTGAACGAGGTGGTCGTCCACGGGATTCCGTCGGCGGCCCAGGTATTGAAGGACGGCGACATCATTTCACTCGATGTCGGCGTGAAGCTCGACGGCTACTACGGCGATTCGGCCGTGACGGTGCCAGTGGGACGGGTGCCCGAGGCGACGACCCGGCTGCTGCGCGTGACCCGCGAGGCGCTGGATCGCGCGATCGAGCAGGTGAAGGCGGGCGGGCGGTTGTCGGACATCGGCCATGCCGTCCAGCAGTGGGTAGAGGCGCACGGGTACTCGATCGTGCGCGAGTTCGTGGGCCACGGAATCGGCGAGAAGCTCCACGAGGAGCCGCAGATTCCGAACTACGGACAACCGGGGCGCGGCCCGAAGCTCGCCGAGGGCATGGTGCTCGCCATCGAACCGATGGTGGCGATGGGCCGGCCGGAAACGAAGGTGCTGTCCGACGGGTGGACGGCCGTGACGCGGGACGGGAGCCTGGCGGCGCACTTCGAGCACACGGTGGCGGTGGGCGCCGACGGCCCCCTGGTGCTGACGGCGCGCAACGGCGCGGCTGCTGCGGCGCGGTGAGGCGGGCGACGGTCTCGGGTACGGTGCTGGCGGTGCTGCCGCGGGCGCTCTACCGCGTGGACATCGGGGACGGGCGCGAGGTGACGGCGCACGCCGGTTCGGGGACGGCAAGAAATTTCATCCGGCTGCTCGTGGGCGACCGGGTGACGGTGGAGTTGAGTCCGCGGGATCTGGCGCGCGGACGAATTGCTCGGAAGCTCAAGTGAGGGTCGCTCACGAGCATGGCGAGTGAGCCCGCCGGGGCGAAGTGGGGCAGAGGGGCCCCGCGAGCGACGGCGATAGGGGTCCGGTGGGACGACGTTCCCCGGGAAAGAAAGATTTATGAAGGTCAGAGCGTCAGTGAAGCGGATTTGCGACAAGTGCAAGATCGTGCGGCGGCAGGGCGTCGTTCGCGTGATTTGTCCGAATCAGAAACACAAGCAGCGACAGGGATGAGTGAGCGTCAGCGAACGAATCACGGGAGCGGAGCGGGGCAGAGGGGTCCCGCGAGCGAGCGTGTAAAGGGGTCCGGCGGGATGAAGTCCCCCGGAAGGTAAAAAGACATGGCACGTATTGCGGGTGTGGACCTTCCGCGCGACAAGCGCGTTGAAATCGGTCTGACGTACATCTACGGCATCGGCCGGAAGAAGTCGAACGACATCCTGTCGTCGGCGGGCGTGAGCGGGAGTATCCGCGTCAAGGACCTGTCGGAGGACGACGTGCGCAAGATCAGCCGCGTCATCGAGGAAGTCGGCGGCGTGGAAGGCGATCTCCGGAAGGAGATCTCCATGAACATTAAGCGGCTGGTGGAAATCGGCAGCTACCGCGGCTCCCGGCATCGACGGAACCTGCCGGCGCGCGGCCAGCGGACGCGAACGAATTCACGCACGCGCAAGGGCCCGCGCAAGGGCGCCATTGCGAAAAAGAAGACTGAGTAGAGACGAACATGGCTAAAGAAAAAGCGCAGGACGCCGCGGCAGCCACCCCCGAGGGGGGCAAGCCGGCGGGCAAGAAGAAGACGTTCAAGAAGCGCGGCGAGAAGCGCGTGGTGCACCACGGCATCGCGCACATTCAGGCGTCCTTCAACAACACGATCGTGACGATCGCCGATATGGATGGGCACGTGATCGCGTGGTCGAGCGCCGGCGGCATCGGCTTCAAGGGGTCCCGCAAGGGCACGCCGTTCGCGGCCACCCAGGCCGCGATGGCTGCGGGCAATGCCGCGAAGGCCTACGGGCTGCGGTCGCTCGAAGTCCGCGTCACCGGCCCGGGCGCCGGCCGCGAGTCGGCCGTCCGTGCGTTGCAGACGGTCGGGATCGACGTGAAGTCGATCCGCGACGTGACGCCGATTCCGCACAACGGCTGCCGGCCGCCGAAGCGCCGTCGAGTGTAATAGCGAGAAGACCGCGCGAGGCGCGAGGCGCGAGGGCAGCGA
>CAZJTG010000326.1:0-3838 GCA_964548865.1 uncultured Solibacteraceae bacterium
GTTCACGTGGCCGGCCAGCTCGATGAAGCGCGCCTCGAAGCCCACTTCCTTCACCTTCCACGACAGGTAAAACGGGTCGATCGGAATGCAGTGGCCGCCGAGGCCCGGCCCCGGATAGAACGGCATGAAGCCGAACGGCTTCGTCGCGGCCGCATCGACCACTTCCCAGACGCTGATGCCGAGCCGATCGCACATCTGGGCGAGTTCGTTCACCAGGCCGATGTTGACGGCGCGGAATGTGTTCTCCAGCAGCTTCACCATCTCGGCCACGCGGGGCGAGCTCACCGTAATCACCGTCTCGATGGACGCCGAATACAGCGCGTGCGCCAGGCGGGAGCAGTCCGGCGTGGTGCCGCCGACGACCTTCGGGACGTTCCGCGTGGTCCATTTCTCGTTGCCCGGGTCCACGCGCTCCGGCGAAAACCCAAGGAAGAAGTCCTTGCCGGCCACGAGGCCGCCGCGCTCGAGAATCGGGCGGACGACCTCGTCGGTCGTGCCCGGGTAGGTCGTCGATTCCAGCATGACGAGCTGGCCTGGACGGATGTACTTCGCGATCATCTCCACGGCGGAGACCACGTACGAGAGGTCCGGGTCTTTCGTCTTGCGGAGCGGCGTCGGGACGCAGATGTTAATGGTGTCGAAGCCCGCGATCGCCGCCGCGTCGGTCGTGGCGTGCAGGCGGCCGAGCTTGTGGAACTGGGCGACGTCCGAGGTCGGGACATCCGGAATGTACGATTCCCCGCGATTGATCGTCGCGACCTTGCGCTCGTCCAGATCCACGCCCGTGGCGTTGAAGCCCGCGCGCGAGAGCTCCACGAGCAGCGGCAGGCCGACGTAGCCGAGGCCAATGACGCCGACGTGGGCGGTCCGCGCGTGCAGCTTCTTTTCGAGTTCGGTCGCGATCGTGTTCTCGGAACGGGTCTCTATCGTCATCGAAGTCCGCCTATTATGTCACCGCCGTGACGGTGACACTTGTGATCTGGCTCGCTGCGACCGTCGCGCATTTCGCGATGGCGGCCGTGGCCGCGCGCCGGCTGCTGCGGAATGCGTCGCTGGATGAAGCGTTGTTCGCGGCCGTGCTCGGCGGCGTCGCCGGCCTGTCGTTCGTTCTTCACGCCACCGCACTATCGGCCGGTCTCAGTCTCGGCTTTGGGCTCGCCGGGCTGGCGATCTGGAACACGGTACTGTGGGCCGTCGCGCGCCGCGCACCGGCCGGCCTGCCTGCAACTGCACGTCCCGACATCTTTGAGCTGGCCGCGCTCGCGGTCCTCGGCGGCATCGTCCTCGCGTGGATCGGCGCCGCCGCGGCATCACTCGATCTCAACGGTCCCGATGCCGCGCACTATCACGTGCCCTACGCCGTGAACCTCGCCAAAGGTGACGGCCTCTTCGCGCTGCCGGCCACGCCCCACCTCTATCCCATGGCCGGCAGCCTGGTGGCCGCCTGGTTCATCGTGCCCTTCGGAGACACGCTGCTCGTGGATCTCGCGATGGTGCTGCCGTTTGCGCTCATGGTGACGGCCCTCCACGTCCTGTTCCGGGCGATGACGGGGGAGTCGGGCCTGCGATGGGCGACTTGGCTGTCGCTGGGGCTGTTCTCGACCCCGCTGTTCCGCAGCGCGAGCGCGGGCGCCGCTGACTTGTGGTTCGCGGCGTCGTTCGTCGCGGTTGTCGCCATCATCGTCTCGGGGTGGGCGCGCGGGTCGTGGCGCGCGCCGGATGTGATCCTCCTCGGCGGCGCGGTCGGCCTGCTCGTCGGATCCAAGACGACCGGCGCGGCGGCGCTGGGCCTCGTGGGGATCGGCGCCGCCGGTGTCTGGATTCTGCGAAGGCTGCTCGGCCGGCCTGCGTCGGACGGGCGCGCGTTCGGTGTCGGTGCCGTGGCCTCCGCGGCCGTCCTGGCGCTGGGCGCGGGCGGCCTCTGGCTCGTCCGGAACTGGATCCTGTTCGGATCACCGCTGGCGCCCGCGGGGCTCGAGGTTTTCAGCCTGGCGCTGTTCCGCGGCGAGACGCACCAGCGCACCACGTATTACTCCGTGCTTGGAGAAATGGGGCGCGAAGGCTTCGAGTTGACGTCGGTCGCGGCGCACTACATTCGCCAGTGGCTGGGACCCGTGTTTCTGCCGTCGCTGGCGCTCGCCCTGCTCGTCGCGGTGGATGTGGTGATCGCGTTCGGGCGCAGGCGCACCGATCCGCGGTGGTGGGCCCGCGCGGGCGCGCTTGTGCTGATTGGCTTTTCCGGCGCCGCCCTTGTCTGGATGCTCATCGGCGCGCCGTGGACCGCCCTCGAGCGCAGCAACGGATTGACGCTGCGGTACGCGCTGCCGCTCTTTGCCCTCGGGCCGCTCGTCGCACTCTCGGTGCTGTTTCCGATCAGCATCGCCGGGCCGAAGCACCCTGTCGTCGCGGGCGTCGCGACCGTGGTGCTCATGGCCGCGAGTCTGTGGTGGTTCCGTCTCAGTGCCGTCGGCGCCGCGCCGCCTGACGTCCTGCCGCCGCTCGGTCTCGTGTGGCTGACGGTTGCCGGCGTGCTCGTCACGGTCGTGGCGCGCACCAGGCCGCCGCGCGGCACGCTCATCGCGTCGATCGTGGTCGGCCTGGCGGCGGTCGCCGCCGCCCTGATGGCCCAGGCGGATGGCGCGGCCCGGCGGAACGCGCAGGCGTCGTTCGACGCCGAAGAAACCGCGTTTGCCGTCGGCACGCCGCAGCCTCGTCCCTGGCGCACGGCGTTTCTGGCGATTCGAAGCGACGAGAAGGCCCGCGGCCGGATCTGCCCGGCACGTCGGTTCTTTTTCCTCGTGCGCAACGACGAGCCCATGGCCTTCCAACCGCCTGCCCTCTCGAGCCGTAGCTATTACGCGGGCCGGGATGTCGAGCCGGCGCGCCGGGCCGGGCCCATCGGCGACTGTGACTACGTGGTGACGACGCCGGCCCTGCAGGAGACGGACAAGGGCCGCGCGCTCGTGGACGCGCTGTTCGGGGGCGCGGCACGCGAGTCGGTGGCCGTGCCGTCGCCGTTCGTGGTGCTGCGGACCGCCAGGTAACCCGAGCCGGCGGGCCTGCATCTCAGTATCATTGGAACGACAAGGGGACCGTCATGGTGATCAAGATCAAGACCTCAGCCGACCTGCCGTATTCCGAGGTGACGCCGGAGGGCATCTACAAGTCGCGGCGCGAGTTTCTGGCGGCCGGCGTTGTCGGCGTGGTCGGAGGGATTGCCGGAGGAATCGGAGCGGAGGTCGCCGGGGCCGCTGCGGCGGTGCCGCAGGCGGCGTTGGCCGCGAAGAAGACGGCGTTTGTCACCGATCCGGCGACGGATCCGCTCAATACCTGGGACGCCATCACGACCTACAACAACTACTACGAGTTCGGCACCGGCAAGGACGATCCGGCGCGGACGTCAGGGCGGCTTACGACGAAGCCGTGGACGGTAAAGGTGGACGGCCTGGTGAACAAGCCGGGCGACTACGGACTCGAGGACCTCGTGGACTTCAAGAACCTCGAGGAGCGCGTGTACCGTCTGCGGTGCGTCGAAGCCTGGTCGATGGTCATCCCGTGGATCGGATTCCCGCTGGCCGGCCTGATCCAGAAGGTGCAGCCGACGTCGACGGCGGCCTTCGTCGAGTTCACGACGCTGCAGCGCCCAAGTGAGATGCCGGGGCTCGCGCGCCGGCCGCTCGAATGGCCGTACCGGGAAGGCCTGCGCATGGACGAGGCGATGCATCCGCTCACGCTGGCCGTGGTCGGCGTCTACGGCAAAGTGCTGCCGAACCAGAACGGCGCCCCGCTCCGCATCCACAGCCCGTGGAAGTACGGATTCAAGGGCGGCAAGTCCATT
>CAZJTG010000327.1:0-3795 GCA_964548865.1 uncultured Solibacteraceae bacterium
ATTCTCCCAGCCCGTTCCTGGTATGACCTTGCACATCAGGTCACGCGATGCGCGTACTTCGAGCGTCTGGGCGATTGGGAGACGGTCGTCGACATCGCAGACAAGTCCGAAGCGGAAACCGAGCGGCGTCAGTACAAGGCCGTGCGCACGGCCCTGTTGTGTGCGAAGGCGCGGGCGCTCGCGCGCCTGGGCCGGCACAAGGATGCGTCGGCTTCGCTCGCCGCGGCGGTCCGCGCCTGTCCGCGTGGCGCCGTCGACCCCCTCATCGTCCTCGAAGCCTCAAAGGGGCTGAGCTCCGCGTTGCGCGGCGCCACAGCCACCGGCCGGCTCCACTACGAACGCGCCCTGGCGGCCTGCCGCGCCATCGGCCACAAGTACCACGAATGGTGGATCACCGAACAACACGACGACGTCCTGAAACACGCCAGCTCCATCACGTCCGCCGGCCCCGCCGTGGACGTGACCCACGCCTCCGTGCTGTTGAATGACGTCGCCACCGCGCTCGGAGCCGGTCACTCGATCGACCTGCTGTCTCATCGCATTGCGGGCATTCTCAGGGCGACGGCACTGGCGGACCGCGTCGATGTTTCACACGAAGGCGGCCTCGAATACCGGCCCGAACCCGCCGCCGAATTCTCCACCGAGCCCGACGGGACAAACACCATTCGTATCTACGGTTCAGATCGGCTGGCCACCATCACCATCCGCCGGACCGAATCGATCGAGGAGATCTCGCTGGTAAAGAGCGTGACGGATCTGGTCCAGATGGCCGTCGCGCGGACCGCGGACACCCAGCGCGAGGATGAGGACCTCACTCTGTGGCCACGCGCGGCGGAGCCGTTCGCCGATGACACGATCTTCAGATCGCCGCGGATGATCGAACTCGTCCGAATCGCCGAGCGACTCGCCGAGACGAAGTTGCCAATCTTGATCACCGGCGAGACAGGGACGGGCAAGGAAGTCTTCGCCAGGTTGATCCACGACCGGAGCCCCAGCAAGCGCGGACCGTTCGTGCCCTTCAACTGCTCGGCGGTGACGCGGGAGCTCGTGGAAAGCCAGCTCTTCGGTCATCGCCGAGGCGCGTTCACCGGCGCGGTTGACGCATTCCCGGGTGTCATCCGGGCTGCCGAACGTGGCACGCTCTTCCTCGATGAGATCGGCGATCTCGAGCCGGTCGTCCAGCCAAAGCTCCTCAGGTTCCTCGAGAGTGGCGAGATCCTGCCGGTGGGCGACTCCCGCCCGCAGCAGGTGAACGTGAGAATCGTCGCAGCAACGAACAGCGATCTGGGCGCGCTCGCAAAAGATGGCCGCTTCCGGCGCGACCTCTACTACCGGATCGGGGTCGCCCACCTGGAGCTGCCGTCGCTCCGCGAACGAAAGGACGAAATCCCGGCGTTCGCGGCGCTGTTCCTGACGAGATACGCGGTTGAGTGCGGTCGAAAGAACGTCCGCCTGGCCGATGATTTGATTGCGGCGCTGCTGCTGCACGACTGGCCTGGCAACATCAGACAGCTCGCGAACGAGATCCGGCGGGCAGTGGCCCTGGCCTCTGACGGTCAGGTGCTCGGCGCGGCCGACCTCGCCGCTGACATCACCATCAACTGGAACGCGAGACCGGCGTCGCCTTCACGTTCGGCCGCCGCCGCGGTGGAAGTCCGTCTGGATCAGCCGCTGGCCAGGGCCTTCGACGAACTCGAGCGAAAATTCATCGAGCATGCGCTCCAGGCGTCGAATGGGAAAGTCGCCGACGCCGCGCAGCTTCTCGGGCTCTCACGGAAAGGCCTGTTTCTCAAACGCCGCCGTGCCGGACTGGTCGGCCACGGCGAACCGGAAGAGAGCTAGGGCTACTTGATCGTCCCCGCCTGAATACCCTTCGCCACCTTCTCCACTTCGCGCCACACGCGCAGGAGATTACCGCTCCAGATCTTTCCGATCTCGGCCTCCGTGTATCCGCGGCGCACGAGCTCGAGCGTGACGTTGAACGTCTCCGACGCGTCGTTCCACCCGGTCACACCGCCGCCGCCGTCAAAATCCGACGAAATGCCGACGTGGTCGATGCCGATCAGGTTCTTGATGTAGTCGATGTGATCCACGAAGTCCTTCACCGTGGCGCGCACGCCCTGCGGATACTTCTGATCGATCTCCGCCATCCGCCTGTCGTAGGCCGCGCGCCGCTCCGGCGAAAGCATCGCAAGACCCGGATCCCCTCCGCGCCCGCCACCGCGCCCGCCGCCGCCACCCGCCGGGCTCGCCGCGCCCGCCATCGTGGCCGTAATCACCGGCTGCGCTGCCGCACCCGTAGCAGCCCCAGCACCTGGCGCACCTGCGCGTCCCCCCGCTCCGCCACCTCCGGCCTGTCCTCCGCGACCGCCAGCCCCGCCGCCTCCGGCCTGTCCTCCCCGACCTCCACTCGCCTCGGGCAGTCCGAACTCCCTGCGCAGTTCGGCAATGGCCTGGTTCCGCTCCGGCGGCACCGGCCCGCATTTGACGTACGACGCGAATGCCACCGCCTGAATGACGCCACCATTCGCCTTGAGCGCCTTGAGCTGCTCGTCGTCCATGTTCCGGCTGTGATTGCAGAGCGCGCGCGCCGCGGAATGGGATCCGATGATCGGCGCCTTGCTGAGCCTGATGCTTTCCATCATGGAGCCCTTGGACGGATGCGAGACGTCCACCATGATGCCCCACCGGTTCATCTCAGCGATGACCTGCCGGCCGAGCGGACTCAGGCCATTGCCGTGCGCCCACGTGTTCGTGGCGTCGCCCGTGTTCGAGTCGCTGAGCTGGCTGTGCCCGTTGTGCGCGAGAGACATGTACCGCCCGCCGCGATCGAAGAACTCCTTCACTCGCGCGAGGTTCGTGCCCACGGGATACCCGTTCTCGATCCCGATCACCGCGACCTTCTTGCCCGTCTTCGCGATGCGCGTGACGTCGGCCGCCGTGAGCGCCAGCTCGATCTGATCCGGCGCAAGCGATTTGGTGAGGCGATGAATCGCCTCGAACTTCTCGATCGCCTGGTCGTACGCGCGCTGGAAGCCCTCGGCCGTGAAGGCGTCGGGCCCCTGATTCTGCCCGACGTAGACGATCAAGAAGGCGACGTCGAGACCGCCCGCCTTCATCTTCGGCAGGTTCACCTGGTTGCCGAGATCCTGCGTGTAGTTACGGGACCACTGGAAATTGTTGGCACTGATGTCGTCGTGTGTGTCGAGCGTGATCACACGGTCGTGAATGGCGCGGGCGCGCGCGACGAGCGCCGCCTCACCGGCCTGGCCGACCGCCGGTGCCACCGGACGCGCCGCCTGCGCGAACGCCCGCTCGAGCGCCACCGGCGTGAGAAGAAGAGCAAGACACGCCGTGGCAACGGCGGCAGACACAACACGGACTCTGGCGTACATGCGAAACCCTCCGGGGAGCTGAATGTTACTCCCCGGAGGGTGGAGTTGGAACCGGGAGAACCTAGCTCTTGCGCGAGCGACGCCGAACGTACGCGAGCGCGGCGCCACCGAGCGCCAGCAGGCCGAACGTGCCCGGCTCGGGCACCGGCGCCACGTCACCCATCGCCAGGCCGTTCCGGAAGAGCTGCTGGTAGTCGCCCGACGCGTGACCGAAATCGAACACCGCCGGGAAGAGCGTGATATTCACGACGTTACCCGTCGCGTTGTAGCCTGCGAGCGGTCTGCCGTCCGCCCACGATCCGGCGAGGACGGCGCCCGTGTCGAGGCCCGCCAGATAGTCACCGCGATACTGGCTCGCGCTGAGCGTGGTCACGCCATTGAACAGCGGGTCGGCGGCGTT
>CAZJTG010000328.1:0-3787 GCA_964548865.1 uncultured Solibacteraceae bacterium
GCGTGCTTCTGGCCGGTCGGGTCGTGTGGTTCTACGCCGCGACGATCGTCTGGCCCGTCAACCTGATGTTCAACTACCCGCGCTGGACCCTTGATGCAGGCGTGTGGTGGCAGTGGCTGTTTCCGATCGCGCTCATCGCGGCGCTGGCCCTGCTCGTCGCGGTCAGGCGGCGATCGCGCGGGCCTCTCGCCGCGGCACTCTTCTTTGTCGGTACATTGTTTCCGGTGCTCGGGTTCCTGAACGTTTATCCGTTCCGGTTCTCGTATGTCGCCGATCACTTTCAGTACCTGGCGGGCCTTGGCGTCGTGACCGCGCTGTCTGCGGCCGTGACGACCCTTCTCGTGCGCTGGCGCGTCGCGAATGAACTGGCCGTCGCGATCGTCATCGCCCTGCCGCTGGGCGTGATGACGGCGTCGTACTGCGAGTACTTCGCCGACGCGCGGACGCTCTATCGCGACACGATCGCCAGGAATCCGGCGTCGGTCCTCGCGCGCGGCAATCTGGCGTCCCTGCTGCTCGACGGCCCGCCTTCGGGCTGGCCGGAGGCGGCGGACCACGCGCGCGCGATGCTGGCCATCGATCCGGACAGCGTGGCTGGGCACAACCTGCTTGGCACCGCGCTCCAGCGCGCCGGGCGGCACGCCGAAGCCCTGCCGCAACTGCAGCGCGCCCTCGAACTCGATCCCGGACTGGCCGAGGGTCATTACAACCTCGCGCTCACCCTTGACGGCCTCGGGCGTCCGCTCGAGGCCATTGCCGCGTACGAGCGCTCGCTCGCGATCTATCCGCATAACGTGAGGGCGCTGCACAACCTCGCGAACGTCCTGCGAGGAGAGAAGCGCTACGCCGATGCCCTCGGCAACATTCGCAAGGCCATCGCCATCGATCCGGATTCCTCCGACGTGCGGTTGAATCTCGCAGACACGCTCCAGGCGAGCGGAGATCTCCCGGGGGCCATTGCCGCCTATCAGGTGGTCATCGGCCGCCGACCTGACTGGGGCGAGGCGTGGAACAACCTGGCGCGGGCGCTCCAGCGAACCGGTCGGACGACCGAGGCCCGTCAGGCGTACGAGACAGCCGTCCGGCTTCTTCCCGATGCCCCGCTCGTGCGCGCCAATCTTGCGTCGCTTTATGCCGATCTCGGCTTCATCGATCGCGCGACGGCCGAGCTCGAACGCGCCATTGCGCTCGTCCCGCCGGAGCAGGCCCTGCCGTTCCGCCAGCAACTCGACGCGATGCTCAGGCGGGCGGGCCGGCAGGGTAGCGGCCGGAACCCGTAGCACCCCGTTGTACCCGTAGCACCCGAGACTCGTGTCAGTACGCCCACGCATAGCAGTCCCTTCGCGGATCGGCGCCGGCGATTCTCGTGCCCGTCTTCGGGTCGATCATGACGGCCGTCGCGCACCCGCTGATCGACACCGGCGGAACCATGCGCACGTCGTGCCCTCGGGCTTTGAGGGAGGCCAGCACCTCCGCGGCGATTCCGGTCTCGAGATCGAGCCGGTTGGCGTCGATACGATGCGGCCAGAACGAGCTGAGGAAATGGAACGTCTGGATGCGGGGCAGTTCGAACGCCATGTGCAGGTTCGGGTACCAGGTGTCCGGAAATTCGACGATGTTGAGGAGCGCCTGCAGGATGGTCTGTTCCTGGTTATCGCCGCCGGGCGTACCCAGCGCGAGGAACGGCTCGCCGTTCTTCAGCACCAGGCTCGGCGTGAGGGTGTACCGAGGCCGCGATCTCGGACGCAGCTGGGCGGCCCGGGTGGCGTCGAGCCAGAACTGCTCCCCGCGCGTCGAGAGCGCGACGCCTGTCGAGCCCGCCACGACGCCGCCGGTGATCCAGCCTCCCGAGGGTGTCGCATCGAAGACGTTCCCGGCCTTGTCGATGACCGCGATATGCGTCGTGTCCTTGAGCGACGGATCATCGTCATCCGGCTGCCTCGGCGTTCCGGCCGGACCTCTGCCGGCGATCCAGTACGGCCACGACTTCACATCCGGATCGAACGGCAGGGGGTCTCCGGCGATCTGCTCCGGGATGGCCCGGGCCATGTCGATCTGTCCGGCGCGCGATCGGGCGTAGTCCTTGGAGAGCAATCCCCTGGCCGGCACGTTCACGAACGCGGGATCCGCGTAGTAGCTGTCGCGGTCCGCGTACGCCATCTTCATGGCCTCGGTGAGAACGTGGAGGTAGTCGGCCGAGTTGTGGCCCATGCTCCTGAGGTCGAAGTGCTCCAGGATGTTGAGCGCCTGGAGCAGCGCCGGGCCCTGGCTGCCGAATCCGTGTTTGTAGACGGTCACGTCGCGGTACGTGACGGATGCGGGTGCCTCGACCCGGGCATGGAATTCTGCGAAATCGCCCGCCTCGAACGGCGATCCGTTCGCCTTGAGAAACCGGATGATCTCCTGGGCGATGTCCCCCTTGTAGAATCGATCGCGGGCGGCGCGGATGCCGGCGACCCGGCCCTTGACGGCCGCGCGCCGTTCCGCATCCGCCATCTTCTGCAGTGTCACGGCGAGATCCGGCAGCGCGATTGTTTCGCCGGCTCTGTAGGACGACCCGTCCGCTTTCAGCCACGCCTTCTGATTGGCCGGCCACTTGCCGATGAAGGCGCGCTGCCGATCGATCGTCGCCGCCGTACGCGGACGCAGCGGGAAGCCGTCGCGGGCGTGAGCGATGGCCCGGGCGGCGACCCTGGCGAACGACATCGTGCCCCAGCGCTCGAGCACGGTCAGGGCCGCGTGAGGCGCGCCCGGGACCACCACGGGGTCCAGGCCCTCACCGGCCAGCGTTCGGTTGCGGGCTGTGTACCAGTCGATCGTCGCTGCTTTGGCCGCCCAACCCTGACCCACGACAGACGTCACGGCTCCGTCCTTGCGCGGGTAGACCAGGACGAGGCCCTCACCGCCGAATCCGTACAAATCCTGCTCGACGACACCCCCCACGAGCATCGCGGCCACCCCGGCGTCGAAGGCGTTCCCCCCTTGATGGAGGATCTCCACGGCCGCCGCGGTCGTCAGCGGATGGCCGGCGGAGACACCGGCCGTCCGGCCGGACACGAACGGCCGCTGCATGGCGGAGGAGGACGGTGTCCCGGCCGCAAGCACGGTAACGACGACCGCCGGCAGTAAGATGATGTTGCGCATTCGCGAATCATAGACCGACCGATCGGCAGGTCGATCGTCGCGAGGGTGGAGCCAGGATGTCGAAACGCACGGACACGGTCGCGCTCGTCGTGGCCATCTTTTTTGCCATGGTGCTCAGCGTCGGCGTGGCGCTCGTTGGCGTGGCCACCGGCCTGTCAACGCCGCTGGTGGCCGGCATCGCCGGTGTCGTGGCCACGGTGCTCGTGCCGGTCGTCTATCGTGGCTGGTCGAAGGGAAAGGACGCATGAGTCTGTTCGGCAAGACGATCAGAATCACGGGTGAGGTCAGGGCGACCGGCGATCTTACCGTCGAGGGACGCGTGCACGGGCCGATCACCTGCGAGGGCGGCGCCGTGACGATCACCGCTTCGTCGACGGTCGAAGGCGACGTCGTGGCAGACGACATCACGGTCTTTGGGCGGGCCGCGGGCCAGCTCATCGCGACGGATGTGGTGGACATCCGCGAAGGCGCGACGGTGGCCGGTGCCGTGATTGCGCCGAGGATGATCCTGAACGAGGGCGCGGTCCTGAACGGCCGCGTGGATCCCAAGCGCCTCGACGCCGCGCTCGGCGTGGCGAGATTCCAGCAGAGGCAGCGCAACTCCGGCTGAGTTTCCTCAGACACACACAGAGAGCACTAAGAG
>CAZJTG010000329.1:0-3707 GCA_964548865.1 uncultured Solibacteraceae bacterium
CGCCCACCAGCGAGGCGATCAGGTCCGACAGGATGTCGCCGAACATGTTCTCGGTGAGCATCACGTCGAACGCCGCGGGCCCGAGCGCCAGCTTCATCGCCGCGGCGTCGACGTACTCGTGCGTCAGCTCGACGTCGGGGTATTCGCGGCCGATGTCGGTCACGACCGTGCGCCAGAGTCTCGAGACCTCGAGGACGTTGGCTTTGTCCACGGACACCAGCTTGCGCCGCCGGCGGCGTGCCAGTTTGAATGCCGAATGCGCGACGCGTGCGACCTCGTCGCGTGTGTAGGCCATGGTGTTCACCGCCGACCGGCCGTCGGCGGCGATGCCGCGCGGCTGGCCGTAGTACAGGCCGCCGTTCAGCTCGCGCACGACGACGAGGTCGGTGCCCCGAAGCACGTCGGGCCTGAGCGGACCGGATCCCTCGAGCCCGCTCCAGGCCCGCGCCGGGCGCAGGTTGGCGTACACGCCAAGTTCGCGTCGGAGCGCCAGCAGCGCGGATTCGGGACGCGATCCAGGCGGCAAATAGTCGAAGTCAGGATGGCCGACGGCGCCAAGCAGCACCGCCGCAGAGGACCTGGCGGCGGCGAGCGTGTCGGGCGGAAGGGGAGCCAGGCCTGCGCGAATCGCCGCGCCGCCTATGGGGGCCTCGAGAAGCTCCCACGTGTGGCCGGATGACCGGGCGACCTTCGCGAGCACACGGACGGCGGCAGTGGTGACCTCAGGCCCGACGCCGTCGCCGGGCATCACGACGATGCGTGCGTTCACACGCCGAATCCGTATCCAGATTCGGTTGAGGCATCACGTGAGGAGGGAACAGTCGCCAGCCCGCAGACCTCCATCGTGATCGCGATGAGATCGTCCTCGGACACGTGCTTCTGCTGGTCCGCGAGCGCGACGATGCGACGGTAGATCTGATCGAGATCCTGCCGTGACAGCGACAACCCGAGCTTCTCGCAGTGCTTCTGCACGGCGTGCCTGCCCGAGTGCTTACCGAGCACGAGCGTTGTCTGCGGCACGCCGACGTCCTCGGGACGCATGATTTCGTACGTCCGGCGATCTTTCAGCATGCCGTCCTGGTGGATGCCGGCCTCGTGGGCGAACGCATTCCGGCCGACGATGGCCTTGTTGGCCTGGACGCGCTCTCCAGTGATCTCGGACAGCATCTGGCTCGACGCGTACAGTTGCTCGCTCGCGACGCGCGTCTCGACGGGCACGCGGTCCGGCCGCACACGCGTGGCCATGACGATCTCTTCGATCGAGGCGTTCCCGGCACGCTCGCCGATGCCGTTGATCGTGACTTCGACCTGTCGCGCGCCCGCGCCGATCGCCGCAAGGGTGTTCGCCACGGCGAGACCGAGATCATCGTGGCAGTGGGCGCTGAACGTGGCGCGATGCGCGTTCGGCACGCGCGTCATGATCGTCCGGAAGAATTCGCCGATCTCGTCCGGCGTGGAGTAACCCACCGTGTCCGGCAGATTGATCGTCGTCGCGCCGGCGTTGATGACGGACTCCACCACGCGGCACAGGAAGTCCATGTCGCTACGGGTCGCGTCCTCGGCCGAGAACTCGACGTCGTCGGTGAAGGTCCGGGCCCGCGCGACCGACTCGGTGGCTGCCTGGAGGCACGCCTCACGGGTCATCCGGAGCTTCTTGGCCAGGTGTAGATCCGACGTGGCGATGAACGTGTGGATGCGTGAGCGCCGAGCGGGCGAGAGCGACCACGCGGCGCGGTCGATGTCCCCGGCGGCGCACCGGGCGAGCGCGGCGATGGTCGTCTCCGTCACGACCTGGGAGACCTGCCTCACGGCTTCGGCGTCCGCTTCGGAGGCAATGGGGAAGCCAGCCTCGATGATGTCCACGCCGAGCAACTCGAGCTGTCGCGCCAGCCGGATCTTCTCCTCGATGCGCATCGAGAAACCGGGGGCCTGTTCGCCGTCACGAAGGGTGGTGTCGAAAATTATCAGTCGCTCAGCCATGGGGAGGTCAGTTTGGGCGTCGGTAGATAGAAAGTCAAAGTTATATAACTTAGGTTATTAGTTCATTAACTTATTGACTAGCAGGGTCTCCGGAACCACAATTCCGGGGTGACTTTCGAGGATCTGCGCGTATTTGTGACGGTTGCGGCCGAAAGGAGCTTCTCCAAGGCAGCCAAGAAGCTGCGCCGGACGCAGCCCGCAGTCAGCCAGGCAATCCGTCGCCTTGAGCGGGATGCCGGAGAGAGGCTGCTGGATCGGTCGTCGCGCGATGGCACCCTGACAGATGCCGGTGAGATGCTGCTCGACTACGCGCAGCGGCTGCTGAGGTTGGCCGAGGAGGCATCCGGCGCGGTCGCAGAGCTCAGAGACATCAAGAAGGGGCGCATCCTGCTTGGCGCCAACGAGGGCGCGGTACACACGGCTCTGCCCCTCATCAAGGAGTTCCAACGGAATCACCCGGGCATCCTGTTTGAGGTCAGGCGCATTCCCGCGCGGCAGCTTCCGCAGGAGGTGCTGCTGAGGACGGTCGATTTCGGCGTGATTACCTTTAAGCCGGCGGAGCGGGATCTCGAATCCGTGCTGCTGGGCACAGACGAACTGGTGCTGCTGGTGCCGCCGGGTCATGAACTGGCGGCCCGGAAGGAACTCACGATGGAGGAGATGGGGAGGCTGCCGATCGTGGCCCACAACGACCCGTCGCCGGCGCGGGAGCGGGTGCTGCGGCTGTATGAGCAGCGTCATGCGCCCCTGAACATCCGTCTGTCCCTGCCCAGTCTCGACGGCATCAAGCGCGCCGTGGAGATGGGCCTGGGCCTGGCGCTGCTGCCTCGCCGCTGCGCCCAGGGCGAAATCTCGCGCGGTCAACTCCTCGCCCTGGACGTGCCTGAACTTCGGTCCCCACGGGAGATTCGCCTCGTCTACCGCCGGGATGGCGGCCTGTCGCACGCGGCGAGGGCCTTCCTCGACCTGGCCAGAGAGAACGCCTGACGAGTCGGCTTCCCGCGCGAAGCGGCTAGAACCCGGCGATGTAGGGCAGCCTGGCCGCCGTGGCGGCGACGTCGTCGTAGTCGGCCAGGAGGATGCCGGTGGCGTCCCAGGCTCCGGACGTCAAGGCATCGCGCGCGGCCTCCGGCATCGTGAGCGGCACGGACAGCTCGCCCGTGGTGATGCGGCGCGTGGAGAGATCGACGCTGAACTCCGCGGTCGCGTCCGCGGCGGCCGCGCGAAGCCGCGCGAGATCTTCCGGCGACACCTGCACGCACGCCAGTCCGATCATCAGGGAGTTGCCGGCGAAGATCTCGGCGAACGAGACGCCGACGACCGCGCGGATCCCCCAGCGAAGCAGTGCCTGCGGCGCGTGCTCGCGTGACGATCCACACCCGAAGTTGACGCCCGTGAGAAACACGCGCGCGCCGCGCCGGCTGGCGTCGTCGAACGGATGCACCTGGCCGCGATTGGCGGCCTCTTTTCGATCGTCCTCGAACACGTGCGCCTCGAGGCCTTCAAACGTCACGGACTTGAGGAACCGCGCCGGCATGATCCGGTCCGTGTCGATGTCGCTGCCGGCAACCGAGATCGCGCGCCCGATCACGCGCAGGACCGCCGACGTGCTCATGGCGTCACCTGCCACTCGCGAACATCGACGACTTCGCCGGCAACGGCCGCGGCCGCCACCATCGCCGGACTCATGAGCAGCGTGCGGCCCGTGGGGCTGCCCTGCCGGCCCT
>CAZJTG010000330.1:0-3682 GCA_964548865.1 uncultured Solibacteraceae bacterium
CAACATCCGCAAGTTCGAGGAAGTCGGCACGCACCCGGCGGCGAACCACAACGCGATCGGTGAAGCGCTCGTCTTCCACCAGGGCATCGGCGTCGATCGCAAGGCGGCGCGCCTGCGCTACCTCAAGGAACGGTGGGCCCGCGCCCTCACCCAGAACCCGCGCGTCGTGCTCCACACCAGCCTCGATCCCGACCTGTCCTGCGCGATTGGCACGGTCGGAATCAAAGGCCTGTCGGCCGGCGACATCACCTCGAAGCTGTGGGAGAAGTGGCGAATTCTCGCGACGGGCATCGGCGGCAAGGGCTGGGAAGGCATTCGCGTCACTCCGAACGTGTACACGACGTTGCGCGACATCGACGTGTTCGTCGACGCGATGCAGACGCTGGCCAGGGCGTGAGGCATGCGCCGCCCGCTCGTTGACGCACTCGATCTCGCCTACGACACGCAGTCGTGGCATGGAACGAACCTCCGCGGCTCGATCCGCGGGCTGTCACTCGCTGAGATCTCCAGGCGCCCGGCGCCCGGGCGTCACAACATCTGGGAAATCGTCGTCCATTGCGCGTACTGGAAGTATGCGGCGATGCGCCGGCTGACCGGGCGGAAGCGCGGGTCGTTTCCGCTCAAGGGATCGAACTGGTTCACGCGGCCGCAGCCTGGCGCCGCCACCGGCCGCGCCGGGGCCCGCGCGTGGGCACAGGACGTCGCGCTGCTCGAGCGGATGCATGAGGAGTTGCGCAGGGCGATTGCCGCCCTGCCGGCCCGGGCGATTGCCGGAGCATCCGGGGCCCGCGCTCGTGCGGCGTCCGGTCGGCGCCGAACGACCACCACGTGGCTCATCCACGGCGTCATCGCGCACGACCTGTACCACGCGGGCCAGATTCAGATCCTGAAGCGACTTGGTCGCCTCAGGGCCGCCAGACCGTAAACGCCGCAGCGGGCTCGCGTTTCTTTTCGGCGGGCAACTCCGCCGGCGCACCGACGCTCACGACGGCGACGATGCGATCGTGGTCCTTGACGCCGGCGGCGGCGCGCGCCCCGGGATCGCTCATGACGGCGCCGGTCTTGACGTGCGTGCCGAGGCCGAGTGCCACGGCGGCCAGCGAGAGATTCTGAATCGCCATCATGACCGCCGCATAGTCTTCTTCTTTGATCTCGGGGTTATCGCTGTCGGCGGCGGCGACGATCAGCATGGCGGGCAGCGCGCGATGCTCCACGGCGACCGTCTCGCGCGTCGCGCGAGCCGCATCCGGATCCTCAATCTTCTTCGCCTTGCGCGCGCCGAGCACGAGCCCGTACGCGTAACGGGCCTCCGGGCCGAGCACGTAAAAGCGCCACGGCTGCGTCAGCCGATGATTGGGCGCCGCCACGGCGGCCGAAAGGAGCGTTTCGATTTCTTCGCGCGTGACGGGCCGGCTGGTGAATCGCTTGATCGAACGGCGGGTCGAAATGGCGTCGGACACATGCATGGTGCCGTCCAATCTACCGCAGCTGGCGCCAGGCGAGTACGATGGAGCGGCGCGCATGCGGGATGAGGTTCGAGCGTTGATCTTCGGCCCTGGCCTTCCAGCGGCCGGTACGCACGGCACCTTGACGATTTCTGTCATGGGGGCGGAAGTCTCCAGTGGCGAGAGGTTTCAGCGGGCGCCTTTCGCCCAGATCACCCTGCGAGAGGTGGGGTTTGACAAGCCGGGACTGGAAGTCGCCTGGGAGGACGGGGACGGCATGTGGGCGGCACACGTGCTCGATCCGGTCTCGGCGCACCGGTTGCTGACGGCGTCTGCCCTCTCCACGACACCGCAGGCCGCCAGGCTTACCGCCGCGCAGAGAAAGGCAGGTGTGGGGCGATCGATCGGTCGCCTGGCTCTGGCCGCACTGCTCACGCTGCCGGTTCTTTTCCTGATCTGGTTTTTTGCAAGCGCGAGCGCGATCGCCGGCTGGGTGGCCAGCCGCGTGCCCGTGGAGCAGGAGATTGCCTTGGGCCGGCAGATCTTCGAGGGGATGCGCGCCAGCCTGAAACTGAGAGATCAGGGACCCGCCTACGATGCCGTCCGATCCATCGTCGCGACACTCACGAGGGAGTCGAGGTTCCACTACGAGGTGCACATCGCGCAGGACGCCGCGCCCAACGCGTTTGCGATGCCCGGAGGCATCATCGTCGTGCACACCGGGCTGATTGCCGCAACCAGCCGCGCCGAAGAACTCGCGGGCGTCCTCGCGCATGAAGTCCAGCACGTGGAATTGCGTCATTCGCTGCGAGGTCTCATCAAGGAGATGGGCCTGCGCGGCCTGTGGGCGTTCGTCATGGGCGACCTTGGAGCGACGCTGGGCGGCCAGGCGGCGCTCGAACTCGCGAGCTTGCGGTTCTCGCGAGACGACGAGCAGGAAGCGGACGCGCGCGGGTTCGATGCGCTCGTCGCTGCCGGGATCGATCCGGCCGGAATGCCCGCCTTCTTCAAGGCCCTGAGCCGTACCGCCGGAGCGCAGGTTCCTGCGTTCATCTCGACGCACCCGCCGAGCGAGGACCGCGAGCGTGCGCTTCGCGAACGCCTGGCCACGGTTGAGAGCCGGGTGTTTCAGCCGCTGGCGTCGCCCCGGTGGCCGCCGGACTGAGACGATGGTTCCTTCAGCCGGCTAGCGTCCGGGCAGCAGTCGCTTGAGTTCGTGGGCGAATTCACGCACGACGTTCAACGCGGCTTCTCCTCCCAGTTGCGCGTGGCCGACGGCGAAACCCCGTCCGAGCGGGTGCTGCCCATCCTCAGGCCGCCAGAGCGTCTCGAGCATCGCGCTGCCATAACGCGACGAGAGTACGGCGACGTTCGGCGCCGGCCGTCCGGAATCCGTCCGAGTCACGATCGTCCGGGACAGCGCGTACCCCACCCGGCGCCAGACGCCGGCGCATCGACAGGCCCGGTAACCGACGGGATGACGCGCGATTGCGGCAACGCCGTGCTCGATGCCGATCTGCGCCTGCATGACACCAAGGCTCGACAGGAAGCGCCGGCCAAACCCGCTCCCGCCCTGGCCCCAGGCGGCCGGATCGTCACCGAGGTGATCGATCGCCGCGCCGACCGCGCCGGCGACGAACGGATCCGGCGATAGAAATGCGGACCTCGTCCACTCACGAACGCGGCTGGGCGCCGAGGCCTCCTGCGCAAACGCCTTGTTCGGGATCGCGACCACCAGGGCACCCGACACCGCCGCGAATCTCAACGTCCACGCAATCCGACTCGCCATAACGGTGGGATGCCAGAGTGGCCGGACAGGATACGGAGGGACCGCCGATGCCGCCACTCAGCGTGGGATCCTCCTGCCCCTCACCAGCACCTGCACGTCGTCCGGCCGGTTGTTGTTGAAGTCCAGCCGCAGCCGTCCGTCCGCCTCTTCCTGAATGACGGCAGGGATGGAACTGGCCACTGCTGTCCAGCCGGCCGGCAGAACGATCGCGTTCCGCGGGCGGCCGAAGGCGCGGTCCCAGACGAACCCGTCGCCCTCGAGAAAGTACCGGCCCGCGTCCGTGTAGGTCTCGGTGATGCGCAGGCGCGTCGTCTTGCCGGCCTCGACGGGCGGAAACGAAATGACCACGACCTCGGAGTCCGGCTGGATCGCCTCGCCGACGTTGAGGCCGCGCCGCGTCACCTCCTCGCCTCTGAGTGTTTCCACCTTCAGCGCTTCGCCCGTGTCG
>CAZJTG010000331.1:0-2526 GCA_964548865.1 uncultured Solibacteraceae bacterium
CGCCTACGCAGACTGGCGCCGCTATCCGCAGTACATCGTGCCCCTGTCCGAATCCTCGATCGACCTGATCTTCGCGCCGGCCTACGGGTCGTCCAAGAAGAACGCCACGGACATCCGCCTCGCCATCGACGCGCTCGAACTGGTGTTCACGCGTCCCGAAATCGGCACCTTCATCCTTCTGTCCGGCGACTCCGATTTCTCGAGCCTCGTCATCAAGCTCAAGGAATACGGCAAGTACGTCATCGGCGTCGGCATCCGCGAGTCGTCCAGCGACCTGCTCGTCCAGAACTGCGATGAGTACTACAGCTACAACGCGCTCGCCGGCCTGGTGAAGTCGTCCGAGGACGAGCCGCGGCAGAAGCACGACCCGTGGGTGCTGGTCAAGGAAGCCATCACGCGCATGAAGCAGAACCACGACGTGATGCGCTCCGACCGGCTCAAGCAGGTGATGCAGGAAATCGATCCGACGTTCGACGAATCCAACGTCGGCATCGCCAAGTTCTCGCGGTTCTGTCAGGAAGCGGCCGGCAAGGGCCTCCTTTCGGTCCGCCGCCTCGACAACGGTCAACTCGAAGTCGATGTCGCGGGAGCGTTCACTTCGGACGCTCCGGTTCCAGCCGTCGCGGAAGCGCCTCGGCCCGAAGGTTCCGCAGGTGGCCGTCGCCGTCGTGGCGGACGCGGCCGCAGTCGCGGAGGCCGGGGTCGCACCGAGCACACCGGTGAGCATCCGGCGGCGGCGCCGGTCGTCGTCATTCCGGCAGGCGACGAGGTCGGCGTCAGTGGTGAGCGCCTCACGCGCGACGAAGCATTCGACGTCGTTCGCCGGTCGGTAAACCGCCTTGTGAACGGTGATTCGCTTGCCAACGCGTCCGACGTCCGAAAGGGCGCGCGCATTGTGCTCGGTCGCGATAGCGAGAGCCTGAGCGAGCGCAACTTCTCGCGCATTCTCAAGGACGCGCACGATTCCGGCATCGTCGTCATGCGGATTGACGGCGACACCATCGAAGTTGGACGCGCCCCCGAGGTCGCGCCGAGCGACGCCGTGACACCGCGTTCGACGGCGGTGATCCCTCCCACGCCGCTGGGCCTGCGGGGTCGTAGCGTAGGTGGGCGGGGCCGGTCAATTCCGCCGGAACTGCTCGCGTTGGGCGTCGTCGAGACTCCGGCCATCGAAAGCGTGGGCGACGAAGACGCAGCTCCGAAGAAGGCGGCCCGCAAGCGCGCCAAGCCAGCCGAGGGCACCGTCAAAAAGCCGCGGAAGCCGCGCGTCAAGAAGGCCAAGACCGAGGAGTAATGGGTCGCGCCGCGCAGTCCGCGCGGCGCCGCGGAGCCGGCGCTGTACTCACGCCGAGTTTCTACGCCCGCGATACCGAAAGCGTCGCCCGCGACCTGCTGGGCTGCATCCTCGAATGCCGCAGCCGCCGCGGCGTGGCGAGTGGCCGCATCGTTGAAACCGAGGCGTACCTCGGCGAGCATGACGCCGCGTGTCACGCCGCCGCCGGCCGCACTCGCCGGACCGAAACGCTGTACGGCCCGCCCGGGACGTTCTACGTCTACTTCACCTACGGCATGCACTGGTGCTGCAACGCCGTGACTCGCCGCGAAGGCCTGCCCAGCGCCGTGCTCATTCGGGCCGTTGAGCCGATCCGGGGCATCGACCTGATGTGGTCGCGTCGGCGGCGGGCCAGGCGCGACAGGGACCTCACCAGCGGGCCAGGGAAGCTCTGTGAGGCCCTGGACATCGACGGAAGGCACAACGGCCTGTCGCTCCAGTCCGGGCCCGTCACAATCCGCGCGGGGCAGCCCGTCAGGGACGCGGATGTGGTTATCACGCCCCGCATCGGCATCAACGAATCCAACGCTGCCCTCCACTGGCCGCTCCGTTGGTGCGTTGCGGACTCGCCGTACCTGTCTCGCCGAGTCCGTTAGCGGGTTTCGCGCACCCCATACCCTAACCCTACACCCTGTACCCTATGGAAACCCCCCGCGCCGGAACGGTCGGCGCGAGGGGTCCTTCCACCCTCTCAACGCTATCGGACGCGATCGACCGACGAGCCCGCGTTCACTCGCAGGCCGGCTTCGAGCGACGCTCGCCAATTGCTGCCGGTAAACAGGAAGAAGTTGTTGTTCGCTGGCGACGCGGTGACCTGCGAATAGAACGACGCCAGCGGCACTTTCAGCTGGAAGCCTCCGATGAAGACCGGGGTCGCCGTGCTGCGGAACGCCTCGATGGTGTTCAGCACGAGGTTCTGCTGCGTGGCGTTGCGATACGTGCCCTGCGGCGTTGCCTGCGCGATGTGTGACAGGGTGACGCCCATGCCGAAATAGGGCTTCAACGCGTACGACTGCAGCGGGAACAGCATGCCGGCGATCGTGAATCGCCGCAAACCCTTCAGGCCAACGACTCGCGGGACACTATCCAGTGGGGACAGCGAGTCGTTCACGAAGATGGAGTCGGCTGAAAAGAACGAGTGGTCGAACGAGACATACAGGCCGCCATTCGTTCGGGTGATCAGCCAGTCCCCG
>CAZJTG010000331.1:2536-3642 GCA_964548865.1 uncultured Solibacteraceae bacterium
GAGCGCGAACGGGTTCTTGGCCACGCCGGCGTCCTGCACCTGATACGACAGGATGCCGGCCTTCACGCCCCAGAACCACGAATCCTTGAAGCCGCGCGTCGCCTGCGCGTCAGCTTGGCCGACGTTCAGCAGCAACAGCGTGGCAATGGACAGTCCCCGAATGGCCCGCATACGCATCCCTCGATGGCGTGAAGTTCCGGCCAGCAGTTTCCCAGCTACCTACCGGACGAGGACCGTCTGGGGGACGTCACATCACCTGGCGCCCCGGGCGTCCGTTCCGTTCCCGGCCCGGGTCCTCACCTATGCCCAATCCCCCAGTGCGCCGGCCGAGGGCGTCAAATGAGGTTGAGCTTCCGCCCAACCTTCTTGAATGCCGTCACTGCCTGGTCCAGGTCGGCCCGGGTGTGTCCCGCCGAAATCTGGCACCGGACCCTGGCCTGGCCGTGCGGCACGACCGGGAATCCGAAGCCGGTCACGAAAACTCCCTCCTCCAACATCATGTCACTCATCCGGATTGCTGCCGCGGTTTCGCCGACGATGATCGGGACGATTGGCGTATCGCCCGCCAGTGGCTTGAACCCGGCCTCGGTGATCTGCTCACGGAAGTACCGGGTGTTCTGACGCAGGGTCTCGACGCGTTCGGGGTGTGCTTCCAGGTACCGAACTGCCTGCAGGGCGCTGGCGGCCACCGTGGTTGGCAGCGCGTTCGAGAACAGCTGCGGACGCGCCCGCTGGATCAGGTAGTCGCACAGCTCCGCTGAGCCAGCGACGAACCCGCCGGCAGCGCCGCCCAGCGCTTTCCCGAGGGTCGACGTGATGACGTCCACATCGCCTACCACCCCGAAGTGCTCTGCCGTGCCCCGGCCGGTCCTGCCCAGAACACCGGTGGCATGCGAATCGTCCATCACGACGATCGAGTTCGTTTCCCGCGCGATCTGAAGGATGTCCGGCAACTTCGCGATCGCGCCTTCCATCGAGAAAACGCCATCCGTCCAGATCAGCCGCCGTTTGGCGGCCTTTGCCTCGCCAAGCTTGGCGCGCAGGTCGTCCAGGTCTGCGTGTTGGTACACGGCGGTCGTGCACTTTGAAATCGCCTTGCCCAGACG
>CAZJTG010000332.1:0-3597 GCA_964548865.1 uncultured Solibacteraceae bacterium
CCGAGTCCGCGAACGCCACCTCCGGCTCCACCATCCAGAACTCGGTCAGGTGGCGGCGGGTCTTCGACTTCTCGGCGCGGAACGTCGGCCCGAAGCAGTAGACCTTGCCGAGCGCCATCGCGTTGGCCTCGTTGTAGAGCTGGCCGCTCTGGGTCAGGAACGCCGTGTGCTCCTCGAAGTACTGCACCGGAAACAGCGTCGTCGTGCCCTCGCATGCGGACGGCGTGAAGATGGGCGTGTCGGCGAGGATGAATCCGCGGTTGTTGAAATAGTCGCGCACGGCGTCGATGACTTCATGACGCACGCGCAGGATCGCCTGCTGCCGCTGGGATCGGATCCAGAGATGGCGCCGATCCATGAGGTAGTCGACGCCGTGCTCCTTCGGCGTGATGGGGAAGTCCACCGACGCGCCGACGATCTCGAGGCCGCTCGCTTCGACTTCGAACCCGCCCGGCGCGCGCGAGTCGGCGCGGACGAGGCCGGTGACGACGATCGCGGACTCCTGCGACAGGTGGTCGGCGGCCTTGAAGACCTCATCGCCAACCGCGGCCTTGGACATCACGGCCTGGATGAACCCGGATCCGTCGCGCAGCTGCAGGAAGTGAATCTTGCCGCTGGAACGGCGATTGACGAGCCAGCCCTTGATCGTGACGGTCTGGCCTTCGTATTTCGAAATGTCCTCGATCCGCGCGTGCATGCCTGTCTCCGGAGCCGCCACAGGGGCGCCAAGTCACTCAGTATCGCCCGAACGCAGCCGATCGCGCTAACGGCGCGCGATGTCCCTTCTCAGTCGTCGCTCGCCCGGCGGAGCCGGGTCACCAGGCGCGGCGCTGGCCTATAAGGCCCTACACGCCGCTATAAGGAGAAGTCGTTTCCGCGACCCGGCGCTGACGACCCGACTCAGCGCAGCTCGGCGATGTGCGGCGTGAGCAGCGATGACAGCCGCTCGAATCGGGCGTAGCGCTTGAGGTTCTCGCGGACGTAGTTGAGCGTCCGGGGGATGTACTGGATGTAGACCGGATTGCCCCGGGCGGTGGTCTGGTACCCGAAGGTGCCGAGCGCCTTCAGGTTGCGTTGCAGGGCCATGAGGTCGAACCTGCGGCGGAACTCCTCGTGCTCGCCCGTTCGGCCCTGGAGCGCGAGAAAGTACGCAATGAGGTCGTCCACAACCGGCCAGGGCAGGTCCACGTAGGAGTCGCGCAGAAGCGACACCAGGTCGTAGGTGTCCGGGCCGAGGCGCGCGTCCTGGAAATCAATGATGCAAAGTTGGTCGCCGTGCAGCATGAGGTTGCGGCTGTGGTAGTCGCGATGGCACAGCACGACCGGCTCGGCGGCGAGCTCGGCGACAATCGCGCCGCATTCGGCGCGGAGCGCGTCGCGATCGCCCGCGGCGAACGCCGCGCCCCGGTACGCTTCGAGAAAGTGCTTGATGAAGAAGTCCATCTCCCACGTCAGCTTGTCCACATCGAAGCACACTCCGTAGGGAAGGTACTTCCGATCTGCCAGCTCGCGGCCGCGGCGCTGAATCGTGTCGATGTGCGACACGGCTTCCCGGTACAGCGCGGCGTGACGCGCCGGAGACGCCGATCCCAGGTGGGCCTGCAACGTGACGTCGCCCAGATCTTCGAGCGCCAGCACGCCCACATCCTCGGCGTGGCCGAGGACGCGCGGAACCGGCACGGGCATCGCGGCGAACAGCGTCGCCGTGTTGACGAACGGCAGCGACGCCATCTCGAACGGCGCCGAATACACCGAGAGCACGAACGACTCCTGTCCCTTCGGCACCACGCGGAAGTACCGACGGTCCGAGGCGTCGCCGGTCAATGCCACGACGCGCGCGTCCTCGATTCGGTGGCGGCTGAGGTACGTCTGAACGGGAGGGGGCAGCGCGTCGGACACGGGAACAGTTTAGCGAATTGATGGAGTGATGGACCGACGTGAGGGCGTGACGGGCAGCGATCGCCAGCCGGTCAGCGAGTGAGAGGGAACACGGCCAGGCCGTCCTGAACGCTGGCCGAATCCTCCGGCCGCACCGAGGACGCCGGCACGAGCACGGCCCGCCGAGCCTGGAATCCGGCTGGCACGCCGACATCCGCGACGACGCAGTCCTCGAGGACCGCGCCGGCGCCAATCACCGCGCGACTCCAGACAATCGACCGCGAGACGCGTGCCTCCCGGTCGACGCTCGCGCCCGCCTCGATCGCGTTGCTGGCTGGACCGGCCAGCGCCAGCGCCGCATCCAGATAGTCACGCGCCGTGCCGACATCCACGAAGGGCAGGGTGCAGCAGTAGCCGCGGACCCTGAGGCTGCCGGTTGCGAGTCGACGCCGGTAGATCCCCGACACCGTTTCCTCCGGAACGCCGTCCGGGAGATCCGCGAAGACGCGGGATTCCACCACCTGGACGCCGACGAAGTGCCACGTGTCGGCGGTCCGGCCTCGCGGCACGAACGACGTCACCCATCGGTCCTGGTCGGTCCGGATGCCGTTGTAGTGCTCGGGCGCGGGGTTGGGTACGACCGACAGCGTCACGTCGGCACCGCCGGACTCGTGGTCTCGGATCAGGCCGGCCAGGTCGATGTCGCAGAGCGTGTCGCCATTCACGATCAGAAAGCGATCCGCGTCGAGGAGCGGCAGCGCGTGACGCGGACCACCGGCAGATCCGAGAATCGTGGATTCCCACGAGTACCGGACGCGCAGGCCGAGTCGCGCGCCGTCGCCGATGCTCCCGGTGATGGTGGCGGGGAGGTGATGCAGATTGAGGACGGCGTTGGTGACTCCCTGATGCGCCAGGCGCATCAGGGAGCGCTCGATCAATGTCCGGCCGGCGAGAGGGACGGCCGCCTTGGCGACCAGGCGTGTCAGCGGATCGAGCCTGGTGCCAAGACCGGCCGTGAGGACGAGTGCGGGCAGCACCCGCGGCTAACGCTTCCGCACGAGCGCCAGCACCTCGCGTCCGTCGCGGAAGATGACGATGCGCGCCGTGCGGCCGTCGCCGACCGCCTCGAGCGCCTTCGTCACCTGGTCCACCGACGTAACCTGCTGGCCGTTCACTTCGGTAATGACGTCACCAGGTCCGATGCCCGCGCGTGCCGCGGGCCCGCCCCGTTCGACGTCGCTCACGATCACGCCGCCGAGGCCGTTCGGCAGGTTCATCCGCCTCGCGCGGTTCGCGGTCAAGCCTTCGACGGTCATGCCGAACGGCGTGTCCTTGGGTTCATCGGTCGTCGGCGCCGGCGCCAGCAGCTGCTGATCCTCGCGTTCCGTGTCGACGTTGAGTTCCTCAATCGTCACGTTCAGCGTGACCTGCTTCTTTGCTCGCATGACCTTCACGGGCACCGTCGTGCCCGGCGCGGTCGCGCTGACCATCGCGACGAGTTCGTCGCTGTTCCTCACCGGCTTGCCGTTGAACTCGAGGATCACGTCGTCGATCCTCATGCCGGCCTTCTTCGCCGGGCCGTCCTGAATTTCCGTCACGACCGCGCCCACGGCGCCCGGCAGCCCGTAATCCTCGACGTCCGTCTTCGTCAACGGTGTCCGGTTCACGAACACGCCGATGCGGCCGCGCGTGACCTTGCCCTTCATCAGCTGAGGCAGG
>CAZJTG010000333.1:0-1219 GCA_964548865.1 uncultured Solibacteraceae bacterium
AGACCCTTAAGGATGTGGTCTCCCTCGCATTCGGCACGCTTCTCGAGGCGCGCGCCGAGATCGAGCGCATCGAGCACGCCCTGGCCGACCCGTCCCTCCCCGACGGCGAACACGAGTCGCTGCTCGTGAAGTACCACGACCTGACCGAGCGCTTTCAACGTGAGGAAGGCCACAGCATCGACCTGCGGGTGACGCAGGTGCTCGAAGGCCTCGGATTCTCCAAGACCGATTTCGACAGGCCGGCGGAGACATTTTCCGGCGGTTGGCAGATGCGCATCGCGCTGGCGAAACTCCTGCTCGGACGCCCGACGCTGCTCCTCCTCGACGAACCGACCAACCATCTCGATCTCGACGCACGTAACTGGCTCGAGGATTACCTGACGAGCTACCCGCACGCCGTGATCCTGGTCTCGCACGACCGCTTTTTCCTCGACGCCGTCGTCACGAGGATCTCGGAGATCTCGCTCAGGACGATCACCGACTACATCGGCACGTACTCGGCCTTCCTGGTGGAACGCGACGCGCGACTGGAGCGGCTGCGCCAGGCCAAGCGCGACCAGGACGAGGAAATCGCGCGCATGCGGGCGTTCATCGATCGGTTCCGCTACCAGGCGACGAAGGCCGCTCAGGTGCAGAGCCGGATCAAGATGATGGAGAAGATCGTGCCGATCGAGGTGCCGCCGGAACGCAAGCGGGTGCACTTCACGTTTCCGGCGTGTCCCAAGAGTGGGCGCGTCGTCCTGGAGCTCGGCAGCGTGCGCAAGGCGTACGGGAATCTGGTGGTCCTCAATAAAGTGAACCTGCACGTCGAACGCGGGGACCGCATCGCGCTCGTCGCACCAAACGGCGCGGGGAAGTCCACGCTCATGCGCCTGCTCTCCGGTGTCGAGGCGCCCGACAGTGGCACGCGTCGCGAAGGCCACCAGGTCGTGATGCAGTACTTCGCCCAGGACGAAGCGAACCGCCTCGATCCCGCGAAGACCGTCTACGAGGCGATGGAGAGCGACTCGCCAATCGGCATGGTGCCGATGATCCGGAACATCCTCGGCGGCTTTCTGTTCGCCGGCGACGACATCTACAAGAAGTGCGGCGTCCTGTCCGGCGGCGAGCGCACGAGGCTGGCCGTCGCGCGAATGCTTTTGCGGCCGGCTAATACGCTCCTGCTGGATGAGCCGACGAACCACCTGGACCTCGACTCAAAAGACGTGCTCCTCGAGGC
>CAZJTG010000333.1:1229-3578 GCA_964548865.1 uncultured Solibacteraceae bacterium
AATCTTCGTGTCGCACGACCGCTACTTCGTCGACCGGCTGGCCACCAAGATCGTCGCGGTCGGGAACGGGGGCGTCGAAGTCTATCCGGGCACGTACGAGCAGTTCCTGTGGAGCCGAAAGGAGCGAGCCGGGAAGCCGGCTACCCCGCCGCCGCCGCAGAAGGGTCCGAGGAGACCCGAGCCCACGGCGTCGGCGCCAGGGGCTCAGGTCAGCTACGGGGACAAGAAGAAGGCAGACTCGGACGAACGGCGCCGGAAAAAGGCGGCCGACGAGCGAAACCGGCGCATTTCAGACCTCGAAGGGCGAATAGCCGAACGGGAACAGGCGCTGAGGGACCTCGAAAACCAGATGGCCGCCCCCGGTTTCTATGACAATCGGGAAGTTGCAGAGACAATTGTGTCGAAGCACCATGGCCTCATGTGGGAGGTCGGAGACCTCATGAACCAGTGGGAAGCCCTCCAGGAGGCGATTGAGGCCCGCCGCGAGTAGCGTTCCTGTTACGATCCTGTAAGTCACAGCCAATTCCGTAACCCTCCCGTCGGATTTCCGACAGGCCGATAAGAGTTCACGCACGATTTTGGTGGGTCGCGCCGTTTCAAACTTGGGCACGATGCTTGCCTTTGAACGGTGCGCGCCCGCGGGAGCGGGACATGAACATGGGCCGGCATACGGGAGCAGTCAGCGCAGATCGGGTAGACCGGGTGGTGAGAAACGGCACCCTCGGCCACCGGTCCGTCGACGGTGGGCGGCCGGAGGAGCTCCTGGGCGACCGTTTCTTCCGTCATCTGGTCTTCAACCTCCGCACGGGCGTGCTGGCCATCACGCGTGACGGTCGGATCGCGGCCATGAACGACATGGCCTACCGGGTGCTCGCCTTGCCGTCGGGTGTCGAGTACGTCGGTCGGCCGTTTGCGGACGTCCTCGGTGACGTACCGGAGGTGCTGCGTGTGCTCGCGCAGGCCTTCGACGGCAACGACCTCCCCAACCGGGCCGAAATGCGCCTGCGCAAGACCGGCCGCGCGATGGGCTACACGCTGTCCCATATTCACGACGACCACGGCCGCATGGTCGGGGCGACGCTGTTCTTCAAGGACCTGACGAAGGTCGAGCAGATGGAAGAGCGCGAGCGCCTCAAGGACCGTCTGGCCGCGCTCGGCGAGATGGCCGCGGCGATCGCGCACGAAGTCAAGAATCCGCTCGCGAGCATCGAGGTCATGGCCGGCGTGCTCAAGCGCCAGATGACCGACCGTGAAGAGGCCCTCGAGACGCTGAACGACATCATCAAGGAAGCGAAGATGGCCAATGCCATCGTCGTCGAGGTGCTGGAGTTCGTACGGCCGATTTCCCTGCAGGTCGAGCGGGCCTCGCTCGACGAAGTCATGAAGGACTCGATCACGCTGGCCGAAGGCAAGATGCGCCGCGGAGCGGTGTCGATCGATACGGTCATCGAGCCGGACGTGCCGGAGCTCCTGGCCGACCCGCACCAGTTGCGGCAGTTGTTCTCGAATCTCCTCGCCAATGCGTTCGAAGCGCTCGGCGGCGAGGGCCACGTGGACATCCACGTGTGGCTCATTCCCGGCGAAGAAGAGCCGGTAGGCGCGGTCGATCCGCAGCCGCCGCAGGTAGTGGTCGAGGTCCGCGACTCCGGTCCCGGGATCTCCGCCGACGATCTCGAGAGGATTTTCAGTCCGTTCTTCAGCACCAAGCCGCAGGGCACCGGATTGGGGCTGGCCATCGTGCGCAAGGTGGTTGACGCGCACGACGGTCATATCGATGCGGTGTCCGCACCCGGCCGCGGCGCCACGTTCCGCGTGACGCTGCCGGTCGTTCCGTCTGAAAGAAGTCTGGGGAGATAGATCACATGGGTCGCATTCTGGTTGTCGATGATCACGATTCGCTGCGCAAGGGCCTCGTCCGGGCGCTGAATAACGCCGGGCACGACGTCGAAGAAGCGCCGAATGGCACCGTGGCGATCGAACGGCTGCAGGACAGCCAGTTCGACGTGGTTCTCACGGACCTCCGCATGGGCGGCGCCGACGGCATGGACGTGCTGCGCACGACGCGGTCCATCCAGCCGAGCGCGGCCGTCATCCTGATGACGGCGTTCGGATCCATTCACACGGCGGTCGAGGCGATGAAGATCGGCGCCTTCGATTTCGTGCAGAAGCCGTTTGAAATCGAGGAAATGGAGCTCAAGATCGAGAAGGCGATCGAGCTCCGGCACCTCAAGCACCAGGTTGATTACCTGCGCCACGAGCAGCAGGACATCTACGACTTCGACCGCATCGTCGGCGCGAGCGGCGCGCTGCACAACGTGCTTTCGATCGTCAAGAAGGTGGCGCGCAGCA
>CAZJTG010000334.1:0-3575 GCA_964548865.1 uncultured Solibacteraceae bacterium
TCTCCAACTCGCCTGCGCCCGAATCCTACTCAGGCATTTATGAGATACCTTCTAGAGTGTAGCCGACCGCGCCGCCGGGCGGCAGGCGCCGCGTGCGGTGGCTCTGGCGCTCCGGGGGTGAAGTAGACTTCCGCGAGCGGAGGAGATGTCATGGCCTTTCGAAGAAACCTTGCGGTTGCTGCGGGTGTTGCGGTCGGGACGGTCGCCGCGCTGGCCGCGATGCAAGGTCGCGGCGCAGCGCAGGCGCCGGCCGCGCCCGATCCCGTCCAGATTCTCGTCGATCGACTCAATCTCGACAGTTACAAGGCAACGCTCAAGGGTCTGACCCAGTTCGGCGATCGCCGCGAAGGTACGCAGCGGAATCGCGATGCCGTCGCCTGGATTGAGGCGCAGCTGAAAAGTTATGGATGTCAGACCGAGTCGATGAGCTACGACCCGCAGGATCCGACCGGCGCACGCGCCGCGGCGGCGGCGTCGGGCGCGACACCGCCCGCCGCGGGCGGCGGTCAGGGTGGTGGCGGACGCGGTGGGCGGCAGGCCGGGCCGGGCGGACGCGGTCAGGGCCAGGTGCCGCAAGGCGGCCGCGGTCCTGTCCTGACGGAACCGCGGCGGAACCAGGCGGGCGGCTCCACCTACTACGGCATCATCCGGTCGACCGGCGTGAACAACACGGCGGAGAACCAGCCGAACGAGAAACTCAGGGCGCTCAACAGCGGCCCGATCATTCCGGGGCCCGTGCCCCAGGTGTTCTGCACGAAGTGGGGCACGGCACAGCGCGGCGAGATGTACATCATCGGCGCTCACATGGACGGCATCGGCTGGGGCGAGGCCGCGAACGACGACGGGTCAGGCACGGCGCTCGTCATGGAACTGGCGCGCATTTACAGCATGCCGGGTGTCACGACCGACGTCTCCATCCGCTTCGCGCTGTGGAACGGCGAAGAGGGCGGTCTGCGTGGCGCGAACGCGTACGTCGCTCAGCGCGAGAAGCTGCAGGGCCAGCCGAACGAGCCGCGCTGGCTCGGCATGATCCAGCACGACATGATGATGTGGGATCACGGCATGCCGCGCGCCGACGGCACGCTGAACCCCGAGCAGCGGCCGGAAGCGGACTTCAACATCGAGTGGCAGTCGAACTCGAAGATGGCGGATGCCTCGATGAAGCTGGCGCTGGCGGTCGAGCTGGCGGCAGACAAGTACACGAAGAACTACCCCGGCACGCTCGGGCCGCACATGACGAACACGGATTCGACGCCATTCATGAACATCGTGCCGGCGATCAGTCTTCGTGAGAACGAGCGCGGAATGAACACCGGTGCGGGATGGAACCCGCACTGGCATCAGCCGACGGACCTGTTCACCACGTTCTCTGACAAGGACTTTCTGCTCGGCTTGAATGCGGCGCAGGCGACGTTGTCTGCGATCGCTCAGCTAACGAAAGCCCGGGTGCAGTAAGGCACGGCTCAGGTCGGGCCCGGACAGCAGAGCATCGATTCGTTCGGCCCAGACGGCGTGAGCCGCCGGGCCCATGTGGGAATCCCAGCCCAGGCTCCATGTTTCGACCAGCTCCTTCCACGTTCGCGCGTCCAGCGCGGCAATGAGATCGAGGGTCGGAACGGCCTCGCGGGCGGCGAGGGCGCCGATCGTCTGCCGCCAGGGCAGCGGTGCGGCGAACGTCACGAACGCGACCGCGGCGCCGCGCCTCCGCGCGGATCGCACCATCCTGGTCAGCGGCTCATAGACCGTCTCGCGGAGCTCCTCGGCGACCGGCCCTGTGGTCGGGTCCGAGGAAACGGATGCCGTGGCCGCCAGATCGGCCGCCTCCGTTGACGCGGCCGCCTGGCGCATCGACCGGCGGAGCGACAGGATCCGGACGTAGGTCAGGAATCGGCTCGAGCTGAACGTCCGTCGCTCGAACGCGGTGAACGCTTCCTGGTGGCGGTCGCGCCAGATGTCGACGTCGTCCGGGCGACTCTTGACTCCGGTGTGCAGGAATCCGTCGGCATCGACCGTGAGCGCGGCCTCGTGGTCGTTGCTCGACACCTGGATGATGACGAGGTCGGGCGCGAGGGGGAGGGCAAGTTCCTCGAGCACCGCGGCCTGCTGGCGGGAGTTGTATCCGTTGACGCCGAAGTTGAGCACTTCGACGTTCCGGCCGAGCCGCGCCTGCAGTCGGCCGCGCAGCAATTCGCCCCATGTCCGCGCCGCATCCACGCCGAAGCCGAATGTGTGCGAGTCGCCGACAAGCGCGATGCGGGTCGTGTTCGGCGGCTTCAGGCGCGGCCACTCCGGCCCCCGGAACCCGAACGAATTCGTGGACAGCCGGGCGCCGAACGCGTTGCTTTCGAAGCTCCGCCGCAGGGTGTAGCCGATCGCCGGCGAAGGATGCTGTTCGAACACGTCCGAGAGCACGCGGAACGTCGATTCGGGGACCACGAGCCGCGTCCCGACCTCGAGGATCGCGAAGGTCACGACCAGCGCGATCGCGACGGCGCCAGACCGGTACAGCCACAGGCGTAACGTTGGCGACCGACTCACCGGCCCGACACCCGCATCGGCCGCACCTGAGCGCTGGCGACGTCATCGGCCGCCTCGAGTCCGGGTCTCTTGAGCCCGCGCTCGGCGGTCCGGCGGTTCGAAGTAGACGACCGCGCCATCGCTGTCATGCGCGGGACGAACCGCACGAGCCCTCGACCGGATGTCATGCCGGTATTCTACGGTCCGCTCATCGCCGCCGGCCGGCCCGCCGGTCCGGAATCCGCGAAAGCGCGGTACAATAAACAGCTGTTCACTGAGCGAAAGGCGCCTTTCTAGATGAAGAACATAGCCCCAACGGACGCGGCGGCCCAGGAGGCCATTGAGACCCGCGAGTGGATCGACTCACTCGACTACGTCATCAGCCAGGGCGACAAGGGCCGGACGGTCCGCTTGCTCGAGACGCTGCGGGCGCGCGCCCGGCAGTCGGGCGTGCGGGTGCCGTTCACGTCGACGACGCCGTATATCAACACGATCGCGCCCGAGGAGGAAGTGCCGTACCCCGGCAACCGCGATATCGAGCGTCGGATCAAGAGTCTCGTCCGCTGGAACGCGCTCGCCATGGTCGTCCGCGCCAACCGCGAGTCGGACGGCATCGGCGGCCACATCTCCACGTTCGCCTCGTCGGCCACGCTCTACGAAGTGGCATTCAATCATTTCTTCCGCGGCAAGGAGGCCGGCGCCGACGCCGATCTCATCTACTTCCAGGGCCATGCCTCGCCCGGGATTTACGCGCGCGCGTTCCTCGAGGGCCGCATCAGCGAGACCCACCTCCGCAACTTCCGCCATGAACTCCGGAAGGAGGGTGGCCTCTCGTCGTATCCGCATCCGTGGCTCATGCCGGATTTCTGGGAGTTCCCCACGGTGTCGATGGGCCTCGGCCCGCTGCAGGCGATCTACCAGGCGCGTTACGCGAAGTACCTCGAGAACCGCGGGCTGAAGTCCCCGTCCGATCAGAAGGTCTGGGCGTTTCTTGGTGACGGCGAGACGGATGAGCCCGAGGCGCTCGGCTCCATTTCGCTCGCGGCCCGGGAGAAGCT
>CAZJTG010000335.1:0-1954 GCA_964548865.1 uncultured Solibacteraceae bacterium
TGCTGCGTGCGCGCCGCGATGGCGCTGCGCGAGAAGGGAATCGAGACGATCATGGTGAACTCGAATCCCGAAACCGTGTCCACCGACTACGACACGAGCGACAAGCTCTACTTCGAGCCGCTGACCCTCGAGCACGTGCTGGAGATTGTCGAGCGCGAGCAGCCGGAGGGGGTGATCGTCCAGCTGGGCGGGCAGACGCCCCTCAAGCTCACCCGACCGCTGGAGGATGCCGGCGTACGCATCCTGGGGACGAGTCCCGATTCGATCGATATCGCGGAGGACCGCCGGCGGTTCGAGCAGATTGCCCGCGAACTGGGGATCGAGCAGCCGCCCAACGGCACGGCGACCAGCGTGGATGGGGCGGTGGAAGTGGCGACCCGCATCGGGTATCCGGTGCTGGTGCGGCCCAGTTACGTGCTGGGCGGACGTGCCATGGAAATCGTGTACGACGAGACGACCTTGCGCGACTATTTCACGCGGGCGTTCCGGGTGTCGGAGGACCGGCCGGTGCTCATCGACTCATTCCTCGAAGACGCGATCGAGGCGGACGTCGACGCGATCAGCGACGGGACCACCGTCGTCATCGGCGGCGGGATCCTGCAGCACATCGAGCAGGCCGGCATCCACTCGGGCGACTCGGCGTGTGTGCTGCCGCCGTTCCTCATCACCGCCGACGACCAGCGGGTGATGCGCGAGCACACCATCGCGTTCGCCAGGGCGCTGAAGGTGGTCGGCCTGATCAACGTCCAGTTCGCCGCGAAGAACGGCATCGTGTATGTGATCGAGGTCAACCCGCGGGCCAGCCGGACGATTCCGTACGTGTCCAAGACCATCGGCGTGCCTCTCGCCTCGCTCGCGGCGCGCGTGATGACCGGCGAGACCCTGGACGAGATCGGGTTCACGGCCGAGGTCATTGCGCCCTACGTCGCGGTGAAGGAAGCGGTCTTCCCGTTCACGAAGTTCCGCGAGTTCGACCCCATCCTCGGCCCGGAGATGCGTTCCACCGGCGAGGTCATGGGGGTGGACCGGCATTTCGGCCCGGCGTTCGCCAAGGCGCAGGTGGCGGCGGGCAATGGACTGCCGCTCGAGGGGACGGTCTTCGTCACGGTGAACGACAGCGACAAGCCGGCGCTGCTGCCGATCGCGCGCCGGTTTCACGCGATGGGATTCCAGCTGGTCGCGACCGAGGGAACGGCGCGCTACCTTCGGGAACGCGGGGTGCCCAGCGACGTGGTGCACAAGGTCAGCGTCGCCCGGCCGAACGCGGTGGACCTCATCAAGAACGACGCCGTACACCTCCTCATCAACACCCCACTTGGCATGCGCGCCCTCCGCGACGACGACACCCTGCGCCAGACCGCGATTGCCCGGCGGGTGCCGTACACGACGACCCTGTCGGCGGCGGGCGCGGCCTGTGACGCGATCGAGAGCCTGCTCACGCAGACCGCGAGCGTGAAGTCCATCCAGGAATGGCAGCAGGAGCTGGTATGAGCAAGGCGAGGCCGTTCGTGCACGAGAGCGCGTTTGTCGACGACGGCGCGCAGGTGGGCGCGGGAACGAAGATCTGGCACTTCTGCCACGTGATGCCCGGAGCGGTGATCGGCGAGGACTGCACACTCGGGCAGAACGTCGTCGTGATGGGCGGCACGAAGATCGGCCGGAACGTGAAGATCCAGAACAACGTCTCGATCTACGAGGGAGTGGAACTCGAGGACGATGTGTTCTGCGGGCCGTCCATGGTGTTCACGAACGTCGTGAACCCGCGGAGCCACGTGCCGCGCAAGACCGAGTACCGCCGGACCCTGGTGCAGCGCGGCGCCACGATCGGCGCGAACGCGACAATCGTGTGCGGCGTCACCCTGGGCGCGTACTGCTTTGTGGGCGCCGGGGCGGTCGTCACCCGCGACGTTCCGCCGCACGCTCGCCACGGTGACCGCGTTCACCATCGGCCACA
>CAZJTG010000335.1:1964-3548 GCA_964548865.1 uncultured Solibacteraceae bacterium
GCTTGTGACCGGCGTGCCGGCGAAGCGCACCGGCTGGATGTGCGAGTGCGGCGTGAAGCTCGAGGAGGGGATCCTCGAGATTTCGTGCGGGGCGTGCGGCAAGGATTATGCGCGCAAGAGCCAGATGCTCGAGCGCATCGCCGAGGACGCGGAGTGAGCGCGCCGGTCCGCCTGGCGCTGGTCGGCTGCGGCCGGATCGCGCGCACGCATTTCGACGCCATCGGCAGCATCCCCGAGCTCGCGCTCGTCGGCGTGTGCGACGAAGTCGAGTCGCGGGCGCGCGAGGCCGGCGAGGCCTGCGGCGTCCCCTGGTTCACGGACTACGCGAAGATGCTCCGGGACGTCGGGTGCGACGCGGTGGTGATCGCCACGCCCAGCGGCCTGCATCCCGCGCACGGCGTCGCGGCGGCGCGCGCCGGAAAGCACGTCATCTGCGAAAAGCCCATGGCCACGTCACTCGCTGGCGCCGATGAACTGGTCCGTGCCTGCGACGAGGCCAAGGTGCAGCTGTTCGTGGTCAAGCAGAACCGGCTGAATCCGTCCATCCAGCTCCTGAAGCGGGCCGTGGACAAGGGCCGCTTCGGGCGGCTCTACGTCGCCAACACGACGGTGTGGTGGTCGCGGCCGCAGGAGTACTACGATCAGGCGCCGTGGCGGGGCACCTGGGAGTTTGATGGCGGGGCGATCCTCAACCAGGCCTCCCATTATGTGGACCTCATGCAGTGGCTGGTGGGGCCCGTCGAGAGCGTCATGGCCAAGACCGCCACGCTTGCCCGCCGGATCGAGGCCGAGGATACGGGGATCGCGGTGCTCAAGTTCCGCAGCGGCGCCCTGGGCTCCATCCAGGTGACGATGCTTACCTACCCCCGGAACCTCGAGGGGTCGCTCACCCTCCTTGGCGAGAAGGGCGCGGCCAAGATTGGCGGTACTGCCGTGAACAAGGTGGACCACTGGTCGTTTGCGGACTACGACGATGACGACAAGCTCGTCGACCAGGCGAACACGGCTCCGCCGACCGTCTACGGATTCGGTCACGAGGGCTACTACCGCAACGTTGTTGCCGCGCTCAGGGGCGAGTCACGCGCAGATACGGACGGGCGGGGCGGCCGAAAGTCGCTTGAGCTGATTCTGGCGATCTACGAGTCGGCCAGGACCGGTCGCGAGGTCGCGCTGCCGCTGAAGTGACGCCGGGCCCGGCGGCATGCGCCCCCGGACTCCTGCCCAACGCGCCGTACGCGCGGTTTCGTTGACTTCCCTCTTGCGGAGGGCGAATTTCCCTAGTTCGCCACAATGACTTACGGTTCCTGACATCACAAAGGTGATAGCTGCTGCAATGCCGGTTCCGCTGCTCGATCTCCGTGCCCAGCATTCCCGCATCCGCGACGAAGTCGTGGGCGCGATGATGCGGATTGTCGACGACCAGGCGTTCATTTTGGGCAAGCCGGTCAGCGACCTGGAAGCGGACGTCGCGAAGCTGTCGAACACCAGATATGCGATCGGGTGCGCGAATGGCACCGATGCACTGTTGCTCGCCATGCGGGCGCTCGACGTCGGCCACGGCGACGAGGTGGTGACGACGCCGTT
>CAZJTG010000336.1:0-3546 GCA_964548865.1 uncultured Solibacteraceae bacterium
GATACTCCTGCCGGCCCCTGAGACTGGAGACGGCGGAGCTGGCGGGCGAGTTCGAGTCGCCCGCGGTTGATTCTGGACTTGACGGTGCCCTCGGGCAGCCGCAGCTTGTCGGCGATCTCCTGATACGAGAACTCCTGCAGGTCCCGGAGGACGACGGCCTCACGGAGGGCCGGCGGAAGCTCGGCGAGCGCCTCCCGGATCCGCTTCTTGAGGTCAAGGTGTTCGAGCTCCCCGTGCGGGCTGCGCTCGCGGGAGACCGGCATCAGCATGGATGCGTCCACCTCACGCGCCATCGTCTCGCGCTCCTTGCGAACGCTGCGGTAATGGTCGATGCAGAGGTTGCGGCTGATGCTGATGAGCCAGGTCTGGAAGTTGGCGCGCCGGTCGAACGTGTGAAGTGCCTTGAAAATCTTGAGGAAGACGTCCTGCGCGAGGTCCTCGGCTTCGTCATGCCGGCCGACGAACTTGTACGCCACGTTGAACACCTTCCGCCAGTGCGCGCGGACGATCTGCTCCCACGCCGCCTGATCGCCCGCGAGGCACCGCTCGATCAGGGCGTCGGTGGCGGTCGGCGGGGCGGCCTGGTAGTCATTGGACATGCGGGCGGTTCAGAAGCGCTCGAATCATAGCAATTCTCCGGACCCATGGCGGCCTCAGGTCTTGTGTGAGAATTGACGGTCCGATGGCCGGGTTTTGGTCTGACGAGCGAGGTCTCCTGTGCGACGACGTGCCCCTGGCTGAGATTGCGGCCCGGACCGGCACGCCGGTGCACGTCTATTCGGCGTCGTTGATGCGCGATCGGTATCGCGAACTCGATGCCGCGTTCGCCCGCCGGCCGCACCGGCTCCACTACGCGATCAAAGCCAATTCGACGACGGCGGTCGTCCGGGAACTTCGCCGCCTCGGCGCCCGGGCGGACGCCAATTCCGGCGGCGAGCTGGAGGTCGCCCTCCGCGCCGGATTCACGGCCGATCAGATTGTGTTCACTGGCGTCGGCAAGACCCGCGCGGAACTCGAGCGGGCAGTGGGGCTGCGCGTGGCCGCGATCAACGCGGAATCACCCGGCGAAGTCGACCGGATCGCGGCCATCGCGATGTCGCTCGGGACCGTCGCGAACGTGGCGGTGCGCGTGAATCCAGACGTGGCGGCGGGTGCGCATCCCCACATCTCGACCGGCGGCGCCGCCACGAAGTTCGGCATGACGATTCCGGATGCCGCGACGATGCTGCGCGACATGTCTCGCCGGCCGGTCCTCAGAATCGCCGGGCTCCATGTGCATATCGGCTCGCAGATTACTGACCGAGCGCCATTTGCGGCCGGCGTCCAGGCCATTGCCGATCTCGCGCGGGTCATGGGCGCCGAGGGCATCCGGATGCAGCATCTCGACATCGGCGGTGGGTTGGGCGTGGCCTACGAGCCCGGCCAGCGCGTACTGGCGGTGGCGGAGTATGCGGAGGCGGTTCTTGGCGCCGTCGGCGACACCGACCTGGAACTGGTCCTCGAGCCTGGCCGCTGGATCGTTGGCCCGGCCGGCGTCATCGTTGCCCGCGTCGTCGACCTCAAGAGAAAGGGCCCTCTGTCGGTCCAGGAGCCTGGGACGCCGGGCCCGTGTTTCGTCGTCGTCGATGCCGGCATGACGGAACTGATTCGGCCGGCGTTTTACGGGGCGTATCACGCGATCGAGCCCGTTTGTCCGCGGGCCGGTGCCGCGATTCGCGCGGACGTCGTTGGTCCGATCTGCGAAACGAGCGACACGTTGGGCCGCGACCGCTCGCTGCCACCCGTCGAAGTCGATGATCTGATCGTCGTGCGGGATACCGGTGCCTACGGCGCGGTGATGGCGTCGAATTACAACCGGCGCCCGATCGCCGCCGAAGTCATGGTCGATGGCGGCATATGGCGTGTCGTCCGCCGAAGGCAGACGATCGACGACATGTTGCAGTGGGACGAATGATGTTGATCGCATTCGAAGGACTGGATCAGAGCGGGAAAGAAACGCAGGCGCGTCTGCTCGGCATGCGCCTGGAGCAGGAGGGGCGCACGGTTCGGGCCGTGTCGTTTCCGGACTACGGGACGCCAATCGGCCGCGAGATTCGACAAGCGCTCGACGGCGGGCGGGATTTCCCGCCCGATGTGATGCAACTGCTGTACGTGGCGAACCGCTTCGAGTGGCGCCAGCAGATGGAGGCGTGGCTCGCGGCGGGGGACGTCGTGATCTGCGACCGGTACCGTGCGTCGTCGGTCGCCTACGGCGAGGCGCAGGGGCTCGACGCCGTCTGGCTCGAGGAGATTCAGCGTGGCTTGCGGCCCGCCGATGTCACGGTGCTGCTCGACATCGCCCCAGAAACCGCGGTCGGCCGCAAGGCGACCAACCGCGACAAGTACGAACGCGACCTCGCGCTGCTCGGTCGCGTGCGCGAGAGCTATCGGCGCCAGGCCGCCGGGGCGACCTGGGCGCTCGTCAGCGCCGAGTCGCCGAAGGACGAGGTGGCGCGGCTGGTCGAGGCGGCCGTCCGGCCACGGCTCTCGCGACCGTGAGCGCGCGGACCTCCGCGGCACCCGCGCCGCGGAGGATGCGCGCGCACTCATCGAGAGTCGCACCCGTCGTCATCACATCGTCAATCAGGACGAGCCGGGCCCCCGCGAGCGGGCGCCCGAGGGGCCGGCGCATGCGAGTGCGCAGGCCCGGCGCGAAGTGTCCGCGCGGGCTGAGGCGGCGGGCGCCGGCGGGAAGGCCGGCCTGCGGCGGCCCGTGCCTGGGCCGCCGCAGGACTCGCCACACCGGCAACTTCAGTTGCCGGGCGAGATCGTCGGCCTGGTTGAATCCGCGCGCGAGCGAGCGCAGCGGGTGAAGCGGTACCGGAACCACCGCGTCGGTATCGACGAGCACCTCGCGCCCCGCGCTGAGTAGCAGACGACCCAGCGGCTCTGCCAGCAGCCGGCGTCCCTCGAACTTGAATGCGTGGATGACCTCGCGGAGCGGACCGTCAAACCGGCCTGCGCTTCTTGCGACGGAAAAGGCGGGGGCGCTCCTGGCGCAGCGCTCGCAGCGGCCGGCTTCACCTGGGGCCGCATCCGCCTGGCGTCCGGCGATCGTCAGTTCGTCGCCGCAAATCAGGCACTGCGGATCGCGCACGGGTTCGATTCGGCTCCAGCAGGCGTCGCAGACCGCCCGGGCGAGCGGTGTCGGGAGAATGTGCCGGCATGCGACGCATGTCGGCTCGAACATGATGCGAACGAACGCGTTGGCGATGATGCGGATGGCAGACATGCCGGGATGCTAACCTCGCGCCGCGCCGGCGGCCCGCCGACGCATTGAAATGCACGGGATGCGCGCGTTATGCCCGTCCGGCGGCATAACCTGTCAGGCCGCGGTCGGCTTCCGGACGAGGCGGTCGAGCTCGGAGAGCAGCAGCCCGACCACGACCACCACCACTGCGCCGATCACGTTGTGCCAGAGGAACGAGATCTGGGGCGCGCCGAACGTCACCGCCGCCACCGCGCCCATGCCGGCCAGCAGCCCCACGAAGGCCCCCACGCCACGCG
>CAZJTG010000337.1:0-3517 GCA_964548865.1 uncultured Solibacteraceae bacterium
CGCCGGCGCCGCGGCGCTTCTTCTCGATCTTGTAGACGCGCCAGGCCGCCCAGGCGTGCACGGGCGGGTTCACGTCGCCAAATGCCCACTCGTAGGCGGGCAGCTGGCCGTTTGGATGCATGTACCATTCGCGCAGCATCAGGAGCAGCTGGTCTTTCGCGAAGTCGGCGTCGACGAGCGCGAGCGCGACCGTATGGAAGGCCAGGTCCCACGCCGCGTACCACGGGTACTCCCACTTGTCGGGCATCGAGATGACGTCCGCGTTGTAGAGATGCGGCCACTCGTGGTTGCGGCCCCGTCGCCGTGCGTCCGGCGGCGCGGGCTGGTCGGTGTCGCCCTCGAGCCAGTACTTCACGACGTAGTGGTAATACTGCTTCGACCAGAGCATGCCCGCGAGCGCCTGGCGCATCACCTGTCGGGCGTCGTCGTCGAGCCCGTCGGGAATGACCGACGCGTAGAACTCATCCGCTTCCTGACGGCGTTCGGCGAAGACACGGTCGAAGTCGCGGCCGATGCCGGCCGAGAGATCTGCGTCGGACAGGCGCAGCCGGAGCGTGACTGACGCGCCGGGCTCGATGTCGAGGCGGTATCGCGCGGCCGCTTTCGTGCCTTCGCGCGCGGGGTTCACCGCGCCGGCGTCGCCGTGCACCACATAGTCGTTGATGCCGTCCTTGACGTAGGGCGTCGGATTCGGGCAGCCGAAGAGGCGCGCGTTGTTGGTTTCGTTGTCCGTGAACACGAGCTCGGGCGCGCCGTCGGCAGCAAGCCATCGGCGGCCGTATTTGGGCTCGTCGAGGGTCACGACCGGCGCGTCACCCCGCTGCCGCAGCGCCGGACGTGTGACCCAGCGCCGGTCCCAGGACCACGTATTCCTGAACCAGATCGTGGGCAGCACATCGAGGGCCGCGCGTTCCGGTCCCCGGTTGGTCACCGTGATCCTCACGAGGATGTCGTCCGGGCCGCCCTTGGCGTACTCGACGGCGACGTCGAAGTAGCGACCGTCATCGAAGTGACCGGCATCGGCCAGCTCGAACTCTGCCTGGCCCCGGCCGCGCCGGCGGGCCTCGTCCACCAGCCGTCCGTACGGGAACTCGCGCTGCCCGTACTTGTAGAGGTAGCGCATGTAGGAGTGGGTCGGCGTGCTGTCCAGGTAGAAGTAGTAGTCCTTGACGTCCTCGCCGTGGTTGCCTTCGTTCCCCGTCAGGCCGAAGGCGCGTTCCTTCAGAATCGGGTCGCGGCCGTTCCACAGCGCCAGGGCGAAGCAGATGCGCTGGTGGCGATCGGAAATGCCGGCGAGGCCGTCCTCGTTCCATCGGTAGGCCCGCGATCGCGCGTGATCGTGCGGGAAGTGCTCCCAGGCGGTGCCGCCGGCGCTGTAGTCCTCACGGACCGTGCCCCACGCCCGCTCGGACAGGTAGGGCCCCCAGCGCTTCCAGTGGGCGCGCTTCTCACGCGCTTCGTCGAGTCGATGCTGTTCCGCGGTCACGACCCTTTCGATGCCGGGTCATCGCCGAGGTTTCGGTCGACGGGAATGCACCAACAGAGATAGAGTTTCTCTTTCGTTTCTTCAGGAGCAGGCCCATGAAGCGTTTCACGGTGGTTCTCGTCGGGTTGGTGTCACTCTCGCTGGCCATGCAGGCCCAGCCGGCGGGTCAGGCGCAGGGACAGGCCGGCGCACAGCAGGCCGGCACCGCGCAACAGCCGCAGCAGGGGCGCGGCGGGCGTCAGGCCGGGCCACCGAGCATGGGTGGTGGTCAGTGCTCGGCCAACCCCCTCAATTGTCCGGACGCACCGAATCCGCTGCCGAAGGTCAACACCGTCTGGCTCGAAGAGATGACCTGGATGGACGTGCGCGATGCCCTGAAGGAAGGCAAGACGACCGTCATCATCGGCACGGGCGGGATGGAACCGAACGGGCCGTGGCTCGCGCTCGGCAAGCACAACTACGTGCTCCGCGCGAACTGCGATGCGATCGCGCGCAAGCTCGGCGACGCGCTCTGCGCGCCCATCGTGCCGTTCGTGCCCGAAGGCCGGCTGGATCCGCCGAGCGGACACATGACGAGCCCCGGCACGATCAGCGTGACGGAGGAGACATTCGCCGCGCTGCTCGGTGACATCGTCATGAGCTATAAGGCGCACGGCTTCAAGAACATCATCATGATCGGCGACAGCGGCGGCAATCCCCGCGGCATGAACGCGGTGGCGGCGAAGTTCACCGAGCTGTGGAAGGGCGAGCCGCTCGTGGCCCACGTGCCCGAGCACTACACCTACAACGTCGTGTCGAAGGAGATGGCGTCGCGCGGGCTCGTCAAGGAAGGTGCGAGCGACGGCCTGCACGACGATCCCATCATCACGCTCAACATGTACGTGGCCGACCCGAAGTCCGTGCGGTACGCCGAGCGCGTGAAGGCGAACAAGGCCACCATCAACGGCGTATCGATCGCCGACGCAAAGAAGAACGAGGTGATTGGCAAGGCGATCGTGGACTTCCGCGCGACCTATACGGCCGAGGCCATCAGGAAGGTCATCGCGAGCAAAGGCAGCAAGTAACTTGAAGAGACGTGACTTCGTTCTTGGCGCGGCGGCCGGGCTCGTGCCCGGCGCCGCCGCCGCGGTCGCGGCCAACGCCGTCCGGCTCAACCAGAAGGCGGCCATCGACAGGGAGCGCAGCGAGGACCCGCGCCGGCCTCAGCACTCACGGCTGAGCTTCTCGCAGCAGGGCGAGGACATCGTGATGTACCACGCGCTTCACGACACCCTGAAGATCGACAAGCCGACGTTCATCGACGTCGGCGCCGCAGACCCCATCCGCAGCAACAACACGTATCTGCTGTACGGCACGGGCGCGACTGGCGTCCTCGTGGAGCCCAACCCCGCGTACGTGAAGATGCTGCGCGAGGCCCGTCCGCGCGACACGGTCGTGGCCGCGGGTATCGGGATCGACGACACTGAGGCGGCCGACTACTACGAGATCAGGGGCGCGCCGATGCTCAACACGTTCTCGTCCGATCAGGTCGAGCACCTGAAGAAGCAGGGCAGGGAAGTCGATCGCGTCTCCAAGATGCCGCTCATCAACATCAACCGCCTGATCAAGGAGCACCTGAACGATCGGACGCCCGACCTGCTCTCGACGGACATCGAAGGCCTCGATTACGCCGTCATCAAGTCGCTCGACATGTCGATACATCGGCCCGGTGTGATCTGCGCCGAGGGTGTGCCGATGTTCGACAAAGGGCGCCTGGGCGAGCTCGCGACGTACCTGATTGCGCAGGACTACATCGTGCGCGGCGGGTCGATGGTGAACACGATCTTCGTCGATGGGCGACGAGTCAACGACGGGTGACGACGGGTGACGACGGGTGACGACGGGTGACGACGGGTGACGACAGGTGACGACGGGTGACGACGGGTGACGACGGGTGACGACGGGTGACGACGGGTAACGACGGGTAACGACGGGTAACGACAGGTGACGACGGGTGACGACGGGTGACGACGGGTGACGACGGGTGACGAC
>CAZJTG010000338.1:0-3508 GCA_964548865.1 uncultured Solibacteraceae bacterium
TCGGACGGTGTGACGAGGGCCGCCGCGGCCGGCGACACGACGCCAGGCACGGTGCTCGGCACGGTCGGCTACATGTCGCCCGAACAAGTGCGCGGCCTCTCGACCGACCACCGCACGGACATCTTCTCCTTCGGTGCTGTCTTCTACGAGATGCTGACCGGCCGGCGGCCATTTCGAGGCGATTCGAACGTAGAGACGATGAACGCGATTCTGAAGGAGGATCCGGCGGAGTTTACCGACGTGACGGTAAACGTGCCGGGGTCGGTCGAGCGGATCATCCGGCGCTGCCTCGAGAAGCAGCCGTCAGACCGGTTCCATTCCGCGCACGATCTGGCGATCTCGCTCGAAGCGCTCTCGGGCCCGTCGAGCTCCAGTCAGAGTTCGTCGTCTCTCGCGGCCGCAGCCGCGGCCTTGCCGATGCCTGCGCCACGACTGCGGCTGAATCCGCTGGTCGCGATCGCGGCTCTTGTGGTCGTGGGCGCCGCTGGTCTCTTCGCCGGCCGTGCGATCTGGACGACGCCGGGGTCGACCGTCACCGAGTTCCAGCGGCTGACGTACCGGCGCGGCCCGATTCTGTCGGCCGCCATGGCGCCCGATGGCGCGACGTTCTACTACTCGGCGCGGTGGGAGGGCGCGCCCCTGCAGGTCTATTCGACTCGTGCCGAGAGCCCTGAGTCGCTGGCGTTGCCTTATCTCAACGCCAACGTCGCGTCGATTTCCGCCAAGGGCGAGCTCGCGCTCATCCGCGATCGCGTCAGCATCAGCGGCTACGCCACGACGGGCACGCTGGCGCGCGCGCCGCTGTCGGGCGGCGCCGGCCGCGACGTCCTCGAAGACGTCCAGCACGCGGACTGGCTTCCAGACGGCTCCGACCTCGTCGTCTCGCACGTCGTCAACGGCAAATACCGCGTGGAGTTTCCGATCGGCAAGGTCGTGTACGAAACGACCGGCTGGGTAAGCCATGTGAGTGTGTCGCCCGACGGCACGCGGGTGGCGATTCTCGATCAGCCCATGCTCGGCGACGATCGCGGCAGCGTGTCGATCCTCGATGGCGCCGGCGTGCGGACGAAGATTCCCGTCGAGTGCGAGAGCGCGCAGGGGATTGCGTGGACGCCCTCAGGCAAGGAGGTGTGGTTCACGTGCGCATCGAGGGGGCTGTGGCGCTCGCTGCTTGCCGCCACGCCTGAAGGCGTCGTGCGGACGGTGTTGCGCGTGCCGGGCACCATGATTCTCGGGGACATTGGCGCCGACGGTACGGTGCTGCTCACGCACGACAGTTCCCGGCGCGGCGCCGTTGCGCTCGCACCCGGCGAGACGAAGGAACGCGACGTCTCCTGGCTCGACTGGACGCAGCCGATGGCGCTTTCAGACGATGGGCGGACGCTCGTCATCGGCGAAGAGGGAGAGGGTGGCGGTCCCGGCTACGCGACGTTCCTCAGGAAGACCGACGGATCGCCGGCGATCAGGCTCGGCACGGGTGAAGGCCTTGCGCTCTCTGCCGATGGCCGCTGGGTGATCGCGCAGAGGCAGGAGGCACCGAGTCAACTCGTGCTGATGCCGACGGGCGCGGGCGCGGCGCGCGCACTGACGAAAGACGACATCACACGGACGCGCGGTTTCTGCCGGACGGCAAGCGGTTCGTGTTTGTCGGATTCAAACCGGGCCGGCCGCCGCGCACGTGGGTGCAGTCGATCGACGGAGGCGAGCCCACGCCGGTGACGCCCGAGGGCGTGACTGGAGTCCTGGTGACGCCTGACGGCACGCAACTTCTGGCCCGGGCGCCGGATGGATCGCGATCGCTCGTGGCGATCGCAGGATCGGCGGCCGGCGCCTCGGTTCCCACCAATCCCGTCAAGGGCCTCGAGCCTGCCGACGGCCCCGTGCGCTTTACGGCCGATGGGCGCGGCCTTTTCGTTCGCCGGCGGACGGTGCCGAACGACGGCTCGCAGCTCGTCTACCGCATCTATCTCGCGACGGGCGCGCGCACGCTCGTGCGGACGATCACACCGCTTCCCGAGTCAGTCGCGAACGGAGGCGTCGGCCAGGTGCTCCTGTCCGCCGACGCGAGCGCCTACGTGTACGGCTACGGCGTGACGCACTCGGACCTGTTTCTGGTGAAGGGCTTGAAGTAGCAGGCGATGACATGCGCCGGGCCCCGCCATGGCGCGAGGCGCGGGCGCAGCGAGCGCGGAGGCGGGCGTGACGGCGGAGCAGACGCAGATGGCGGACACGACCCCTGGCACCGTGCCCGGCACGGTCGGCTAAATGTCGCCGGAACAGGTCCGCGGCATGGCGTTCGATCACCGCACGGACATCTTTTCCTTCGGCGCGATCTTCTACGAGATGCTGAGCGGCCAGCGCGCGTTCCGCGGCGACTCGCACGTGGAGACGATGAGCGCGATCCTGAAGGAGGATCCGCCGGAGTTCAGCGCGGTCGCGGCGAACGTGCCGGGCGCGCTGGAGCGCGTGATCCGGCGGTGCCTGGAGAAGCAGCCGTCCCCGAACCCTCCACCTGGCTCCTGCTCGGCACGGGCCTCGCGGCAGTAGCGGCACGGCGACGGTTTACGAAGCGAACGTAGCGACCATCACTTATCAGCGGCTCTCGACGATGGCGGTCAGCGATGGCCGCCATTCGTCTGTACGCCGATCCTCCGCCTGGGCAATCTCCTCGTCGCTCAGAGTCGGCGGTAGCAAACCTCGGCCCCGAACAAATTCGTCGACGCGCGGGACTTCCAGGTTAGGGCGCAGATTCTCGTTCGACCAGATAAGCCAGCAACCAGCGCTGAGGATCCGGTGACGGTGAAGAGGTAATCGTCGACGGGTTGTAATCTCGAAAACCGCCCCGTTCCGTCCTTTCCTAGATCTGTGTCTTGCGATGGGCCAGCATTCGCAGCAGGCCGTTGATCGCCAGATGCAGCATCACGTAGGCGATGATGGCGATACCGATCGGCACGAGCAACGTGTGTCCGTCTGCCGTGCTGGGACTCGACACGATGCCATCGAAGGGCGCGTAGAACGGGGCCGTCACGGCACTGATGAACTTGACGAAGCCGGCCGAGCTGCGGGCCGCCAGCAAGGCCAGCAGGAATCGCATGCCCAGGAGGGCGTACAGCAGAAAGAACAGGTAATCCGCCACCTGGGACATGCGGGCGGCGCCGCGGGACCGGCCCACCTCCCGTTCGGTGTCCACCACTTCATCGACGGCCCTGGCGCGAAACTGGCCGGCTACCTGGTCGATTTTGCGTGCTTCGCTCGGCGGCGGTGCCTGCCGGGCCTGATCCGCGATCTCGGCCTGCACCTTGTCCTCCACCTGGGTCTTGACCGACTCGTGCTGCGCCGATCGTCGAGCTTCGTCTGCCGCTAATGGCTCGGCCATGTCATCTCCACCTAATCGCCGGCGCGATGCCAGCTTTCCACCAGCACCAGACCTGAACCCACGCCGGCCGGCAGTTGGCTGGCCAGCGGACCGAGGTTAAACCCCTCCTTGACCGTGCCGCGCACCTTGACG